>DASULB010000449.1:0-26185 GCA_036278455.1 Chitinophagaceae bacterium | reverse complement strand
CCCAGGTGGTTACCTGGAAGTCCTCGGGTAAAAAATGACGGGGTAATTTCGCTATGGCGGCGTCCGCTTGCATCATAAACCTGTTTTTTGAAATGCAAATCTATCAAAATTTTTGCTGGGGGCGGCAGCCCCCGGCCAGGCCATCCGCATTTCCCTTTGGGCGCGGTGAATGCAAAGAAAGGTAACAAGTGAAGGTAGCATTCAGTAGCCCGAAAAATGCCTGCCTGACAAAACGTGGACGCGTGTGTAAAAAGCACAGACCCAGCACATTGGTCACAAATAAAGTATTGCGGGATTTCGGGATTTCTTTCTTATTTTTGCACCTGTCTCCCTCTTAACAGGAGCGAATCGGTATTTTTAAATATTTGAATCATGGACGCAAACGGTATGACGCACCCCCAGGTTACAGAGGTAATGAAGCACCTTAGCTTGTCACTGGTGATTATTGGAGTGTTTATTTTAGTTTCATTTCTGCTGGTAAAGTATGTTTTCTTCAAAAACATTACCCAGCACCACGAACATTGAGGTTTTTTCCTCCCTCACGAGGTCGTTACTTCCCCGGTTTTACAGTTGAAAGGCTGTCAGTTGACAGCGTCCGAGTGGACAGCGAATCAGTTTTCAAGCTATGCTGGCGCAGCGGCAGCCCCTGCGGTTCAAAATTGAATTTCAGGTTTGGAAAATCATTATCCCAATTGGCTTTCACCGTAAATTTTTGCTTGAGCGAATATACTTCCTCAGGCTGTCTTTTCTCCTTGCAAAAATAGCAGCCCCTGTCCCAACGACCGTTCCGGTTGTCATCTTTCAGGACGCGTATCTGGTAATCACCGGGGTTCAGGTAGTCTGTCTTCCAGGTGCCGTCTCCCAACGGAGCGCTCTGCAGCATTTCATCATTCTGAAATAATTGCACCACATAATGCGCCGTATCCTTCGTGTCAAAATGGAGCGTCAGGGTACCGTAATCCGACAGGCTCTTCGTACTGAATTTCAAGGTATCTGTTTTTGATAAGGCCACGCCGCTGGTATCCCTGGCAAAGGCACTGTCCAGGATAAGCCGGTAGGGCGTGTGCTCTTTCCAATGATAAGAAAGCCTGACCGCTTTGCGGCTGGTATCCTCCGTGAAGCCGAAAGTGACGGGATGATAGGCGGAATCCTCCTGCAGCGTGATCCCGGTGCTATCCACACTTTTCAATGGTGCGTCAAAGCCCAAAAGCAGGGGTTTATTGAGGTCCTGTTCGCCGTTATTAAGCTGGACATGCACGGTCAGTTTCTTTACCTTCGGTTTCCCTTTTTCTTTTGAAGGCGCGGCCGCGGGAGCGGCTTTTGCCGCGGCAGGAACATTTTCCTTTTCCAGGAAATCAAAAAGGTTGATGCCCCTGATGTTGCTGTCCAGTTTCAATGGCGCAGCAATAAAGGCGATGGCCTCCGTGCTGTCATTGTACTGCAGATCACCATTGGCGTCTTTCAGCGCGAATAATTTAAAAGTGCCATGGGGCAGATTCCGGAACAAAAACGAGCCGTCCCCGGTAGTGCGGGCGTAATACACGGGCTTCTCCTTGGTAACGACCGAGTCAGTCAGGTCATAGTACAGCATGACGGCCATGGTGCTGTCAGGCATCCCGGTCCGCGCATCCCTGATCTCGCCGCCGATCTCCAGGGAATCCAGGTAATCCCCCGTGGAAAAGACATACCTGAAGCCTTTTAAAGGGTTCCCTTCGTCAATATCCTCAATGGCGTTGCCCATGTTGATCGTATAGGTGGTATTGGGCTTCAGGGTATCATTTTCCCATGATATGGTGAGGGTCCGGAGTTTGGAGCGGATCTGGGGCTGACGTTTGGGATTGGGCGCGATGATCAGCTGCTTTTGCAGGTCCTGCAACTGGATAAACTCGTCAAAATCCAGTACGATCTTCTTACTTTTAAAATGCAGCGATGAATCAGGCGGCGTGGCGTTGACCAGGTACGGCGGAAGGGTGTCTTTTGGTCCGCCCGTGGGCGCCACGATCTGCGCGCAGCGGGAGAAGGCAAGGGCGATGAGCACTATCACAAACAGGTATACCGGCAATCGTCGCATAAGCATTCGTAAATTTATGCAAACTTAGGGTTTACTGGCAAACCAAAGCGTTAATTTTGCCTCCATGAAAACATTGCTCCTGATCCGCCATGCCGCCTCAGAACAGGGTACCCGTGGCACTGATTTTGACCGTCCCCTGAAAAAAACCGGTAAACGGGACGCTCTGGTGATGGCCGGGCGATTAATGGAAAAAGGGATGAAACCGGACCTGCTGATCTCCAGTGCCGCCAGGCGGGCCCGGAATACTGCCCGCCGGATGGCGGCTGTATGGGATTACCCGGACCGGGAGATCCAACTCGAAAGCAGTTTATACGAAGCGGGCATTCAGCAATATGAGGAGGTGATCCGGGGCATCCCGGATGATGCCCGTTGTGTGGCTGTTTTCGGGCACAACCCTACGGTGGGCATGCTGGCGGACAGCCTGACGGCAGTTCCCATCGATCGCTTCCCCACATGCGCCATAGCGGCCTTCAGCATTGCCGAAGATAGCTGGGCGGATTTTCAATCGGCAGAGAAAACATTGCTGTTTGTGGATTTCCCAAAGCCGGGACCGGACTGAGGACCATACGATGGAGGCGTGCCCCTCATGGTCTATCCTTTCTGTATTTTATTGTAGGAAACTGTAATGCCTTTGATGAGCGAGGAGCTGAAGCCCTGGTGCTCCATTTCATTGAGCCCGGCGATGGTGCAGCCCTTGGGGGTGGTCACTTTATCGATTTCTTCCTCCGGATGGCGATTACCCTTGATCAGCAATTCGGAAGCCCCCTTGATGGTCTGTGCCGCGATTAGCCTGGCGGTAGCCGCATCAAAGCCGATCTCTATGCCGCCCTGGATGTTGGCACGGATAAAACGCAGCGCGTAAGCAATGCCGCAGGCGCCGAGCACCGTGGCGGCGTCCATCAGTTTTTCATCAATACTCACGGAAATGCCCAACTGGTTAAACAACTCCGTCACCCAGGCGGTTTGTGCGGCGGTGGCGTTTTGCTGGCAGATACAGGTCATGGATTCCCGAATGGCAATGGCGGTGTTGGGCATGGCGCGGAAAAGCGGGATCTGATCACCGGTGATCGCCGCCAGATCGGCTAACCACAGCCCTGTTACGACGCTGATGAGCATATGCCTGCCGGGATCGAGCGCAGGGGTGATCTGCGCCAACACTTCCTTTACATTATAAGGCTTCAGCGCTACCAGTACCACATCGGAGGCCTCTACGGCCTTGATGTTATCGGTTTCAGTCTTTACGCCCAGGTCACTGAACCGGGAGAGGGTTTCCGCACGGCGCTTGGTGATCGTCAGGTTGGCCGGCCGGATAAAGCCGCTGTCCAGTAAACCTTGTGCGATCGACGTGCCGAGATTCCCTCCGCCAATGATTGCTATGTTCTTATGCGCCATTTTATAAAAAAGATTTTGATGAACCGTGCCCCTCAAAGCACAAAAATATAAAGTTAAAAGTTAAAAGTGGCCTTTCGCTTCAGCCGTGTCCTTTTCACTTTCTTTAATTTCTCCTGCTCAGGGGGTCAGTATCCCCGCGTATTCTTTCCTTCCATAAAATTCATGAAGGCCTTGTTGACGACCTGATTGCCGCCCGGTGTAGGATAGTTACCCGTAAAATACCAGTCTCCCAGGTTGTGCGGGCAGGATTGGTGTAGTGTCTCGATGGACTGGTAGATGACACTCACCTCCGCCTTGGTGTCAGGAGGGGTAATGATCTGGGCGATCTTATCGGAGATCTCCTCCACCGTGAATTGTTTATACAGGAGGCGAACCACATTCTGGGCATCGAGTGTATGGGTTTTTGCAAGTTCCTTACAAAGGTTGTAAGCCTCTTTCAGCACTTGTTGTTTGCCGCGCTCCTGTATCAGGCAGATGGCGGCCCGGAAGGCCACAAAATCACCCATCTTGCTCATATCGATCCCATAACAGTCGGGATAGCGGATCTGCGGTGCAGACGATAACACAATGATGCGCCTGGGTTCCAGGCGGTCCAGCATCTTGATAATGCTCTCCCGGAGAGTAGTGCCGCGCACGATGGAATCGTCGATCACCACCAGGGTATCTATACCCGGCCTGACCGTTCCGTAAGTGGTATCATAGACATGCTGCACCATTTCATTGCGGCCGGCATCCGCGGCAATAAAAGTGCGCATTTTCACGTCTTTGATCACAATTTTATCGATGCGTACCCGCCTGCCGATCATTTCATTTAGCTTCTCCGGGTCATAATCTTTTCCCCAGGATTGAATGCGCTGCACCTTGATGTCATTCAGATAATCTTCCAAACCCTTGACCAATCCATAGAAAGCGATCTCTGCCGTATTCGGGATAAAAGAGAAAATGGTGTTCTTCAGGTCAAAATCGATCGCATGGAGCACCTTTTCCGAAAGGTTATACCCCAGGGAGATCCTTTCTTTGTATATCTCCTGGTCGTTGCCGCGGGAAAAATAGATGCGTTCAAAGCTGCAGGCGCGCTTTTCACGAGGCTCCAGGATCTGCTCTTCCAGAATGTCGCCATTGTTCTTTACAATCAGGGCCATGCCTGGTCCCAGTTCCCTGACTTCTTCAAATGACACATTAAAGGCGGTCTGTATCGCGGGTCGTTCCGAAGTGGCCACCACCACCTCATCGTTGATATAATAATAGGATGGCCGGATGCCATGCGGGTCCCTGAGGACAAAACCATCCCCATTCCCCAACAGGCCGCCTACATGGTATCCCCCATCAAACATCGACGCGGATTCCCTGAGGACGTTGACCAGGTCCAGGTCTTCCAGATTCCTCTCATCTTCCTTAATGATAAAATGATGCAGCACCTCCAGCATCGCCGCCAGGTCGGATTCACTGTGCAGCTGCCCGGGTTGTACATTTACAAAGTCAAACAGTTCACGGACATTTACCACATTGAAGTTACCAGCCAGGGTCAGGTTGCGGTTCGGAATGGCATCATGGCGGACGAAGGGGTGGCAGAGTTCAATATCATTGCGGCCCTGGGTGCCGTAACGCAGGTGTCCCAATAATAATTCGCCCAGAAACCGGATATTGCCTTTCATCAGCCCGGGGTATTTTACCATGTCAGGCTGATATTTTTCTATCTCCTCTACTTCTGCGTATATTTTCTGGAATAATTCGGGGATGGGTTGGTTGGAATTGCTGCGAATGCGGTGCATAAAGGGGTAACCGGGCTCGGTATTCAATTTCACGGCGGCGATACCGGCGCCGTCCTGGCCCCGGTTATGCTGCTTTTCCATAAGCAGGTAAAGCTTGTTCAGCCCGTAAAAGACTGTACCGTATTTTTTTTGGAAATAGGAAAATGGCTTGCGTAAGCGGATAAATATCAGGCCACATTCATGCTTGATCGGATCACTCATGGAACCCCCGGCTATTAAGCCGCAAAGGTAAGAAGAAATAAGCAATGTCCGAAACGAAAACAAGTAAGAATAGCGTGGGAACAACTACGGCTCAGGTGCCTGCAGACATCCTTTATCACCGCCAACCCGGCTCCCGGGTCGCCCGCGCGCAAAGCAAAGGAAAAACAGGTTTACCCTTTTAAGGATTCTTTATTTATTTTTGGGCAAAACTTTTTCTTATGGAGCAGGATGATGCGTTAAAGGCGGGTGTCGGCTCCCGTGTACAACATGTATTATACGGCCCCGGCGTGATCGTGGGGGTGCGTTACGCCGCCTACCTGGTTACCTTCCAAAACAGTGGTGTCAAGGAGATAGACAAGACCGATCCTCAGTTTGAAATATTGGTCCCGGAAAATGTGACCCCGGAAATAGAAACCACCTCACAACTGGAAGCTTCGCTGTTGAAAATACTCCGGCTTTGGGGCGATGTCACCGAACCCGTGACCCTGGGCGACCGCTGGGAAAAGGGCACACTCGTGCTCCGGCCCGCCGATCCCAACATCAAAGCAAAAGAATTGCCGCTGGAAATGTTCTTTCATAAGATCGTGATGCTCAGGGACCGGCTGCGGGTGCTGGAACAGCAAATCAACAGCCACAAGAAACTCAGTGATGAGGATAAGGTCAACATGCAACAGTATATCACCCGCATTTACGGCTCACTAACCACCTTCAATGTGCTGTTCAAAGAAAGGGAAGACTGGTTTATCGGAGAAAAAGGAGGCGCCCGGGATTAAAACAGGGCATAAATCCCCGGTAGCTTATACGGGCGGAAAGACAGAAGAAGCCTTGTTGTTACGATTATTCCGGCGTGACAGAAAGAAAGGCGTAATATAGGGAAGATCCATGGAGGTCCCCTTGCCAGTCTCTGGTCCTCCGGAGGAAACCGTCAAGATTAGCGTTCCGTTAACGGCCTTTACAAAGGTTTTTATTTACTTTGCGCTCAAAATATCAATAATGCATCAAACCGGAAGACCTCTTTTAATGATTGCCTGCATGGCTTCTTTCGTGTTGTTCTCATGCCACTCCAATACCTCTCAGGAAGAATCCCAAAATAACACCGCGGCCACCAACAAACCGGCGTCCATAGCGCCTTTCAATGCGGACAGTGCATATGGTTATGTTCAAAAACAGGTAGCTTTCGGTCCGAGGATCCCCAATACGCCCGCCCATGACGATTGTGCGGCCTGGATGATTGCCGAAATGAGATCCTTCGCTGACAGTGTCTCGGTCCAACGGACCCCTTTAAGCACCCACGGGAAGACCTACAGGTGCATCAACATCATCGGCCATTTTAATCCAAAGTCCGCTACCCGCATTCTTTTGCTGGCCCACTGGGATACCCGCGCCTTTGCCGATGCGGACAAAAAAACGCTGGACCAGCATTTTGACGGCGCGGATGATGGGGCCAGCGGCGTAGGTGTATTGCTGGAAATAGCCCGTCAGCTTCACCGGAAAGCACCGGCCATCGGGGTGGACATATTTTTCACCGATGTGGAAGACGCGGGCCTGGAAGGAGATGATAGTTCCTGGGGGCTTGGCACGCAATACTGGTCAAGAAAGGCAAAGGCATCCGGCTACCGCGCGCAATACGGCATCCTGCTGGATATGGTGGGCGGCAAAGGCGCTCATTTTTACCGGGGAGGGTTTACCAAGCAATATGCCGGGCCTCAGTCCACCATGGTATGGAATGTAGCCAACAATATCGGATATTCCGATTATTTCCGGTACACCGACCTGGGTGACGTTCGCATTACCGACGACCATGTTTTTGTCAACCAGATCACTGGTATTCCCACGATGGATATCATTGCCCTTCAGGGCAACGGAGATTTCATGCCCTGGCACCATACAGTAAACGACAATATGAGCATCATTGATAAAAATACGCTCAAGGCAGTGGGACAGACCGTACTGCAGGTACTTTATACCAACCCGTCCTACTGACGGGCCAGTACCCCTTTTAGTTTGCTGATCAGACCATCGCCCTCCAGGTCGGTGGCGATGATCTTACCCTGGGGATCCACCAGGAAATTGGCCGGTATGGCTTCCACACCGTAGGTGGCGGCCGGCGCTGAATTCCACCCTTTCAGGTCGCTGATGTGGTGCCAGGTGAGCCCGTCATGGTCGATGGCTTTTTCCCAGGATGATTTCTTGGTGTCCAGCGATACGCCCAGAATGGTGAAGTCTTTTTTCTTAAACATTTTCCAGGCCTTTACCACATTGGGATTTTCGGCACGGCAGGGAGCACACCAGGAAGCCCAAAAATCGACCAGCACATATTTACCCCTGAAATCCTTTAGTGAAACCACCTTTCCGGCAGTATCGGGATAGCTGATATCCGGCGCCATGTCCCCGATACCAATGGCCATGCTTCGCCCCAGGTCATTTACCTTCTTGTGATAGGACGTGATGGCTTGGGTGACCAGGTCGTTGTTCGGAAACCGCGTCTCCAGTCCGTCAAAGATGGCTTTTCCCTCCTCCCAGGAGGCGGAATTATCCAGGACACTCAAGGCAAATACCGCGTTCACCGGGCTGTTGGTGGTACGTGCTTCATGCAAGATCGTGTCCAACAGGGCCTTGCGCTGACGGACAATCACCGCCGCATGTTGCCTCAACACGCTGTCGGGGGCGCGCATTTTCTGCAAAGTATCCTGCTGCTGAAGCAAATTCCGTAAGCGGTGATTTTGCCCGTTGAGGCCGGAAAGAAAGCGCTGTAATTCCGTTGAAGCGGGTGATCCCTGGATCTGTAACTGTCCCGGATGATCATAGTCTCCTTTCAGGGTCACTTCATTTTTGTCCAATGCCAGCAGCAGGTTGGTGGTATCATCCAGCCGGATAGCATAAAGGCCTTCAGAGCCCGTTGGATAAAATGTAAAGGTAAAGGAGCCCTTGAGCGGGTCAATAGCCGTAGTGTCAATGGTGAAAGTGGCCGCAGGCCGGATCTCTTCCAGATAGGCCGTTTGTACCGTAGCCGGGATATGCAGCATGGTAACCTTAATGCTAACCGGCTTTTGCCCTCCCCCGTTACAGGAAAACAATGTAAAAATCAATACCGGGAAAATCAGTAGCATCAATCGTTTCATGACAATAGGGATTCGTGAATGCATCGCATTATTACATAATCATGTTAAAATTCATGGCAAAATTACATAGCATATGCCGGAATACATGTTTTGTTTAACCTAAATGACCTCGAACCGTAAAAATACTTCACTTGGAAAGCAACCTGACAAATAGGGTATAATGGTTCTTTCACGGAGAGAATTAACGCTTTGACGAGGTGACGCGGTAAAACAAACACCCCTTATTTTACATTTGATTGGTTTTTCATAGGATATGGTTATAAAACGGGGGCTGTTGTCTAGCAGCCCCTTAACCATTTGTGGCAAGTGAGAAATCTCCCACCCAGTGCATTTTATTTTTTGAGTACTCCCTACGCATGCCCTCAAAGCATCAATGACGCCAATAAATCACAACCTTTTGTAGATGGTTCCCGTAAAACCGCCGGCAACCTTTCTGTTTACAACGTTTTCTAAACGTAAAACAAATCCCACGAAACACGCTGGTGGTAGCTTCAATATCTCATTCTGTTGTTTCAAATAATGCCGGTATCAATCGCGAACCGGCACCTCCTCCGAATAAGCCACAAGCAGCAGGCAATGTCCAGAAAACCGTCCAAAGAAAAAAGCGTAATCGCCCCTTTTACGGGAAGAAATATCGCTTTGACGAGACGACGCGGCAAACCAAACACCCCTTATTTTACATTTGATTGGTTTTTCATAGGATATGGTTACAAAACGGGGGCTGTTGTCTAGCAGCCCCCTAACCATTTGTGGTAAGTGAGAACGAATAATGAAGAGTATTTTATTTTGGTTATGGCCGTACATCCATTAATAATTCAATGATAGTCACTGGCGGCTTTAATAAAACCGCCTGCAATCCGGCTTTCGCGGCGCCTTCAATATTTCCGGGTGTATCGTCAATGAAAAGTGTCCTGGCGGCCTCAAGGTTGTTTTCCCGGATGACGTATTCATAGGCTGCCAGATCCGGCTTCCGGGCTCCGATAAGGTGAGAATAATAGACCTTGCGAAAGAGATGTTCCAGGGAAGGCAAATTGGCAGTCACCTGTAAAAGCTTTGTAAATGCTTCCAGATGAATGGCATTGGTATTGCTCAGCAGGTATAAGTCATATTTCCGGGCAAGCCGCTGTAGCAAGCTGATTCTTTCCAGGGGAAAATCGAGCAGCATGGCATTCCAGGCATCCAGGATCTGCTGATCATTCAACGGCAGGGAAGATTGCTTTTTCACTGCTTCAATAAAGGTGGAAGTATCGATCTTACCCGTTTCCAGGTCCGTAAAAAGCGTCCCGGAGTGATGTTGATTGTATAATTCGGGGAATTGCCGAACCCCCAGTGCTATGAAAGCCTGTTCTGTACGGTGGTAATCAATATTCAATAATACGCCACCCAGGTCAAAAACGATTGCCTTGAATTCCTGCATGATGCAAAGAAAACGAAAAAATATTCGGATGAATGGCTTAATTCTTTATTTTTGCTGCCCGTTTATACGGAGATTAATCATTTTTGCTTTATTTCATCAAAGCAAAGGTCCTATAGCTCAGTTGGTTAGAGCACCTGACTCATAATCAGGTGGTCCCAGGTTCAAGTCCTGGTGGGACCACATTAAGAAAGCAGTCATGAAATGATTTTTCACGGCTGCTTTCTTATTCTGGAACATTTTGGTCATTCATCCATGGAATTAGTAAGGCCAATCAGGCTTATTCCGATTAATTTAGAAATAACAACTTCTTTACTCAATGATGCAGGAATCACCATAAAACCGGAATCGATCGGATTGGTAATAAATGTTTAATCCTGTCGAGCCACAGTAGCTTGCCCCGGCCCTAACTGATCAATAAACCGACAATAATCAGGATCTTAGAGAGGAAAGACATCACTGTTACACATACTGGCCCCCATAAAACTAAAACAGCCTAATCTCCATAAGAGCACTCTTTGCTCATGGAGATTAGACTGTTGTATGGCATTTCTTACAACGTCAATGTCACCTTCTGTTGGGCAGAGGCTGTCTTTCCTCCAAAGACAACCAATACGTCATCCCCTACTTGAACGAGTTTTGCTTCAGCAGTCGTATAGGTAACCGAAACCTTTAAATCACTTCCGACCGTCAATTCTTTTTGTGTTCCGGATATGGGAAGATACCCTTCTTTACCGCCCCCTTTTGGTACCTGTTTATTCAGGCACTGGACTGCAATTTTGTCCCCTTCATGTGCATTGGGTAAATAAGCAGTCACCGTAAATTTGCTATCCGACGACCTTACAGGATCGGGATTAACAGAAGTGGTCGAAAGTTTTGTTATATCCGGTTCCCCATTCGGCAACGTAGGAATTTCAAAATAAGGCTGGCTACAACTTACCATTGTTACCGCTATTAATACATTGACCAATAAGAATAGTCGTATCCCTGAGTTCTTCATTGTATTATGAGTTTAGTACTTATTAATAACTTCATTGTATTGTTTGACAACTTCTTTTTCTTTCTTATAAAACTACCCCCCCTGTTGCGGTGTATATTGAAAATTCTGCTGGGCTTTATGATTCCGCGTGATTTCAATTGTCGGAATAGGCGCCAATAGGTTTTTAACTCCAAAAGCAAAGTTGTAAACGGGAGATTTATGTCCTACAAAATTCCCAATCCCCGCAAATTGGTGATTCCCGTCAATCAAGCATTTGCGAGTTCTTCTCTGATCCCATATCATTTTATTTTCAAAGATCAATTCATACGCGCGTTCAGCCATAATTGTCTTGAGGTTCACTTGCGAAGCAGAATAGGCAGTCAATCCTGCTCTTGCTCTCACTTTATTGATGCCTTTTGTGATGTCATTAGCCGATACTGAAATACCCAATTGGTTTAACGTCCAGTTGACCTCCGTGAGCATCAGACAAATGCCCGCATAGCGATACAGTGGCCAGTTGAGCCCGGACTCCCCATTGCCCTTAATAGCATCCCTGTCATAATATTTGTACAGATAAGGCCTGGCAAAATGAATAATCGTAGATTCCGTTGGATCATACTGCTGGGCGTATGTATCCTGATCATAGAAAAAGGCGTCCCTACGCTTATCATTGGTAGCAAAGGAATTATAATAGGGCATGGAGGGAACAAAAGAGCCGGTAGGACTGCCATATTGAGACATTTTGCTGGCGTTGGGGAACATACACCGAATTAAATCATTATTATCCACTCCAGATTTATATTGAACTTCCCAGATAAGGCCTCCTTTATTATTCCGGGACGGCATGCGCAAATCCGAATATTGTCCCAGTGAATAGGCATTGTATAGTACATTAAGCTGCTTTTGTGCATTCTGTAAGAATGTTTTGGCGCTCTGGCTGGGAACAGGATATTGTGTCATAGACCATAACCCTTTCTCACACCAGTCTTTGGAGGTATCGGTAGCTACTTCCTGATAAGGATAACCGGCACAGGTGAGATATACATCGGCAAGCAATGCCCTGGAAACATATTTCGTTACCCGGCCATCGGTAGATGCGGCATCGAGTAAAGCACTGGAATCAACAGCATATTCCAAATCGGGAATAATGATTTTATCATAAATTGTTTTTAATGAAGTACGCGGCAATTGAGTCGCTGCAGGACTTGGATTATCCGGATTTTTTGTAAACATCGGCACGTCTCCAAAATAACGCACAAGATTAAAATAAAAGTACGCGCGAATAGTACGTACTTCTCCGAGCGCTTCCGAACGCTGATCGTCTGATATCCCGGTCATTGCACGAATGGTATTGATAGAAAAATTAGCATCCCGGACACCCTGGAACCAATCCTGCCACTGGGTATTGAAATTGTCCAGCAAGCCGCCTGTTACACGGTCATTTTTCCAGTCGTTAAAGCTGATATGTGCATCTTCACAAACGGCTTCCCCGGTAAAATATTCAAATTGCAAGGGCAAATAATTAAATGTACCGGCACCCGCATCCCAGAGTTGGATATCGCGGTAGGGGCCATTCTTAAGCGCATCCATATCATCAGGACCGTCGTATTGATGCCCATTTATTAAATTGCTCGTAGGGCGCTCGGCTAAAAAATCATTACAACTGCCCATGAAGAGCATGGCAGTTGTCATCAGGCCTAGTGCAAATACCAGAACCACGCTTTTATATATTTTCTTGTAAGTCATAATATATAACTATTTTTTCGGATGAATGATTGGGTTAGAACTGAATATTAACACCAAATGTATAAGTTGCCGGTCTTGGATAAGCGTATTTATCTTCACCCGGAACCAAAGACCTTACCTGGTCTAAGGAACTTCCTTCCACATTATAACCATAGGCATCGGTAAGCACAAAGAATCTCTGCGCTTTCAGATACACCCTTAGAGATGCAATATTCACATGTTGAAGGAACCCATCAGAGAAGGTATATCCTAATGTTGCATGAGCACCTTTAATGTAGGAACCATCATATACATCATGACTATCATTCAGCGCCTGGTAATAAGCGCCCTGGTTGCCACCGCGCATCTGGGCAATAACCGTATTCTGATGATCTGGACGCCAGGCATCTAAAACCGTATTCAGCCCACCGGAAACCAATTGCCGGTCCTCAGCCGATTCGTGAACAAAATATCTGTTCACTCCGGTTACGAAGCGGATATCAAAGCCCAAATCAAGGTTTTTATACGTGAATTGGTTGGTTACATCGGCCGTCCAATCAGGGAAAGCGTGTCCGGTGATCTTGCCATCTTCGGGCAGACTGATCTGGCCGTCATGGTTTAAATCCGCATAGTGCAAATCACCGGGTTTTAAATCGTAGTATGCAGCTTCCGCCACCTGCTCAGTGCTCCATACGCCTAAACGAACCAGCGTAAAATAAGAGCCGATTGGCTCTCCAACCTTCAATACAGACCCCGGATATCCTTCCGACAGGTTGGTATAGATGGGCGCCCCGTTCGGACCAAGTGAAAGAATTTTATTGCGATTGGAGGCTGCCGTTATGGTTGTGCTCCAACTAAAATTACCATTTTGAATATTTCGGGTGTTCACGGCAAATTCCCATCCTTTATTTTGCACGGATCCGTAATTCTGAATAGATGATCCGGTGGTTGTGGATACCGGAGTCGGGAGATAAAGCAGGGTACCTGTTGTTTTCTTATAATAATAATCTGTAGAGATATTGACCCGGTCATTCCAAAGACCCAAATCAATACCTACACCATAACTTTTTGTGGTTTCCCAGTGCAGATTCGGATTGCCCAGCGAGGATGGATACAAACCCGTTGCTGTTCCATCTCCAAAGATGATGTTGCTGTTGGCTGATACATACGCCTGCGTTACATAACCGCCAATGTCCTGGTTGGTAATCGTAGCAATCGTACCAATTTCCTGGTTACCGGTGATGCCCGCTTCTCCCCGTAATTTCAGGTGGGAGATAAAGTCCAGGTTATCCATAAAGTCTTCCTGGGAAACATTCCAAGCTGCACCCACTGAAGGGAAGAACCCGTATTTTTCATTGGGTCCGAACCTGGAAGATCCATCAAAACGACCTGTTAAGGTCAACAGGTACTTGTGATTATAATCATAATGTACCCTTAAAAAATAGGAATTCAATTCATTATCGCCGTCAAAGCTGCCTACACTCGGCTTTGGAGCCGACCCCACACCGATATTGTGCCATTTATAAAAATCACTGAAGAATATGGAATTACCTAAATTAAAGCCCTGCCAGGCGCGTTGCGACCAGGCAAATCCCAACATGGCTTCCAGGTTGTGCCTCTTGTTAAAGGTATTTTTATAGGTGAAATAATTCTGGCTTTGCCAGTAAAAGGTATTGAGTCCGTCTATAGATGCAGATCCGGTGCTGCCATAGATCCGGCCATTATAATCATTGCTCTTGGCCACATTGAAATTGGCAGCAAACACTGTTTTGAAATCTAAATGATCGGTAATAGTGGCAGTGAGATTAAGCACGCCCCTTGTGTTGTACATATTATCATAGCCTACATTTTCATGCCTTCTATAGACCGGGTTATACCATTGTTCGCCGATAGGAAAATCGGCATTGGTACCCCATCTTCCGGCATAAGTCCCATAGATATCGGGATCATTCGGATATTTAATGGGGAGGAAGGACCATACTTCGGTCGTTGAACGCAGGATGCCGTCATCATGTGTATTTTTGGTTTTGCTGAAATTCATCTGCGCCTTCATATTCAGCCAGTCGAATATCTGTACCTCTCCGGTGGCTCTCCCGGTAAAATTCCGGGAATAAGATTTGAGCATTAAGCCATCGTCATATTGATAGCCCAGGGCGAGAGAGAAGTTGGCCTTATCATTTCCTCCTTTTACTTCCACATGTTGATTGGTGGAAACCGAAGGATTGAACATTTCATCTTCCCAGTTAGAACTGAACCTGGGAGCATAATAATTCCCGTCTTTTCCTTCTAAGGGAATAATATAACTTCCCTTAGGCACCTGCTTAAACAACCAGGGCATCTCCGAGAAGGTCAGACCGGTGCCGCAGCAGCCCCTGTAATCTTTATTGGTATTTAAGGTTCCATACTTGGGGGTATTGGCGATGGCCTGCATATAGATATACAAAAGCTGGTCTGCATTGGCGGCATACACATGACGCTGCAGGACACCTACAGAAACAGACCCGTCATAGGTCACCGTTGTTTTCCCGGCGGATCCCTTTTTAGTGGTGATAACGATAACACCGTTGGCGCCGCGGGCGCCATAAATAGCCGTAGCCGACGGCCCTTTTAACACACTAAGAGATTGTATGTCATAAGGATTTAAAGTCCGAAAAGGGTTTTGTACACCCACAAGGCCGTCCACCACATACAAAGGCGCTGAACTGGTATTAATGGAATTGATGCCGCGAATGTGAATGATAGGCTGTCCACCGGGTACACCACCGCCCTGCTGAATCACCTGGGCACCAGCCACCTTTCCCTGAAGGGCCTGTCCGATATTCGTCGGAACACCTTCTGTAAGTTCTTTTGAACTTACCTGGGCAACCGAACCGGTTAAATCTTCCTTTCTCGCTGTTCCATACCCGATGACCACCACCTGGCTTAATCCCTTGGTGGCGTTCAATAATGTAATATGGAGCTTGGTTTTTCCATTCACTGAAACCCGCTTCGTCGTATATCCCAGGTAACTCACCACCAGCACCGCATTATCAGGAACACTCAGGCGAAACTGTCCATTGGCATCGGTAGCCGTACCGGTCGTGGTTCCACTGACCCTTATTGTTACACCCGACAGCGGCTGTCCGCTGGTAGAATCCGTTACCGAGCCTGTTACCTCGTGAGCAGGCGCCTGCCTTAGCGAAGGATTTACTTTTGATGAAACGCTTTTTGCGCTTATTGTTAGCGATGAAATGACTACAAGTAAACACGTTAAACTCATAATCATCGATGTTTGATGGCAAACACTCCGCCAGCGTGGATATGACGGTTTGTGTAAAATGAAGTGTGGCATACTTTCATAAGGATTTGGTTGATAAAAAAAGATCTAGACGTAAATGTACAAAAGACAACTAATAATTTAAAATTTTTTTTGGTGTTTTATAAATTAACACTATTGCCCGACAAACACGATCCGCAGCAATACCCTTAAAACGGCCACTCTGGCTACCATCACAGTTACCCCTCGCCTATATTCAATTATCAGAGTATCATGTTTTTCACGATTTTGTTGTTCTTATATTTAAAATCTACATTATCACTTGCCCGATTTTTACAACCAGGACGACGGAAATAGCCGTAAATAGGAGAAATTTAAGCGGTACCATAAGTCTATTTCCTTCTTTCCACCTATATTAAAATCCACCTCCACCCGTGCTTTTCCCTCTATGAAGGACTCAAGGTCCCTCGTACCAACAAAAGCGTAGTTTTTTCCCACAACTTTAAATAAGAAACGAACATCTGCTAAATAATGGCTCTATCAGCACAATATGTTTTTGTAGGCTGCATACAAGCACTTTAATTTAAAATTTCTTCATACGCTAACTTTTGCTCTATTAAGTGGTTATTATCAATGATGATATCATCATTGTCCCAGCCTGTCGCCCCGCCAGCAATGGCATCCTGCCGCATGGCCAGTATCCTGTTCAATTGGTCATAGCCGTAGCTGTCGCCCACCCGCAGACTGCCTTTTGGCTTGGAGAGGGCCGGCGCAATTACCAACCTTGCCGTTGGGGGTATAATCATGATGCTAATACCCAAGAGTGAAGCTGTATACATACCTGGTAAAGGGGCATAGATGTCCGAACTGTTTCCGTCACCCGCCACATCCTTATCCACTCCCAGGGAGCTGCTGTTAATTCCTTTCAGCCAGTTCTACGGGGTATAGGCATAGTCTACTCCCTGCATCTTGTGTGTGCCTGATTCCACTCTGGCAAGCTGCCAATGAAGATAACAGCGGTAGCCGGCATCCTGGTGCCACAACAGCCCGTCACGGTTGGTGGAAGCACCGATGACCCTGTTATCAGTATCATCCGCATACCGGTAAAAGAATTGGTCACCTTTGGTCTGCTGACAGCTAAGCCGGTTGACTTTGCCACTAACCTACTACCGTTAGGACTTTTTGTGGCTTGGCTTGGGGGCTTACAATAGAATACCTTTTAGCCCGGTGAGGATCAAGCGTTTAAGAGAGTGGAAGTCAGGCCAGGAGGGCTTGTGGGAATTAACAAAGCTGCGTATATTTAATGGCTACCCACAGGTTTAAACGAGCGTACCGCCCGATACTTGAAAAAATAGACGAAAGACAATCATTCAGACTTTCCGACAAAGGCTATTTTCCAATAATTTCTATACGGTGTACATTGCCCCAGTCTGTAAGGTTGCTGATGATGGTTTGTAGCGTTTTTCCGTGGTCCGTAAGTTCATATTGAACAGTTATGGGCTGCGTATCTAAGACGGTTCGTTTTACCAATCGGTTTATTTCCAATTCCTTTAATTCTTTGCTCAACATTCTGTTGGAAATTCCGACAACATCATTCAAAATATCGGAAAATCGCCTTTTACCGTAACAGCAAATAGACGAAATAATCGAAATCTTCCATTTCCCGTTCAGCGCGTCCATTGCATCCTGAACGGCTCTCATTCTTTTCCTTTGTTCCTCTTGAAACTCTTCTATTTTAAACCCCATAATGTTACTTTATTAGGCCTGTGTTATCGTTATTTTAAAGCACAAAGTTACCAAAAATAACTCTTCAATTCTGGCTTTGTGCCATTAAATAATTAAAATAATTCAAAAGGAGTAAACTGGAAAACAAGGTTGCCGTGTATAGACGGCAACAACGATATCGGATTTGGTATTGTTGAAGCATTTATAAACCGAGGCGCAGCCGGTGCCATCTCCGCAAGCAATGAGACCGCGTTGACCAGCACTGTTGAAATACCAGGTGGTAATTTTATAGGTGTAAAAGGACACCTGACAAATCTTGATGGTGAAGAAACGCTTTAGCACTGAGGCTAAAGGGTTTGAGAAGGTGGACGCCTTATTGAATGCAGGTGATGTTGTGGACGGGGTTCCCCCGATGGGAGTCACCGAAGTAACGGAAAAGGTTATGACCGTTATATCGACCTGAATTTTAAAAACTCCTATTTCACTGTAAAAAATCACTTCCATATTTAAATGACGGCGCTTCCAATACACTAACCGGGTCGAACGTGTACAACGGACCGTCCTGTGAAATACGATGTATAGCGTTGCAAAAGCGGCCGTTATTTCATTGGCAAGAGGCTTATCGCTCGATTATAAATAAGGATGAATGCCATTTCGCCTGGTTCAATGGATATGCCGGATTTTGGGAAAATGTCACTGCAGGATCAAGTGGACCGGGTGAACCAAGTCTGGATAGATCACACGCCGCTTTTATTATCGGCGTAAGTTTTTATGGTTGCATCCCTCTTTCTGGCGCGAGAAGCACCTAAAACCGTAATGAAATAAAGTCATGGCAATTTTTTTATCTAATATGCTATTTAATGCCTATTTTTCAGATTATTTATTACGGTGCGGTAACTGCGCGTGCTGTTACCCGGAAGCTATTATCGGGTGATTCAATGATTCAATAAATACCTGTCTACCTTAAATATGAATGCATGGCATACACAAGCTTAGCGGCGTTAAAAAAGCGCTCCAAAAGATTATTACCATTGATAGCAGCGTTGATACTCTCAAATACTCCTGTATTTTCCCAAACATCATTCGATGATTTACCTGTTTTTAACCAACCGGTAGATCAACCACTCAAATATGACTGGCTACTGGAACAGGGCAATTTTACTACCGGAATCTATCGCTCAAAAGACCACCAGGATCTGATCATCACCAATGGATTGGTGAACCGTGCCTTCAGGCTTGATCCTTATTTTGGCTGCTACAGCTTCAAAAACCTGGAGACCGGTAAAGAAATGCTAAGGGGCATCCGTCCAGAAGCTGTCGTAACGATCAATGGTAAAAAATATCATATCGGTGGTGTCAGAGGACAATTTGAATATGCTTACCTTAAAGATGATTGGCTGAAAAGGTTTACCAGGGATACTTCTGCTTTTAAATTTACATCTTTTCAAATTCAGGAAATCAAGTCCCGTTTTACATGGAAGCCAAGGCGTTGGAGTACAAATAAAACCTGGCCGCCCAAGGGCAAAGAAACCATATTTCATTTTTCACCGCCACAAGGAGAATTGCCTGGCGTAACGGTCGATGTACATTACGAAATGTACGATAATATTCCGCTGATGAGTAAATGGATCACCATACAAAATAAAAGTATGCATGATATCCGTGTCGATTCTTTCAGAAGTGAACTATTGTCAATGGTCGAAAATGGCAATGCTACAGGCGCTGACGGCCATTTACAGCCGCCCCATATTTTTATAAAAAGCAATTATTCCTTCGGAGGAATGGATGCCCATGCTGCTGACCATACTACATATTGGATGAGAGATTCTCAATATGTCACCCAAGTAAATTACAACTATCAAACGCCCTGTTTATTGGTCAGCAAACCACCAATAGGCCCCTGGTATAAGCTTTCTCCCCACAAAACATTTGAGTCCTTTCATACTTATGAGCTGATGTATGACAGCTATGATAAAGAGCGCTGCGGCTTGGCCGAAAGGAAGATGTATCGTATTTTGGCACCGTGGGTAACAGAAAACCCCATGTTCCTCCATCTTACCACCACGAATCCCGTAAAGGTAAAAGCCGCTATCGATCAGTGTTCGCAAGTGGGCTTTGAAATGGTGATCCTCAGTTTTGGCAGCGGGCTGAACATGGAAGATACCAGCGACGTAAATATTGCAAAATATAAAACGCTGGTGGATTATGCACACAGCAAAGGAATCGAATTAGGGGGATACTCCTTATTTTCCAGTCGCCATATAGATGCAGCCAATGATGTGATTAACCCTAAAACAGGTAAGCCTGGCGGAGCGATCTTTGGCAATGCTCCTTGTCTCGGCAGTGAATGGGGACTGGATTATATCAAAAAATTAAAAACATTTATCACAAAAACCGGATTTGATATATTGGAAAACGATGGCCCTTATCCGGGCGATATTTGTGCATCTACCACCCATCCGGGACATGAAGGCTTGTTAGATTCACAATGGAAACAATGGTGGGATGAAGTATCCTTTTACCAATGGCTAAGAGAAAGAGGCGTTTATCTGAATGCACCGGATTGGTATTTCCTGGGTGGCTCCAATAAAGTGGCAATGGGCTACAGGGAGACAAACTGGTCCTTACCGCGTGCTCAGCAGATCATCATAGAACGGCAGAATATTTATGACGGAACCTGGCAAAAGACGCCTTCAATGGGCTGGATGTTCGTGCCATTAGTACAATATCATGGAGGTGGCGCCGCGGCTACCATTGAGCCCCTGCATGAACACCTGGCGGCTTACAAGACCCATCTCATACAAAATTTCGGCAGCGGTGTACAGGCATGCTACCGGGGACCGAGACTATATGATACCCCGGAAACGGAAGCAATGGTAAAGGGCGTGGTACAATGGTATAAAAAATACCGGGATATTTTAAACTCAGACATTATTCATCTGCGCCGGGCTGACGGCAGAGATTGGGATGGCATTCTGCATGTAAATCCTAAGCTAAAAGAAAAAGGCCTTGCAATGCTGTATAACCCGTTAGATACCGCGATCAAACGAACCATAAACTTACCCCTGTACTATACGGGATTAACGGCTGTTGCAAGCATCAGCGTAAAAGGGGGGAAACCAAAAGCATATAAATTGAATAGGGATTATTCGGTGGATATGGAAGTAGAAATACCCCCGCAAGGCTACACATGGTTGGTAGTTAAATAAGATAGGGGATTCTCTAAGAACCTTATTTTCACAAAGCTGCCGCTCGACTTTTTAAAAAATGAGCTTTAACAAAACCAAGCAATTAGTTTTTCTATTGAAAGCTTATTTTGCTCCATTAACCCGATGGAAAAATGGCTTGAGGCCCTTGAAGAAAATAAGAGATTATATGAAGCGCTGCTGAAAAGTGAACGTGAAAAGGTATCCATGCTGGAAAAGATGCTGACGGATGTAAAGAAAAAATAAGCCATTACAGCAATCTCCATACACATAAACCAGGTCCCCCTCCCATCAGACACTCCTTTTTTAATTAAACTGTTTCCATTGATCGATAATACTGGTTTTTCGAAAATCTTCTGGTTTCTCCCTTTATCAACAATGACCTGAAAGAGGCCCTTGCCTCGTGTCACAGAATAGGGCCTGGACTACCCAAGCAATTTAATCAACTACTAAAATCACACCCAGACAGTTACGGTCTCTGCACACCACTTACGCCATACCCTGTCAAGAAATGTGCGTTACCAATCTATGGGTTTTCTCTTATGCTTTACACCATATGAAAGGAAACGATATTGTTGCTGTATCGGCTTCCCTTGTAATCATTAATGCTGTATTTAAAGAAACGTAGCCCCGTTCCAGCCTCTGGGGATATAATTGCTGTCGTACATCAGTGTATTCTCATTTGACAAAAACTTCAATAAAAGTTAGATTTACCAAAATAATGAAAACTGGAAGTCACGACATCCATAAAAACAATTGGAAATCCATTAGGCCAGACAGACGCCACACTTAAATACCCGTATGAGACCGATCATAAACGATGTTCATCAGCAATTTGCCGCGTTCTTTCACGGGGAGCGGTTAGCTCCGTACGCTTACCTGGTCTCCAAGAAACTCAGTGAGGGCCACATTTGTGTGGACCTTTCCGCCTTGGATCAGGAAAAAGATTATCTACCCCCGGTGTACCAGCCATTGATCACTAAGGGTATCCCCGATCTTTCCCGCGAAAAACTGGTAGCAGGTCCTGGCGAAAGTCAACCCTTCATCCTGCACCACGAGCGCTTGTATCTCCAGCGGTATTTTCGTTATGAAACCATGATCCTGGAAGGTATCAGACGTTTGCTGGAAACAGAAGCGCCCGTAAGAACGGCACGATGTGAGGCCTTATTGAACCAAAAAGAATTGATACAGCGCCTGTTTCCCCGTTCGGATGATTCCGGTGAGTCCCCGGAAACCGATTGGCAACTGGCGGGGGTCCTCTTAGGTGCGATTGGTAATCTGACCATCATTACCGGGGGGCCCGGCACGGGTAAAACCACGACGCTGGCAAATATGCTGACAGTTCTCTATGCCCTTGAACCAACATTAAACATTGCGCTGGCCGCACCCACCGGGAAAGCGGCGATGCGGATGGCAGAATCACTTGCTCAGGCGCTTGTCCGCAACCCTGATCTGGCATCGGAAAAGATCAGGGCCCTGGAGCCCATGACGCTTCACCGGCTCCTGAAGCCGGTGAACGGCAGTCCCCATTTCAGGCATCATGCGGACAATCCCCTGAGCGAGGATGTCATCATCGTGGATGAGGCATCCATGGTAGACGCGGCCCTGCTGGCCAAGCTGCTGGATGCCGTGAAAAAAGGAAGCCGGTTGATCCTGCTGGGAGATAAGCACCAACTGGCCTCCGTGGAAGCCGGAAGTATCCTGGGTGACCTGTGTCAGGATGAACATCGCATCAATGTCACCGACCCTGAAACCGGGGCCGCTCTTAAGCCCCTATGTGCATTACCCACCGTCCCCCAGGACCATCCCTTGTGCGGGCATATCGTGGAGCTAATAAAAAGCCGCCGCTTCGGGCCGGATTCAGGTATCGGAAAGGTAAGCACCGCCATTTTAGCGGGCAACGCGGGGGCAATTAAATCCGTGCCGGGGGAGGTTGAAATCGACCACTCCTATGATCCGGATATTTTATCAGCATTTCTGGATGGCTTCGAAGCATTCATCGCGGAGAAAGACATCAGCGAGGCTTACAAAAAATTTGGTAACCTGCGCATTCTGTGTGCGGTCAGGCAGGGAGAAAGGGGCGTCTATCGCTTGAATAGCCTGGCAGAAGAATATTTAAAAAAGAGAAAACTGATCCGGATCACAGGTGAATTTTACGAGCACAGGCCTGTCATCATTGGCCGCAATTATTATGAGCTGGGACTGTTCAATGGCGATACCGGCATTATCCGCGCGGATCAGCAAGGCGTTTTAAAAGCCTGGTTCCCGGATGGGAAAGGCGGAATGCGGGAGATCCTGCCACATTACATTTCCGAGGCCCAGACGGTTTTTGCCATGACCATCCATAAAAGCCAGGGATCGGAATTTGACCGGGTGCTGGTGGTGCTGCCGGAACAGGACCGCGGCGCATTTCTTACCCAGGAGCTGTTATACACCGCCATCACCCGTGCGCGGAAGCAGGTGATCATTCAGGGAACAGAGACCATGATCCGGGAGATCGCCGGCAGAAGGGTCCAACGTGTTTCGGGGATCAATGAACGGTTTAACGATGATTTCAAGTTTTCATCAACGCATTAACACCATGGCTTTATCTCTAAAAGTATCCAATTCACTCGAAAGGCTGGCCGAATCTTTCTCCGCCGACCTGTTGCGATCGCCCGGCGACGTATTTAAGCCTGATTTTATTATCACCCAAACCCAGGGAATGAACAATTGGCTCAAGGTGCAGATGGCATACAGAAACGGGATCGCCGCTAATATGCGGTTCGTGAAGCCAAACGACATCCTGTACCAGGTCTATTTCAGGCTGGAAGGACCCAGGGAACAGGTGCTTGCAGCCGATAACCTGCAATGGGTGCTGTTCACCGCATTGGAGGATCCCCGGTTTAAGCAACGTTATCCACGGATCGCCGGCTATTATAAAGGCGGTGACGAGATCAAACGCCTCGGCCTCGCCCAAAAGATCGCTGATCTTTTTGACCAGTACCAGATTTACCGACCGGAAATGATCAGCGAATGGAACGAAAACTCTACGCGGGACTCTTCCCTTGACTGGCAAGCCTTCCTATGGATAGATGTAAGGGAAAAGCTCGGCGCGGAGATGCCGGATAAGACCGCTCTGGCGGCGTACATTACCACCGCACTCGATGACCCCGCACGTGTGCAATTATTAAAAGAGCGACTCCCCAGGGTGTCCCTGTTCGGGATATCGATTCTGACCGCCTTTCATATCGATCTTTTCTACCGGCTTTCCAGCCACATTGACATCCGGTTCTACCTGCTCAACCCCTCGCCTCACCTGTACTGGTACCAGGATAGAAGCCCCAGGCAACTGGCACGCTGGAACAGCATGCCCCGCCATACAGATTTCGCTTCTCCCGAAATAGGCAACACGCTTCTGACCAACTGGGGAAGGGTCATTCAGGATACCTTTGGCCTTCTGTTCCATCATGAAGAATTCCTCAACCGCTATGATGACGAAGAGGTGATCCCACCTGTCCCCGATACGCTTTTAAAGAAAATACAATTCGATATCTTCCAAAATGCCGTTGGAGAAGATCGCCAGCAAATCTCCGCGACGGACCTCATGGACGGATCGATCAGCTTTAATGCCTGTTACACGCCTGCCCGGGAAGTGGAAGTGCTCTATAATTACCTGGTGAGACTGGTGGAGACCGGAAAGCTTACTACCCCCAGGGATGTGGTGGTGATGGTGAACGACATCAACACCTATGCACCATACATCCGTGCAGTATTCGGGGCTGCACCCTATCATTTCCCCTACATCATCGCGGACGAGTACCTGACTGCCAGCCAGGGCTTCTTCAGCGCGCTCCAGGCCATTATGAATCTGGAGGAGGAAGACTTTAAAGCGGAAAACGTCCTGCAACTGCTGGAATTTAACCTGATCCGCGAGCGGTTTCAGCTTACCAGAACGGATCTGATCCACCAGGCTGTCAGGGAGGCCAATATCCGGTTTGGCATTCAGGGCAGCGCGGAGGACGAATCCGTCACCCTGAGCTGGGAGAACGGTCTGAAACGGATCATGTATGGCATTTGCATGACCGGGACAGGCGAGTACACCGATGACGGATATGGATTCTATCCTCTGGAGATCGCCGAAGGAGAGCAGGCCCTGGACCTGGTGCGCTTTACACACTTCGCGGAGGTACTTATTGAAGTCACCGGCAGCCGGAAAAATCCACGAAGTCTTTTAGAATGGAGTAAATACCTGGAAGACAGTGTGGAGCGCCTGCTCATTTCTTCCCCTGATCAGGAAGATGCGGATTACATGCTGTTTCAGGAGTACCTGGAACGCTTGAAAGTTCTGTCTGAAACCATGAAGGAACAAATAAGTTTTAAAGTGTTCAGGCAAAGCTTTGTCAACCAGATGGCCTCCGAAACGCGTCCCGGGAATTTTATCGGCGGCGGAATTACCTTTTGTTCCCTGATTCCCATGCGGAGCATTCCATTTGAGACGGTCGCCATACTGGGTTTAGACTTCGATAAGTTTCCCCGTAAGGAGAAACCTGTCACCTTCGACCTGATCAGATCCCATCCCCGGCCGGGAGACCGGAACGTGCGTGAAAATGATAAGCACCTGTTCCTCGAAACCTTGCTGTCCGCCGGCGAACGCTTATACATAAGCTACATCGGCAAAAACGTCCGGGATAATTCTTCGCTGCCCCCGTCGGCCCTGGTCGATGAACTGCTTGACTACATCACCGAAAACCCCACAGATCTGATCCAGGTGCATCCCTTGCATGGTTTCAGTACCAAATATGCAGGGGACGATAAGCGCTTATATACCTACCTGGGTGGCGGGGGACCGGCCACTGAGATCGCCGGGGTCAACCAGGAACCTCAGCCGGCTGATTTCAGTGAGATTGACATGGGTGCCTTTATCAATTTTTTCAAGAACCCCATTAAAGCATACTACAACAAAGTATTGGACATCTATTATCAGGAGGACCCACTGCTGGTGGGAGATACCGAAGTGTTCGAGCTGAATGCCCTGGAACGGTGGTCCCTGAAACAGGATCTTTTATTTCTACCAGACGATGCGCTCGGGGATTACAGGGACCGGGCGGTGAAACTGGGCCAACTTCCATTAAGGCACATGGGGGATCTGGCAATAGACAGGACCAGCGAGGAGATCGAGGATGTCAGGAAACTGGTCAGGGATTGTATTGGTGAAGACCAGGGAACCTCCGCCTATGTCGGGATTGAACTGAATGGCGGCTCCATGGTGACCGGGAACCTCGCTCCTGTATATGGGAACAAACTGGTGCGCGTATCGTTCTCCAAAAATGAATGCAAGTA
>DASULB010000448.1:0-3289 GCA_036278455.1 Chitinophagaceae bacterium | reverse complement strand
AGCTAGAAAAAATAGCAAGTCAATTCTACAGAAGTTATAGATATGACAGACCGTGAAATTGTTGACCTAGTCAAAGAATGGAAAGACGAGGTGAAGTCTTTAGTTGGTGATTATAACAAGATAGTGAGTAGAATTACTGATGCCACAGATATAGTTAAAGGCTCTGAAAAGAAGTGGTATATAGAATTTAAGTGGCTGATAATTCTAGTAACTTTATTTATTATTGTAGTTGGGCTGATGGTAACAATGAATGATACACACGTATGTAAAGTAAGTATTAATCCTCAAGCTAACACTGGTTTTATAGAAAGGTGCAAAAAATGAGCAAAAAACTATTCAAAAGACTTATTAAACGGGCTTCGTTGCCCGTTCCAAAAGAGCAGGACAAACAGCGACATCCCGCAGGTTATAGCGGAAAACAAACTCGTCAACGTAGCTCTGCAGATACTTCGGCGAAACGCCGTGGTAAGTCCCAGAAATAGACCGCTTAATCTGCCCCCAGAAACCTTCGATAGTATTGGTGTGGACATCACCCCGTACATATTCAAGACTGCGGTGGTGAACTGTAGTATGCGAGTAGCCTAGCTTAGGCAGAGTCCTATAAGCTCCCCATTCATCGCTATGGATATGCGTGCCTTTAGCAATCTTTTCTTCAATTACTGGTAAGAGAACACGGGAACCGGTAGTCCTGACTTTCTGGGCTGATAATCTACCGCCTCGTTCAACCGCACCAAATACTGGTGTTTTCTTTTCATAACCCCTTTTCTTGGCGTTCCGTCCGCCCATCCACGCCTCATCAATTTCTACTGTTCCTGATAGCTGTTCACTTTCCTGAGCCATTAACAGCCTTATCTGCTTGGCCATACGCCAAGCGGTTTTGTATGTAACGCCGAGATGCCGTTCAAGCTCTTTGGCTGATACACCGTTTTTCGCTACTGAGAATAAATAGATAGCATAGAACCAATCTTTAAGTGGGGTAGTGGTCTTTCTAAAGATTGTGTCAGCTAGTGGGTGTAGTTGATATGCACAGTGGGCGCAAGCGTAACACTGGCGTTTCTTAACACGATGAAACGTAGCTCCGGCTACTCCGCATTTAGGACAGGCTTCTAAGTCGCCGAACCTATTTTGAAAGATAGCTTCAAGACAAGTATCATCGTTTGGGTATTCCGCTTCAAATTGTTTTTTGGTATATCTCATTGTTTTCATTTTAACAAATAAAAGTACACATGTCAAGGTATTATCATTCCTTATACAACAAGTAGTATTTAACATTAAAAAACTCCACTTAAGTTTGTAGAGTCTTGTCAAAATCTAACTGGCACTATTTGTACTATAACATTTGTACTAATTATTACTACAAATATTGTCAAGCATAAACGTAAAAATTTTAAGAATGTTCTTACACTTTATAATTTGACTTTAATTAATAAATATGTTGACATAAGAGTATTCACATGTTATATTAATTATTAAGAAGACATTTTTGTTTTTCTTCTGCATTAAACCTTCGGCCGGTAGTTTCTAGGCTACAACGCGGAGGGTTTTTTGTTTTAAGGTAGTTTTTTATCAAAGGCAGACATAAAGTCTAGGCGTCCGGTTCTTTTGTTCTGTTTTACCTGAACACAATATTGAATGTCTTCCTTGGTAACTCCGTAGAATCTATGCAGATAATCACCATTTCTAAATATTGTATGCGGCTCACAACGGGAATTTCGCAACAAATCAATCGCCGCTTTATAGAATTTTAATCTTTTTGTTCGGTTCTTTCTATGTTCCTGCATAAGGTGATTCCAGTATAAAGGTGATATGAATATTTTACTTTTAGAAAAATAGGTTGAACGTACATAAGCATTACGCCGGGGCGCAATTTTTTGTATAGTATTAAACTCTTTCCTTGCATTAGCTAGTACTTCATCGTATGAACTGCCGGGCAATAGTTTCGCCTTCGACTTGTATGCTCGCATCTAAATGATTATAACAGTGGGCTGTAAATAAATTGCACTACTTCCGTTTACTTGGTCTGAGGGTATAGTCGCCCTTGTAGAATCTTGACTTTTCTAGTGTTTTTTGCTATAATATTATAGTAATTTACAAAACAAAAATGTCAGAAACAATTAAACCACCCGCGGAGAATACTGGTAATAATCTTAAAATTGACTCAAAATTGTCGTCGGCTCAGCAGGAACAGGTCCATAGCGCGAAGTTTATAGAATGGTTCGGCGATTGGGAAAATGACCCGGACGGCGCCGATACCAGCAAAATCGTAAATCCGGATACCGGTGAACCTAAAGTGTTTTATCACGGCACCAACAGGCAATTTGATATTTCAGAAGCCCCGGAGCCTGGTGCCCCGGCAACATTGTCCAACCACGGGCTGGATCATGATTATAAAGGCATATATGTCAGCGATTCGCCGGAGCTTTCAGCGCAGTATGCGGATCCGTTGGGAGCTCACTTTGTAACCACAATGAATAATCTTGCCAGTTCTTTCGGATTCAAAAAAGATAAGCCGTCAGGAGAAGGTTTCTTGCAGGATATGATTGCGGCAAGCAGGCTGGATGAAGAAAATTTGCCAGGTGCAATAGGCAAGTGGAACGAAATCCTCGCATCGTGCCAAGCCAGGGACGGACGGTTGAAAATAGAAGAAGGCGGCGAGGAGTATGATATAGACGATTTCCATGAATTGCTTGAACGCGGGGTAATAAATTACAGTTCTTCATTATCGTTTGACGGTATCGGCGTGTCCTGGGTAGGGGAGATGCTTCAGACATACGGCGGACGCTTCCTAGGACGCGAAGATGAACTTATGCCATACAGCTCTTTATATCCTGAGCACCAGAAAATCGTTGAAGCGCAAGCCGGCGCAGGCAATCAGATTCTGATACCGGCTTATGCCAGGCCTCGTATAATACCGGTGTTCATCAGGTCGGTTAATCCGCTTTATGTCAGGATGGCCCAAGGCCATGAATTCAAAGCATTGGATAGCGCTTTCGCTGGCGGATTCGCTGCCATTGAAGCCGAACCGGGTAAAAAACACGATGCAATAGTGGCTATAGATGAGTTTGAGGGTTCTGGAAACATCGGTACGAATATAGCTGTTTTAGACTCCCGCCAATTTTTGGAAGCCGCTGCCTAAATAATTGACTTTTGTAGTAATTTTTGCTATAATATACTTTATAGGTTGATTATGCTTATAAGTGATACAATTAACACTGGTATAAACCGTATAATTTTATGGCAAAAAGAAAAAAACGAGCAAAAAAAAGCGTAAAGAAAAAGGTTGAAAGCT
>DASULB010000447.1:0-4931 GCA_036278455.1 Chitinophagaceae bacterium | reverse complement strand
CCACATCCAATGCGCCGGAAAGGATCAGCCGGTCAGCTATTTCCAGGCCCTGTTCGCCGTAGTCTGGTTGAGAGATCAGCAGATTCTCCACATTCACACCCAGCTTTTGGGCATATACGGCATCAAAGGCGTGCTCAGCATCAATAATGGCGCACATTCCACCCTTTTTCTGCGCTTCGGCGATCACATGGATCGCAATGGTGGTTTTACCAGAGGATTCAGGACCGTAGATCTCTACCACACGCCCGCGGGGAAGACCGCCGATGCCCAGGGCGGCATCCAGTCCTATGGAGCCGGTTGAGATCACCTCCATCTGGCGTTCGGCCCTTTCATTCATCATCATCACCGATCCTTTGCCAAAATCTTTCTTGATTTTATCCATGGTCAGTTGAAGGGCTTTCATCTTTTCGGTGTTCACCTTGCCATTTTCTTTTGGGCTTCCGTTTTCCTTGGAGCCGCCGTTTTCTTTTGCCATGATTTTTGGTTTTAACTGTCTACAAAATATTGATGGGTGCCTGGTGCCCGGTTGGAAGATCATTTGTTAAATCCCATGGAGGAGGCCAGACGACATCAAAAAACTAAAAAAAGGTACTTTTTTCTGTTTAAAGGATATGGTACTCTTTCTTTCTGCTTTTTTCTTTTAATGATGCAAAGTAAAGTAACAGCAGCGAAATGTATTTGCGCTGCTAAAAATAAGGATGCTCTTAAGCTTAAATAATCACCCAAAAGGCAATTAACTGGGCGATGACGCCAAAGAACATTCCCCAATATACTTCGCGCGGCGTATGCTCTCCCAAAATGAGCCTGCTGGTGCTTACGACGCCGCAAAGTAAAATAATTGCCATTAATGGCAATGAAATATTAAAATAACGATCGCCTACGGAGCAGAGCATCAGCCCTAAAAGCCCGCCCATGCCCAGCGTGTGCATGCTGATCTTTAAAAAAAGATTGCTGACGAACGCGAAAACCACGGCCAGAAAATTCCCGAGCAGGAACGCAGTCAGTTCCAGGGGTATTTTAGTTTGGTGTCTGAACACCAAAAAGGTCCAGAAATAGAATGTCATGGTGGCGACGTAGGGGATAATCCGGTCGCGCTGGGTATGTAATCGAATGGATTGAATGAATTTTACCAGCTTGAGGACCAAAACGGTAAAGCCCGTCAGTATCACCGCATTGGTGATGACCGAGGCGTAAAGGCGAAAAAGATCATTCCCGCCGAATGCGGCGAATTGGAAGGGGTGGGTGACGATGATCAGCCAGGTGCCAACCAAAGGAACAAATAAAGGATGAAAGATTACGCTCAGCACATGGGAGAGCCCTCTCCATACAGGATTGAAATGTAACTGATCGGCGGGATGCTCCGTCTGTTCTTTCAGGTAGGTGATTTGCATGTATAAATAGTTCAGTGCCAACAATATGCCAGCGGGTCCATGGTCACATTCATCATTTTACAGCTCTTTTCTCAGCCTGGCGACGGGAATATTCATTTGTTCCCGGTATTTGGCTACGGTGCGCCGCGCGATATTATACCCCTTTTCCTGGAGCATTCTGGTCAGGCTTTCATCGCTCAGGGGTTTTCGTTTATTCTCCACTTCAATAATATCCTGGAGGATCTTTTTTACTTCCCGGGTGGAGACCTCCTCCCCGCTTTCGGTGGAAAGCGATTCGGAAAAGAAATATTTTAATTTATAGGGGCCGAACTCGGTTTGTACGTATTTGCTGTTGGCGACCCTGGAGACGGTGGAAATGTCCAGGCCGGTCCGGTCAGCGATATCCTTCAGGATCATGGGCTTGAGCGTGGTCTCATCCCCGGTGAGGAAAAACTCCTCCTGGTAACGCATGATGGTTCCCATGGTACTCAGAAGGGTGTGCTGCCGTTGTTTGATGGCATCGATAAACCATTTGGCGGCGTCTATTTTTTGCTTGATGAACAGCACGGCTTCCTTCTGCTGTTTGTCTTTTTTCCCCCCTTTTTCATAATCCCGCAGCATGTCACGGTAGTTTCCGGAAATATGCAGATCGGGCGCGTTCCGGCTATTCAGGGTGAGTTCCAGTATGCCATTGTTGTTCAGGATAAAGAAATCCGGAACAATGTAACTTTCAGCCTTATTCATGCCGCCATAATTGCCGCCTGGTTTTGGGTTTAGTTTGATGATTTCATCAATGGCCCCTTTCAGGTCCTCATCAGAAAGGTTCAGCGATTTCCGTATCTTTTCATAGTGCTTTTTGGTGAACTCATCAAAATACCTGTCCAGAATATGCAGCGCATTTTTGATTTCCGGCTCATCAAGGGGTTTTCGCTTAAGTTGCAGGACAAGGCATTCCTGTAAGGTGGCGGCGCAGATGCCCGCCGGTTCGAACTCCTGTATTTTTTCAATGATTTCCTCGATTTCTTCTTCCTCCACACTGAGATTTTGCGAAAAGGCAAGATCGTTGGCGACGGATTGGGGATCCCGGCGCAGGTAGCCGTCATCATCAATGCTGCCGATGATCTGTCCGGCGATCTTCTGCTGGCGTTCACTCAGTTGCAGCATGCTGAGCTGGCTCATCAGGTGGTCGTGAAAGGTACTTTCCACCCGGATGGGAATGGTATGGTTTTCATCCGGGTCGGGATAATTGTTATCCCGTGTGCGGTAATCGGCCACTTCGTCGTCCCCGTCGCTCAGGTAATCGGAAAGATCTATGTTGTCCACTTCCTCCGCCGGAGCCTCCTCTTCCGCATTTTCTTCCTTAGCTTCCGGGGTTTCATTATTGTTGTCCGCTGAGAACTCATCCTCTTCATTGGCGTTTTCTGCAAATTCCAGTGCGGGGTTTTCTTCCATTTCTTCTTTTACGCGTTCCTCCAGACTGGCAGTGGGTATCTGCAGCAACTTCACCAGTTGGATCTGCTGGGGAGATAACTTCTGCAACATTTTCTGTTGCTGTGTCTGACGCATCATGGCCATGGAAAAACTCAGGTTTATTTGTTCCAGGCAAAAATAAAGATATTCTCTGTACTGTAAGGATTGTTTATTCTCCAGCGGTAACCGCTAAAAAAGGTTTTTTTATTCGCAAATAAAGGCGGTAAAATCAGATGGCAGGAAAGCAAACGTTTGCGTTATCTAAAGATTCTTTTTACTTTTATGGAAATTTCCGGTTTTCATGAATCGCATGCAAAGATTTCAAAGGGTATTCTGTTATGCCTGCGCCCTGGCGGTGTTGACATTGCTGGTGCCGTCCTGTGGAACGCTCCGTCACTCCCGGGGAGAAACAAGTGCGCATCACCCGCAGGCTATTTTCAATATGATGCGGAAAGTAGCCGACTGGCAAGTGGACAGCATCCGGCACAAGGGCTGGCGGCATCCCGAGCGCGACTGGACAAACGGGGCCCTCTATACGGGACTACTCGCATTTGGTAATATCGCCAATGACAGCTCCTGGTATCATTTTATGCGCACTGTGGGGGTCTCCGGCGACTGGCAGATCGTCCAGGGCAGGGGCCGTTATTTTGCTGATAATTATTGTGTCGGTCAGCTGTATTGCCGGATGTATGAGATTTACCATGAGCCTGCAATGATCGCCGATCTGAGAACGCTTGCTGACACCCTGATCGCGCGCCCGCACACAGAATCCCTGGAGTGGAAAGACCACATCAACCTCAGGGAGTGGGCCTGGTGCGACGGATTGTATATGGGACCGCCCTCACTGGCGATGCTGGCCAAAGCAACAGGGGATATCAAATACATGGACCTGGTAGACAGTCTTTGGTGGAAAACAACCGCTTTTCTTTATGACAAGACGGAACATTTATATTATCGCGACAGCCGTTATTTTAACCAACGGGAAAAGAACGGCAAAAAGGTATTCTGGTCACGGGGCAATGGCTGGGTGATGGGCGGCCTGGTGCGGGTACTCCAAAACATGCCCAGTGACTATCATGATCGTTCCCGGTGGGTCGCCTTATTCAAGGATATGGCGGCGAAGATAGCCTCTCTGCAACAACCTGACGGCACCTGGCATGCCAGCTTACTTGATCCGGCAAGTTATCCGGTGAAAGAAACCAGCGGCAGCGGATTTTTTTGTTACGCGCTTGCCTGGGGTATTAACCATCATTTGCTGGACAGGGAGAAATATGCTCCCGTGGTATGGAAGGCATGGGATGCCCTGGTAAGCTGTGTGCATCCTGATGGCATGTTGGGTTACGTGCAGGCCATTGGCGCGGAACCTAAAGACGTTTCCTATGACGATACCGAAGTATATGCGGTGGGGGCATTTTTACTGGCGGGGGATCAGGTGGTCCGGATGGCCATGGAAAATAAAGCATTCAGCCCCGACGTTGTCTTACATCACACGGGCGCCACTGCTGAAACCCTCGGAGCGGTATTGGCCGGCAGCCATAGGGCGCATAAACCGGGCTCCCGATACCGGAACATGCTTTCAGGACAGATCATGAGAGAGACCACCGACGTAGCGCAGGCCACCACATTGTATTTACAGAAAGTAAAATAATTAAGTTCATATTTCAACGATAACAGCTGATGATACACCCCTATTTTAACCCGAGAAGATGGCTCTTATACGGTATTTGCATAAGTTGCCTGGGACTGCCGCTTTTCGCCGGCGCCCAGGCTTCGCGGAAAACCATGAAAAAACTGGTGCATGACGATCTTGCGTTTGCAGAGAAACAGTATACGTTTCTCATGCAGCATCTTCCCCCTGATAAACTGCCCAGGACTTTCGACTCTGCTACCGGCAAAATACTGACCAGCGGCCCGCGGGCGTGGACTTCTGGTTTTTATTCCGGCACGCTGTGGCATTTATATGCCTATTCTCATCGTGATCTTTTCAAAAAAGAGGCGGAAAAAAGGATGAAATTGCTGGATCCGGAACAATACTATACCGGTACGCACGACCTCGGCTTTATGATGTATTGCAGTTTTGGCAGTGCCTAT
>DASULB010000446.1:0-4286 GCA_036278455.1 Chitinophagaceae bacterium | reverse complement strand
GGAGAAAGTGGATGCTCATTGCAGAATTATTAACCTGTTTCAGCAAAGGTTACCTGAAAGCACCCTCATCCTGGAAACAGGCGCTTTTGACACTCAAAAGCTACAAGATCCCAGTATTCAGGGAGTTGGCTATCAAAAAGGCGTACAATATGGTTATGCTAACGTAAAACAGTACGTTTTATACAGGGACCAGCACCATTGCCAGGCTGGCAGGGGTGGCTGTTCAAAAAAACTTCAAGTGCATCATATTATATTTAGAAGTGAGGGCGGTTCAGATGCACCGGATAATCTGATTACATTGTGTGATAAGCACCATGAGGCGCTTCATGATGGCAAACTACCATTGGAAGTCAAAAAACATAAAAGCCTAAAGTCAGAAACCCTAATGGGTACGGTTAGAAAACGGCTTTTAAGCCATTATCCGGAAGCCAGGGAAACCTTTGGCTATATTACAAAGGTAAACAGGCATCTTTTCGGAATTGAAAAGTCTCATGCCGGTGACGCATTTGTAATTGGCGGGGGAGATAATAGCGTCAAAAGAGATTCAACGCAATATTGGGCCTTTAAAAGAAAGAACAGCCGATCCTTACAGAAAAACAGAAAGGGGTTTGACCGGTCCATACGCAGGCAAAGATATCCCCTACAGCCAAAAGATTTAGTTAGGTTTGAGGGGGCAGTTTTTGAAGTAAAGGGGATGCAAAACAAGGGCAATTACGTGAAACTCAGTAACGGAAAGGTAATCGCCACCAAAAAAGTAGCATTAATATTTCACAGAAGAAGCTTACATCCCACCCACACTCCGTGATGAGTGGGTTTTACGCTTCAATTTATAAACACTGTAGCCCTTGATGAGAGTGGAAGCCTGTATGGTTCTTCTGCCCGGTTGTCAGAAAGGGCAATCCTTCCGGTCATCCTTTTGGTTGATAGCGCTGCATGTCGGTCCGTGCTAGCCTGTAGATTGTCCAGGTCATTTCGACGCGTTACATACCCGTTTATACCAAGACTTATGTATAGATAAGTCTTGGTATAATAATCCTGGTCTATGGGAAGGAAATCATTGTGTTACAGCCTTCTAAACAAAGATTAAAATTGTTCATTTTGCCAGGATGGTGTATATTGCGGCGCAATTTATATTTCACTGAACCTGTCTGAAATGGACGATGGAAAACGAGGCACTGAAAGATCTGTTCCTGACCGATGTTGCGGTACAGGACGATACCGGTTTGCGTGGGCTCTTAGACGATCAGCTCATTATGGATGTTGCGGAACTCATAGATGAGTTTCCGGAGCATGAAGCCCTCATTATCTCCAACCTTTCCATTAATCGTGCTGTCAGCGTATTCAAGATACTGGATTTCCCTACCCAGGAACGCCTGATCAAATCACTTCCCCGTTCCAAGGTGGGCGACATCATCAACGAACTTCCCCCCGATGACCGTACCGCTCTGCTAAGTGAGCTGCCCGGCAACATCGTGAAGGAATTATTGAAACTGCTGCGATTTGATGAACTGAAGGTAACCCTCTCACTGCTGGGTTATCCCGAAGACAGCGTGGGCCGCCTGATGACGCCCGACTACCTGGAGGTGGAACCGGAATGGACGGTACAGCAGGTGTTGGACCACATCCGCCATCATGGCAAAGACAGTGAGACCATTGATGTGATCTATGTCGTCAATGAGGAAGGGAAATTACTCGATGACATCCGTATCCGGGAGTTTTTGCTGGTGGAGCCTCAGACCATGATCAATGAACTGGTGGATGGCAGGTTTACCGCATTCAATGTCAATGACAGCCAGGAAGAAGCCATTAATGTATTCAGAAAGGAGAACCGCGTGGCACTTCCCGTCACCGATGATCACAATACGTTGCTGGGCATCGTTACTTTCGATGATGTCATGTGGGTGGCCAATGAAGAATATACCGAAGACATTCAAAAGATAGGTGGTACCGAGGCGCTGGACGAGCCTTACCTGGAGATCGCCCTTCCAAGACTGGTACGCAAACGGGGTGGTGTACTGGTGTTCCTCTTTATCGGGGAGATGTTCACCGCAACGGCCATGCAACATTACCAGGATAAAGGCATTTTTCTCAATTTCGTGGATCTGATCCTTTTTATCCCGTTGATCCTTTCCTGCGGGGGCAACAGCGGCTCACAGGCGTCCACCCTCATCATCCAGGCGATGGCGCTCGGGGAGGTAACGATCGCTGATTGGTGGCGCGTGATGCGCAGGGAAATATGGTCAGGGTTTTTTCTGGGGTCGTTACTGGGCGTCATCGGCTTTATCCGCATCACCCTCTGGCAGGAGTTGCACATCTACAATTATGGCCCGCACTGGGTCCTGATGGCGACCACCATCTTTTTCGCACTGATCGGTGTCATCATGTGGGGCAGTTTTGTGGGCTCCATGTTGCCCCTTGTACTGAAAAGACTGCATATTGATCCCGCTACTTCCTCCGCACCTTTCGTGGCAACCGTTGTCGATGTGACCGGCATTATCATTTATTGCTCGGTGGCGATCCTCATCTTAAACAACCTGTTAATGTGACTATCAGGTGAATTCCTTATTGAGCAGGATATACAGGCTGGGCATTCACCATATTTGATGGTCAGATCATTTTCCATCTGCTATGGTCAGACGGCCATATTGCGCCTCCCTGAAGTTCGCATCCGCTTGTTGTAGACTGATGCTATACGTTCTGGCGTAAGCGATGCAGCACTGTGTCGTCCAGGGCCTGGTGGAATCCTGCACATATGCCTAACGGCACAAAACAGAAAAGCCAGACAGAAGGACCGAACCGAAAAGAAAGAATATCACGGGAGGGTTCGGGCCTGCGGTCTGAATGATCTTTATCAAGGAGAAATCTCTATATATGATCCTCTGAATTTATACTTGCTTAATGCATGAAGCGTGGTGTGTAAGCGCAGATATGGACCGTATTGCGTTTCATCATGATTAACTTTTTTATTATTAACGATAATTATATGACCGACTGGCTTTAGACTTTCCGCCTTCATTCATATTTTAAAGCATCGGCGGGGTTTGCCTTTACCGCTTTCAACGCTTGAAGGCTCACCGTCAATATAGTGAGTATGATCGAAAGAATTATTGCTGTAATAAAAGCCATGATGGGAACATCAATCCTGTAAACAAATCCGTTCAGCCATTGCTTAACAAGAAGATATGCCACGGGCCATGCTAAAACATTAGCCAGGATCACCAGAACCACAAAATTTGTATTTAGGAGCCGGAGGATGTCTGTCAGCGATGCACCCAATATTCTCCGGATGCTGATTTCTTTTACACGACGGGCAGTCATAAACGCGGATAGAGCAAAAATACCCATCAGGGAAAGAATGAGTGATAATAAGGTAAATGTGCTGACAATTTTCTGAAAACGAATATCATCACCCATGACCTGGCGAAAGCTGTCATTCACTAAAATATATTGCATGGGATAGCCAGGATAGAGACTATTCCATATTTTATGGACGGAAGCCATCACCTTTTTATATTGACCGGGGCTCGTCTTTATCAACAGGTTGGTTGTTGTCAGCGATGGTCCATGAGATTTGAGAAGTGCGTAAACGGTCGGTAATATCTTTTTATCAAAGCCCTCATAATGATAATCTGCTATTACGCCCACAATATGCTTTTGCAATGAGTCATTTTCATAAATATTTTCCCCAATCACTTTTTCTCCGAGAAGTTTAGCTGCGCTCTTATTCAGGATCACGCTGTTAATGGTATCTTGTCCGTATTGTGGGGAAAATAATCTTCCCTCCAACAACTTCACTCTCATTGCATTAAATGCTTCCATCGTGACAGTAGCTATATTGAAATTTACGTTTTCGTCCTTGTATTTTATTTCTTTCATAAAACCTGGTGAATTTCCCATAAGTTGAGAAGTAGTCCCGACATACTCCACTCCGGGAATGGATTTAATCCTGATATAAAGCTTCCTGTCATAAGAGACTCTCAGATTGATCAGGCCTGAAGGCTGGAATCCGAGATCGGCATGGGCCATATAATTTACCTGCTTTCTAATCACGAGAATACCCGTGATAAAAATGGCGGCGATCAAAAACTGTACGATGATCAACAGGTTTCTTAAAGCGATCCCACTTTTCCCCCTGGAAAAATTTTCTTTCAGCACTTTTACCGGATCATAACCTGCGAGAAAAAATGCCGGATAGATTCCTGATAAAAAGATAGCAGCCAGCGTGATAATGATGAGTTGCCACCACAGCGTGCTTACTGCATGATGATAGGTCCACAACGAAATAT
>DASULB010000445.1:0-50422 GCA_036278455.1 Chitinophagaceae bacterium | reverse complement strand
CAGGGCGACACGACCCACAATGGCCCAGATGGTATAGGGATTTTTACCGATCAGCTTTCGTACCTCCGGGTGTTCTTTTAAGATCATTTTGGTCCGGACCCGGTGGGGTTCCGGCGCGGTGGAATGATGGAAATCAGTTACTGGCTGCATATCTTTTTGTTTGATGCTTCGTTTTAATGCTTTATCCTTGCTTTTAGAAATTGTAGGGCATGCCCGTAGGCGTTTTGGGTCGCCGCCTCGTCATGTTTTGGATTGCTGGGATTGGCGAAACCATGCACGTCGTCATAACGGTGCACGATCAGTTTCTTTCCCGCTTTTTTCATGTCGCTGACAAAAGTGTCCACCACTTTTGGGGTGATCCAGCCGTCCTTGTTTGCGAAAAGTCCCAGTACGTCGCAATGAAGGGTCCTGAGCGTATCTATATTGGTTTCCGGCAAGCCGTAATACATCACGCAGCCTTCAGCCCGGTTACCCGCCATGAGGGAGGCCTGCAGCGACCAGCCGCCACCGAAACACCATCCGATGGTGTAGATCCGTGATCCGGGGCCGGCGTATTTCAGGGCGCCCCGGATAATGGCCCGGGCGCGCCCGTCCGTAACTGCCTGCATGTATTTCCCCGCCTCGGCGGAAGTGGTTGCGACCTTGCCGTCATAGAGGTCCGGGGCGATCACGTTGATGTTCCCCAGATCATGTTGCAGTTTGTCGCACATCTGTTTGATGTAATCATTCAGTCCCCACCATTCATGGAATACGAGCAAATAATTTTCTGAAGCCACGGGTGATTTTACAAAATAGGCGTGTGCTGTCTTGCCGCCGGCTGTGGCAAAACTGATCATCTTACCCCTCGCGTCCCGGAAGACGAAAGGAACCGGGGCATGGTGCGCCGCACGGAAGTCCTGGTTCATCGCCAGCATGGCGAATTGCCGGGTAGGGCTACAGCAATTCATTTTTGTCTGCGCCTGCAGCCATATGCAATAAAACGAGGCTGTCATTAAAAGAATCCACCGTTTCATCGAAATATTTTGACTTAAAGTTAGACAATTTAGTTTTTTCAGCTGCTTTTTTTTAGTCATCCCCCTGACCGGTTTATGATGATTGCCTTACATTTGCGGCTTTACCGGCGCTCAGACATGAAACAATCCCCCACACTTTCGTTTGATAATACGGAAGTTGCTTTCGCTTACCAATCGGATAAAGCATTAAAAAAAGCCCGTTTTATATTTTCCGCGATGCGACTGGGGTGGCTGGTGAAAGCCGGTTCCGCGCTCGCGCCATGGGCACTTAAGATCGGGCTTCCCATAAAAGGCCTCATCCGCCATACCGTTTTCCGCCAGTTCTGCGGTGGGGAGACGTTGGAGGAAGCCGCGGAAACGGCGGGTAAACTGGCCGCTTTCCGGGTAGGGGTGATCCTGGATTACGGCGTGGAGGCGGCGGAAGGAGAGGCCAGTTACGACCAGGCGGTGAGCGAGTTTAAAAAAGCGATCTCTTACGCCGCGGGCAAGTCAAGCATCCCTTTTATCAGCCTGAAGGTGACGGGTTTTGCCCGGTTTGCGTTGCTGGAAAAGATACACGCCGCCGGGAGTCTTGATGAGGCGGAGCAGGCTGAATGGGAGCGGGTACGGGATCGTATCTACGCGATTTGCAGTCATGCCGGCGAAAAAGGTATTGGCGTATTGGTGGATGCCGAAGAAAGCTGGATACAGCAACCGGTAGATGATCTGGCGGGTGAGATGATGGCCCGCTTTAATACCCGCAGGGCGGTTGTTTACAATACCTTTCAGCTCTACCGTCATGACCGCCTGGCGTTCCTGCAGCAGTCCTTTGTGCGTGCCCAGGAGGCGAAGTTCCTGCTGGGGGCCAAACTGGTACGGGGCGCTTATATGGAAAAGGAAAGAAAGCGTGCCGTTGAAAAGGGATATCCTTCCCCTATACAGCCCGACAAGGCGGCCACCGACCGGGCTTATGACCAGGCCGTCGCCTTTTGTCTGGAACGCCTGGAAAGCATCGTCACCTTTATCGGGACGCATAATGAGCAAAGCTGTCTTTTGGGGGCCCGCCTGTTGGAAGAAAACGGCATACCGCCCCGTCATCCGCATGTGCACTTTTCCCAGCTCTACGGCATGAGTGATAACATTACCTTTAACCTGGCCGATGCGGGTTATCATGCTTCAAAATACGTACCTTACGGCCCTATAAAAGAGGTGATGCCCTATCTTATCCGGCGGGCACAGGAAAACTCCTCTGTATCGGGCCAGGTAGTCCGTGACAGGCTGCTGATCCGGGAGGAAATAAAACGAAGACGTTTATGAACAGGTGGCCCGGTGAGGCGGTTTATGGAAAGGTTTTTGCAGCAAGACAGCGGGACGGCGGCCGTTTCCGGGTCTTTTCCCAAAATATTTTACGGTTATGATGAAAATGATGAAATATGTTTTTTGTTGCCTGGTGCTGTTGGGCCAGGCAGATCTTTCCTTTGGGCAAGCCCGCCAGGATACGTTGCTGGTGGTACCCGCGAGAAACGGTTTATATTTTTATCACGTCGTGAGCAAGAAGGAAACGCTGTATTCCCTGTCCCGGAAATTCGGGGTAGACGTCAAAGCACTGGCCAGCTTCAATAAATTAAGCCCGAAGAGCCAGTTGAAAATGTATCAGCTGCTGAAGATCCCACTCAATAGCCATAACCTCAACCAGTCCGCCGGGGTCTCTGCCGCTACGACCCTGGCCCCCTTGTATCATAAGGTGATGAAAGGGGAAACGCTTTACCATATCAGCAGTTTGTATGGCAAAGTGCCTGACGCTTTACTAAAAAAATGGAATCACCTCAACCGCAACGAGGTGAGGATCGGCCAGTACCTGATTGTCGGCTGGCTAAATGCCGGCGGGGAGACCGCCCCCAATAAACTGGCATCGGCGCCACCGCCAGGTGCAGCCGCCGCCGTCAAAACCGGGCAGCAAGCAGTGGCTGCCGCTCAAAAGAAAGCACCGCCGGAGAAGGCCGCTGTCACGTCCCCCGTTAAAATTGAACAGGGGACAGTGGCTGCGGCCGGGGGGGACACCCAAAAGAAGAGACCGCCACAGCAGGCCGGTTCCGGGGGCGGATCGACCGTGCATTCCTCCGGTGACAACGCCTTTTTAGACGAAGTGATTGCCGCTGAAAATGAAAACCGCGGTAAAAAATCCTCTGCACCTGCCCGTGGTAAAACCACCCTACCGCCCGCTCATCGGCCGGCGGCTCACACGGCGGACCAGGCAGTGAAGACAACGGCTGTGGCCGTTCAGGGGGAGGACGATGCGTTTTCGGTGGGTACGCCCGCTCCGGCCGGTAAGCCTTCCGGTAGAAAGCCAAAAGCAGTAGAAAAAGCAGAAGGGAAAATGATACTGGCGGACGACACTCCCGCAGCCACGCCGCCCGGGAAAAATGCCAAAGCGGTAAAGGATGTACCAAACGAGGTGGTGCTGGCTGCGCCGTCCAAAAAAGACAGCCCTCAGAAAGCGGCGGCTCCTGCAAAGACCGATAGTTTCGCCCTCATGCTGAACCGGGTGACAACCGGCCCCAAAAAGGCCGCGACCAAAGCGGTGCACAAAGTGAGTACACCCAAGGCGACCACGCCCAAAGTAACCACGCCGGAAACAAGTACTGCCGGAAGCAATACCACCGCCGGTATTACGTCTTCTCACAAGGCTGGCCAAACCCGTGCATTGCCCGGCCAGACCGTCCCGGGAAATGCAGCCGCAGGAAAGTCTGTAGTGGTAACGGGTCAGCCAGGGCCTTCCGCGGCGATGAATCCCGTCACGGATTCCATCCGGCTGACACCGACCGTGAAGAGTAAATTCCAGCAACTTTATGAGACCCAAACAGATAATGGGAGCAAAATCACGATGCAGAAGGGTGCTGCGGGCTGGTTTCGCAGCAATGTGAAACCGGGCTCCGGAAGTTACTACGCCTTGTGCGATGATTTGCCACGTGGAACAGTGGTCAAAGTAACCAACCCGATCAATCAACGGTCGGTTTTGGTCAAAGTACTGGATGTCATTCCCAAGCAAAAGGATAATTACAACCTGATCATCAAGCTCAGCGATGCCGCGATGGGTGACCTGGGTACTTCCCAGTCTCGTTTCTGGTGTGAGATCCGCTATCCGGAGGGTAAGGATAAAAACTAAAAGTCATTTCCCCTCCCGGGCCGGATGGTGACCGGTTTTTTCCGTCAGTTCATGTGATCACCATTTTTTCCTGGCGGTATCCGCGGAGAAAAGCCTCTATCGGCAGTCTTTTTTTACCTTCCAATTGTACTTCCTGCAGGAAGATCCACCCGTCTCTGCAGGCGATCCGCAGATAGTCGGTATGGTCTGTTTCAACCACCCCTGCAGCCAGCGGGTTGTCGGCCGGAAGGTACGTGCTTCGGTAGATTTTGAGCGTTTTCCCGTTGAGGAGGGTCCAGGCAGCCGGATAAGGACTCAGACCGCGGACCAGATCGTGGATCCGGCGGCTGTTCTGTGTCCAGTCTATCCGGCAGTCCGCCTTGAAGATCTTAGGCGCCGTGTGCAGCACTCCCGACGGTCCGCTCAGCGTGGCCTGTGCAGTCAGTTTATAGACGCCCGAGGCCATGGACCGCACGGTTTCCAGCACCAGCAGGGCCCCCTCGTCCATGAGCCTGTCATGCAGTTCGCCTGCGGTTTCATCAGGGCCGATGGGTACCCTTTGTTGTCCTATGATCTGACCTGTATCGATCTCATGCTGCAGTCTGAAGGTGGTGACGCCTGTTTGGGTCTCCCCGTTGATGATGGCCCAGTTGATGGGGGCGGCCCCCCGGTACTGGGGCAACAGGGAACCGTGCAGGTTGATGGTCCCCAGCGGGGGCATGTCCCAGACAATTTCAGGCAGCATCCTGAAGGCGACCACGACCTGGAGATCGGCTTTCAGGTCCCCAAGCCGGTCGAGGAATGCGGGATCCTTCAGCCTGACAGGCTGCAAAACGGGCAGCCCGTGAGCGACGGCGTATTGTTTTACGGCGCTCTCATGCATTTTCAACCCGCGACCGGCGGGCCTGTCCGGGGCGGTAACGACGCCGGCGATCTGAAAATCATTTTGCCGCAACAGGTCCAGGGAAGGGACTGCAAATTCAGGGGTACCCATAAAAACAATCCTGAGGGGTGTGTCTGTCATGTTGAATGTCTGATTTCTGTGGACGGCTGAAAATGCTGAAAGGGTTTCCGGTAAGGATCATGCGGTCGCCGGTCATTTGGTAAAATCGGGATACAGCAGATATTTTTTTCTGATCTGCAGGAATTTATCCAGCGCCGGCTGCCAGCTCTTTCTGATCTTCTCCATGGTCCAGCCGGCCCTGATCTCCTGCTGGAGCTTATCGGTACCGGCCAGGGTATTGAAATAATGCGTAAAGAATTTGTCTTTATCCGGGAACATCCTGTAGGCTTCCATGATCCATTTCAACTGCACCTGACGGTCATTTTTTTCCAGGGCCTCCCGGGCGGTGGTGGCCACCAGGACGCCATAACAGGTTTTCCCTTCCAGCTTGGGATGGGTGGCGCCTGCCATGCCTTCGGGGGTGAAGCTGTACAGGCTATCGGGCAGCGTGGGATGACCAAACAGTTGAAAAGGGTGGGCCGTGCCCCGTCCTACGCTGCAGGCGGTGCCTTCAAAGAAGCAGAGCGACGGATACAGGTACACCGAAGCCATGTTCGGCAGGTTGGGCGATGGCTTTACAGGCAGCGTGTAAAGGCTGTCATGGGTATAATGGAGGCATGGAATAACCGTCAGGTCCGGCTTCAGGGCGGGGTTGTTCAGCCAGTGTTCACCGATAAGCATTTTGGCATATTCCCCGATGGTCATGCCATATACGATGGGAATAGGTTGCATGCCCACCCCTGAAGTGAACTTTTTCTCCAGCACGGGCCCGTCCACGTAAAACCCGTTGGGGTTGGGGCGGTCCAGGATGATAAAAGGCTTGTGGTTCTCGGCCGCGGCTTCCATAAAGCGTTGCATGGAGCTGATATAGGTATAGAAACGGGTACCCACATCCTGGATGTCGTAAAGCATGACATCCACGTTTTTCAGTTCCCCGGGAGTGGGTTTGTTGTGCTTGCCGTAAAGGGAGATGACGGGGATGCCGGTCTTTTTATCAATCCCGCCCGAGACGGTGGCGCCGGCGTCCGCCGTTCCCCGGAAACCGTGTTCCGGACCGAAGATCGCCACGATGTTGACGTGCCTTTTCAGTAACGTGTCCACCAGGTGGATGCCGTCTACCAGGGCGGTCTGGTTGGTCAGGATGCCTACCCGCTTATTTTTGAGCAAGGGGAGGTACTGGTCCATGCGGGCGGCGCCGACAACGATGGCCCCGCCGGCAGATGCTTCGTCGGGAGGATTATTTCCGGGTGTATTTTGCCCGTAGCAGGCGCTAGTCAATAATAAAACGGCGAAAAACAGGTGTTTCATTTTACGGCTTTTTTTGGCGGTAAAGATAGCTTTATTGGGATAAAGCAGCCGCAAAACAGCGGCGTTTGCACGGGGAATTACCTGCTTTTAAAATCTTCGGTAAATTCTTTGTCATTTTTCTTTGCAATATAAAAAACTCCCGTTACCTTTGCAGTCCCAAATTTTGAGGGTTTTGCCTGTAAGGAAAAAGGATATATGTCACAGAGAATCAGAATAAAGTTAAAATCTTACGATCACAGTCTGGTGGATAAATCCGCCGAGAAAATCGTCAAGACGGTGCGGAATACCGGCGCGGTAGTTACTGGCCCTATTCCGCTGCCTACGGAAAAGAAGATCTTTACCGTACTTCGCTCGCCCCATGTAAACAAAAAGGCGCGCGAGCAATTTGAGCTTTGCACGCATAAACGATTACTGGACATTTATACTTCTTCCTCCCGTACGGTCGACGCCCTTTCCAAGTTGGATCTTCCCTCCGGTGTGGATGTGGAGATAAAAGCGTAACATTTTAAGGTCACCGCCTAATCCTGAGGATAGCGAGAACACCCTCAGGCGCTGGGTAAAAAGAGAAACATGAAAGGTATCATTGGTAAGAAGGTCGGTATGACCAGTATTTTCGAACCAAATGGGCGACAAACTGCCTGCACGATCATTGAAGCCGGACCTTGTGTCGTTTCCCAGGTGAAAACCAGGGATTCCGACGGTTACCAGGCCATTCAGATCGCATTTGGCGACCGCAAAGAAAAAAACACCCCTAAAAGCCTCATTACGCATTTCGCGAAGGCCGGTACGGCCCCCAAGAGATTCAGCAAGGAATTCCGCAATTACGATGTAGAAAAGGCCACCGGTGATATCATCACCTGTGACATTTTTGCTGAAGGAGAGGAAGTGGAAGTGGTTGGAACTTCCAAGGGTAAAGGTTTCCAGGGTGTGGTAAAGCGTCATGGTTTCAGTGGTGTGGGGGAATCCACCCATGGTCAGCATGACCGCCAGCGCGCACCAGGTTCCATCGGCGGATCATCCTACCCTGCAAAGGTGTTCAAGGGGATGCGCATGGCGGGCCGCATGGGCGGTGACAGGATAAAGGTCAAAGGCCTGCGCATTGTAAAAATATTCCCCGAAAAGAATTATATCCTGGTCACTGGTTCTGTCCCGGGTCATAATGGTTCAATCGTTTTAATCCAGAATTGATATGCAACTTGATGTTTTAAATACCGAAGGAAAGCAAACCGGGAGAACTGTCAACCTGCCTGATGAGGTTTTCGGCATTGAGCCGAACGACCACGTGATCTACCTGGCGGTGAAACAATATCTGGCGGCGAAGCACCAGGGTACCCATAATGTAAAGGACAGGAGCGATGTGAAGGGTTCTTCCCGCAAACTGCATCGCCAGAAAGGAACGGGTGGCTCGCGCAAAGGCAACATACGAAATCCTTTATACCGTGGTGGCGGTGTCATTTTTGGCCCTAAACCGCACAGCTACGATTTCAAGATGAATCGCAAGGAAAAGGATCTCGCCAAAATGTCGGCGCTTTCCTATAAAGCTTCCGGGGCTGCGATCAGGATTGTGGAAGATCTTAAAATTGAGATGCCCAAAACCAAACAGCTGGAAGGGGTGCTCAGGAACCTGGAAGTATCCGGAAAGAAAATATTGTTTGTAACGCCTGAATACCAGGACAATGTATATCGCTCACTGCGTAACCTTCCTAAAGTGAAGGGGATCGTGCTGAGCGATATGAATACCTACGATATTGTAAACAGCAACTTTTTAGTGTTTACCGAGGAAGCAGTGAAGGTTTTCGGAGAGGGACATGCCGCTGAAAATGCGGAAGCATCCAAGGCGACTGCCGGCGAAACGGCTGCTCCTGAAAAGAAGACGGCGCAGGCAAAAGTGGAAAAAAAGGCGAAAGCTGAAAAGAAAGCCGTGGTTGCGGAAACGCCGGCTACTGAGGAAAGCACCGGAAAGGTGGCGGAAGCAGCAGCTGCTCCTGAAAAGAAGGCGGCACAGCCAAAAGCAGCAAAAAAGGCTGCACCTGAGAAGGAAACCCCGGCTGCAGACGCGCCGGCCGGTGAGGGGAACCCTGAAAATGTATAATTTTAATCGTCAAAAGATAAAGTAATGAAGGCATCCGATGTTTTAATTCGCCCTGTGCTCACGGAAAAAGCGAACGGCCTCTCTGAAAAGAAGGGTCGCTATACCTTCGCCGTCGCACGGAAGGCCAATAAACTGGAAATCAGGAAAGCCGTTGAGGAGTTTTACGGTGTGGTCGTATCGGACGTCAATACGATCGTGGTTCCGGCGAAAAGCAAAAGCCGTTTTACCAAGGCGGGCGTTATTTCCGGCCGTAAACCCGCCTATAAGAAGGCAATCATCACCCTGGCACCGGGAGAAACCATTGATATTTTTGAAAGTATTTGATCATCATAGCATTATAGTTCGACAAAGCTGAAAATTTTGTCCTAAAGTACAAGCTCATGGCATTAAAAAAGTTTAAACCGGTCACCGCAGGAACACGCTGGAGAATAGGCAACGCCTATGCTGAAATCACCACCGATTCTCCTGAGAAGAGCCTGCTGGCCCCTCAGAAAAGATCGGGTGGCCGTAACTTCCAGGGTAGACGCGCGATGCGGTATATCGGTGGCGGTCATAAAAAACGCTACCGCGTGATCGATTACAAGCGTGACAAGAAGGACATAGAAGCCACCGTGAAATCGATCGAATACGATCCCAACCGGAGTGCTTTTATCGCCTTATTGGTTTATGTGGACGGTGAGAAGCGGTACATCCTGGCCCCACAGGGTTTACAGGTGGGTACCAAGGTGATCAGCGGTGAAAAGGTGGCCCCTGAAGTGGGCAATGCGCTGCCGCTGAAGAGCATGCCACTCGGTACCGTGGTACACAACATTGAATTGCATCCCGGTCAGGGAGGCGTGATCGCCCGCAGCGCAGGTACTTACGCCCAGCTGAACGCAAAGGAGGAGAGATATGCGATCCTGAAGATGCCATCCGGAGAATTGAGAAAAGTGCTGATGCAGTGTTTTGCTACCGTAGGCACCATCTCCAATTCGGACCATGCCCTGGAGTCAAAGGGCAAGGCCGGCCGGAGCCGCTGGCAGGGCAGACGCCCGCGTACCCGTGGCGTGGCCATGAATCCTGTTGACCATCCGATGGGTGGCGGTGAAGGAAAGGCCTCCGGCGGACAGCCGCGTTCAAGGAACGGCAAGTATTCCAAAGGCCTGAAAACACGCAATAAGCATAAAGGATCTAATAAGCTGATCATGCAGCGTAAGAACGGAAAGAAATTATAAGATCATTATCACCAGATCATCATCATTAAATCTGAATTAAAGCATGGCTCGTTCCATTAAAAAAGGTCCCTACATAGAACATTCACTGTTGCATAAGGTGGAATCTATGAATGACGGGAGAACAAAAAAGTCGGTCGTAAAGACCTGGAGTCGCCGCTCTATCATTACGCCTGAATTTGTCGGACATACTTTTGCGGTTCACAATGGTAACAAATTCATCCCTGTATACATCACCGAATTCATGGTGGGACATAAGCTGGGAGAGTTTGCGCCTACCAGGAACTTCAGGGGGCATGCGAACAAGAAATAGTCCATAATATTCAACATTATAACAATTCATACAATGGAAGCAGTAGCTAAGCTTAAAAATAATCCGACCTCTCCGCGCAAAACGCGGTTACTGGTGGATTTGATACGCGGCATGGAGGTGGAAAAGGCATTGGCGATCCTAAAGCATCACGCGAAGCATCCCAGTATTCCCCTGGAGAAGCTGTTGTTGTCGGCGATCAACAACTGGGAACAGAAAAACCAGACGGACAAGGTGGAAGACGCCGGGCTGTATGTGAAACGGATATTTGTTGACGGAGGTGCTACGCTGAAGCGTTTGCGTCCCGCGCCCCAGGGCCGTGGATACCGCATCCGCAAGCGCAGCAACCATGTAACCATTGTCGTTGACAGCAAGAGCCAGCCTGCCGTGGCAAATGAAAAGGTGCAGGAGCCCGCAGCACAGGTGGAAGTGGCAGCGGCATCAGAAGAATAATATTCAATCAAACAAATAGATTAAAAGCAACACATGGGTCAAAAAACAAATCCGATCGGCAATCGCCTTGGAATTATCCGGGGATGGGATTCCAACTGGTTTGGGAATAAGAAGGATTACGCCCTTAAACTGATCGAGGATCAAAAAATCCGTGCTTATCTGGATGCACGTATTAATAAGGGGGGCATTGCCCGCGTAGTGATTGAACGTACCCTTAACAAACTGATCATCACCGTTCATACTTCCAAGCCGGGTATCATTATCGGTAAGGGAGGTTCCGAGGTGGACCGCATTAAAGAGGAGTTGAAGAAACTGACGGGCAAGGATGACGTGCAGATCAACATCCTGGAGATCCGCCGTCCGGAAGTGGATGCCAACATTGTGGGAGATACCATTGCAAGGCAGATCGAAAGCCGCATTAACTATAAGCGTGCCATCAGGATGTCCATCGCTACGGCACTGCGCATGGGTGCCGAAGGAATCAAAGTGAAAGTGAGCGGGCGCCTGGGTGGCGCTGAAATCGCCCGGAGCGAGGAAATCAAACAGGGCCGTACGCCCCTGCATACTTTCCGCATGGATATCGATTACGCGGAAGTACCGGCCCAGACGGTATATGGAAAAATAGGCATTAAAGTATGGATCTGTAAAGGAGAAATCCTGGGCAAACGCGACCTGAATCCCAATATCATTGCCGGTGCGGGACGGGAAGGTGGTCATCATGACCGCCGTGGATCGGGACGCCCGGATGGCGGACAGCATGACCGTCGCGGAGGCGGACGTGATCGCGATGGCGGCGGCGGAGGTGGAAGAAGGAAAAGATAAGCCCGACCGGAAGGAAGTTGAAATTTTAATAAACAGCATCAGAGAAAGCGATAAATTTTAAATCATGTTACAGCCGAAAAAGACGAAACACCGGAAAGTGCAGAAGGGACGTATCCGGGGGAATGCGCAGCGGGGAAGCTCCATTTCTTTTGGGTCCTACGGACTAAAGGCCATGGAACCGATATGGATCACCGATCGCCAGATTGAAGCATCCCGTGTGGCACTTACCCGTCATATGAAACGTGAAGGAAGCGTGTGGATTCGGATTTTTCCTGATAAGCCAATCACCAAAAAACCCGCCGAAGTACGTATGGGTAAAGGTAAAGGGGCTCCCGATCATTGGGCTGCAGTGGTAAAACCGGGCAGGATTCTTTTTGAGATCGATGGCGTTCCTGTGGATGTGGCGCGTCAGGCGCTGCAGCTGGCCGCTTCCAAACTACCGATCAGAACGAAATTCGTGGCGCGTTACGATTTATGATGGCCAAAAATTAAGGACGCACCTTACCAATTTTAAAAAACCATGAAATGGCGAAAGTAGAAAAACTGGATTTGAATAACCTGAGCGACCATGACCTGGAATCCAGGATAGCGGAAAGCGCACTCAGACTTAAAAAGCTGCGGTTTACCCATGTGGTGTCCCCGCTGGAAAATCCACTGGATATCCGCATGCTGCGCAAGGAAATTGCGCGGCTTAAAACTGAACAACGTTCACGACAATTGCATCCTGAGGCCCACAAGGCAACGGCTCCCACGGAGTGAGGGAGATCAGGAAAAACAGCTATAAAGATTTCCCCTGAGGAAGGGGCATAAAAAAAACTGATATGGAGGATAGAAATTTAAGAAAGACCAGGATAGGGGTAGTATCCGGCAATAGAATGGACAAGACCATTTTAGTGACGGTTCAGCGCAGGCTGAAGCATCCTCTGTATGGGAAGTTTGTAAAAAAGTCGACCAAGTACATGACCCATGATGAGAAGAACGAGTGTACGGTCGGTGACCGGGTGCGCATCATGGAAACCCGCCCCCTGAGCAAAAACAAGCGATGGAGACTGGTGGAAGTTATTGAGAAGGCCAAGTAACAAAAATTTTATAATTATCATTTGGAATTGAAATGATTCACCGTTACCGGCAGCAATTTCGATTTTCAAAGCATTAACCATTCATAAAAATGATCCAGCAAGAATCCAGGTTAAGGGTAGCCGATAATAGTGGCGCAAAAGAAGTTTTGTGTATCCGTGTACTGGGTAATTCCGGTCAGGATTATGCGAAAATCGGTGATAAGATCGTGGTGACCGTCAAGGACGCGATCCCCGCCGGGGGCATCAAAAGAGGGACGGTAAGCAAGGCGGTCATTGTCCGCACCAAGAATAAATTACGTCGCAAGGATGGTTCATACATTCGCTTTGACGACAACGCCGTGGTGTTGCTGAACAATGCGGACGAACCGCGGGGAACACGCATTTTCGGCCCTGTGGCCCGTGAGCTTCGTGATAAGGGATACATGAAGATCGTCTCCCTGGCACCCGAGGTACTGTAAGGAAATTCCGCCCGGGACGGCCGGCGGCGCAGAAAGGGTCATCAGCAAAAAATTAGTATCTTTGCACCCCGAAATTTAAACAGCAAACAAGGCAGGGGCTTTTATTAATCACCCTGTTATAAATAGAATATCACAGCCATGAAGACAAGATTTGAGCCAAAACTTTATATTAAAAAAGGAGATATGGTGGTGGTAATTGCCGGAAACGACAAGAACCTGACCCATCCGCACAAAGTGCTGGAAGTGCTTCCGGAAGCGTGCAGGGTGCTGGTGGAAGGAGTGAACATCCGTACCCGGCATACCAAGCCCAGCGCACAGAATACCCGTGGGGGCATTGTAAAGCAGGAAGCGCCGGTACACCTGTCCAACGTGATGTTATGGGATGCCAAGGCAGGCGCCCCGACCCGTGTCGGCCGCAGCAAACAAAATAATAAATCCGTTCGTATCGCTAAAAAATCCGGGGAGGTAATCTGATGGCAGAGACAACAACATATAAACCGAGACTGCAGGAGAAGTATAAAAATGAAGTGGTAGGCACGTTGAAGACCAAATTCAACTACAAATCGGTCATGCAGGTTCCGCGGCTGCAGAAGATATGCCTGAACCAGGGAGTGAACGGCGCCGTTGCGGACAAAAAACTCATCGATGCCTCCGTCACCGAGATGACATCCATTACCGGACAGCAGGCCGTCGCCACCATGAGTAAAAAGGATATATCCAACTTCAAGCTGCGCAAGGGCATGCCCATTGGCGCAAAGGTGACGCTCCGCGGTGTGAAGATGTATGAGTTCCTGGACCGGCTGATCTCCGTATCCCTGCCGCGTGTGCGGGATTTTAAAGGGGTCAATGAGAAAGCCTTCGATGGCCGCGGTAATTATACGCTGGGCATCACCGAGCAGATTATCTTCCCGGAAATCGACATTGATAAGGTGAGTAAGATCAACGGGATGGATATCACCTTTGTGACCTCCGCCGGCTCGAACGAGGAAGCTTATGAATTATTAAAGGAATTGGGGATGCCCTTCCGCAACAATAAAAAATCTGATCAATCATAAAATAGAATATATATGGCAAAAGAATCTGTAAAAGCCAGGCAGCGTAAAAGGGAAGCAATGGTAGCAAAATACGCGGAAAAACGCGCAGCCCTGAAAGCGGCGGGTGATTATGAAGCACTGGATAAGCTGCCCAAAAACGCCTCTCCCGTGCGTTTACATAACAGATGTGCCCTGACCGGAAGGCCGCGCGGCTATATCCGGTACTTTGGTATCTCGCGTATTAAATTTCGTGAAATGGCATTGCATGGCAAGATCCCGGGTGTCAGAAAAGCATCCTGGTAGGTATGGTGTGAATGTTTATAAAATTGTCAATCTAATAATCAGTAATACATTATGGTAACCGATCCCATAGCAGATTTCTTGACCCGCATCCGTAATGCCCAGATGGCCCGCCACCGCATCGTTGAGATACCGGCGTCCAACCTGAAAAAACGCATGACGGAGATCCTGTATGAAAAAGGCTATATCCTGAAATATAAGTTCGAGGATGACAGCAAGCAGGGCATCATCAAAATAGCGCTGAAGTATGACGCGCAGTCCAGGCAACCCGCCATCAAGGCATTGGAGAGGGTGAGCCGGCCCGGTCTCAGGCAATATTCCAAGCCGGAGGATTTCAGGCGTGTGAAGAACGGACTGGGTATCGCGATCCTCTCGACTTCCAAAGGTGTGATGACCGATAAGGAAGCCAAGCAACAGCATGTGGGCGGAGAAGTACTTTGCAATATTTACTAGTTGAGTATTGACTGGTTAAATATTTAGTTGTTGAATATTGACTGGTGAGTGTAGCTTATTTTAATAAAATCTGAATTTTTATATCATGTCACGCATAGGTAAAAACCCGGTTTCGCTTCCCAAAGGAGTTACGGTAACAGTCTCCCCTTCCAATGAAGTTACGGTCAAGGGCCCCAAGGGGGAACTGAAGCGAAGCATTGACCGGGACATCAAAGTAGAGGTAAAGGATGGTCAGTTGGTGGTAAGCAGGCCGACCGACCAGATCCGTCACAGGTCCCTGCACGGACTTTATCGCGCGCTGATACAAAACATGGTCACCGGGGTGAATGCAGGATTCTCCAAGAAGCTGGAACTCGTGGGTGTGGGATACAAGGCGACCAATCAGGGACAGTTGCTGGATCTTTCCCTGGGTTTTTCCCATAATTTTGTGGTGGAGGTTCCCGCGGAGATCAGCATTAAGACAGAAACCCTCAAAGGGAAGAATCCCACGATCTACCTGGACAGTATCGACAAGGAATTGCTGGGACAGGTGGCTTCTAAAATACGCAGTCTGCGCAAACCCGAACCTTACCAGGGCAAGGGGGTTCGCTACAGCGATGAGATCGTCAGAAGAAAGGCCGGTAAGACCGCTGGTAAATAAATCATATTAAAATAATCCCGGCAGCATCGGGATGAAACAAGGAAAAAATGGACAAGAAATCAATTCGCCGAAGGAAAATTCATTACCGTATCCGCAACAAGGTATCGGGTACCGCCGGCAAGCCGAGGCTTTCGGTATTTCGCAGCAACAGGGATATTTATGCGCAGCTTATTGACGATGAGAATGGCCAGACCATTGTAGCAGCCTCTTCCAGGGATAAGGCCTTTAAGGTGATCGCTGGTAACAAAGTCGAGACCTCCAGGCAGGTAGGGCAGGAGCTGGCGAAGAAGGCGGTGGCACTCGGTGTGACCAAATGCGTGTTCGACCGTAGTGGCTATCTTTACCACGGTCGTGTCAAATCACTGAGCGAGGGCGCCCGTGAAGGCGGCCTGCAGTTTTAAACAAATCGATTTTTGAACTTTTATATATTTAACAATCCTTAATTCATGGCAAAACAAGCAGCCAACAAAGTCAAAGCCGGCGACCTGGAACTGAAAGAGAAAGTGGTAGCTATCAACAGGGTGACCAAGACCACCAAGGGTGGCCGTACCTTTAGTTTTTCCGCACTGGTTGTCGTGGGAGATGAGAACGGAGCGGTCGGTCACGGTCTTGGCAAAGCCAAGGAAGTACAGGAAGCGATCGCCAAGGGTATTGACGATGCCAAGAAAAACCTGATCCGGATACCGCTCATGCACGGGACGATCCCTCATGACCAGTATGCGAAGGAAGGGGCCGCCAAGGTGCTGATCAAACCCGCAGCGCATGGTACCGGTGTAATTGCCGGAGGCACTATGCGGGCAGTGCTGGAGAGCGCAGGCATCACCGATGTACTGGCGAAATCCCTGGGTTCCGCTAATCCTCATAACGTGGTGAAGGCGACCTTTAACGCGTTGATCGAGCTGCGTGAACCCATACAGGTCGCCAGGACGCGAAGCATCTCCCTGAAGAAAGTGTTTAACGGATAATTGGAAAAGTTTACCGCGGGGATGATCCGGGTAAGCCGCAAACTATTAAAAAATGGCAAAGATTAAGATCACACAGGTAAAAAGCGCAATAGACCGTCCCGAAAGACAGAAACGCACCCTTAAGGCGCTCGGACTGACCAAAATGAATGCCACCAAAGAGGTGGAAGCGACCCCCCAGGTACTGGGCATGGTGCGTAAAGTGGATCACCTGGTTAAAGTTGAAGAACAATCATAAATTAAGTATCTTGCGAGTTTTCGCTCCCCCAAAGAAAAAAGGGCGAAGGCGTTGAGCCAAAAAAATCAACTATGGAATTACATACGTTAAAGCCTGCGAAGGGCGCGGTAAAGAAACCAAAGCGCCTGGGCCGGGGTGAAGCCTCCGGAAAAGGAGGCACCGCTACCAAGGGTACCAAGGGACAGCAGTCCCGGAGCGGGTATAAGACCAAGCTGGGATTCGAGGGTGGGCAGATGCCTATCCAGCGCCGGTTGCCCAAACGTGGTTTTAAGAACAACAATCGCATCAACTACCAGGTATTTAACCTGGGGCAATTGGATGAACTGATCACCAAATACGAACTGACGGAGATTAGCTTAGAGAATCTTTACATCAACGGGCTGATCAGCCGTACCGACCGTGTAAAGATACTGGCGCAGGGGGAATTGACCTCTAAGATCAATTTCAAGGTGAATGCAGCGAGTGAGAAAGCCAAACAGGCCATAGAAGCCGCTGGCGGAACAATTGAATTAGTGTAAGCGGGATACTCCTGTTTATCGCCGTTAATAACTGTTAATATACTTCCAGTGAAGAAGATAATCGAAACCATTCGTAATATTTGGAGTATCGAGGACCTGCGTAAAAGGATACTTTATTCGCTGGGTCTTATTTTCATTTATCGCATAGGATCATTTATCATTCTTCCGGGCATCGACCCGGTAAAGCTGTCACTGGACAGCAGCAACTCGGGTCTGTTGGGGTTGTTCAACATGTTCGCGGGAGGATCGTTCTCCAGAGCGTCCATTTTTGCCCTGGGTATCATGCCCTTTATCTCCGCCCAGATTGCCATGCAGTTGTTGACCATTGCGGTACCCACCTTTGCCAAACTGCAAAAGGAGGGAGAGAGCGGTCAGCGTAAGATCAATCAATACACCCGTTACCTGACAGTGATTGTAACCGCTGTGCAGGCGGCCGCTTATGTGGCCTATCTGCGCACACAATCCGGGCAGGCCATCCTGCCTGAATTCGGCGGCTACTTTTTCTGGATCTCCACGGTGATCGTGCTGACATCAGGCAGTTTGTTCGTCATGTGGCTGGGGGAAAAAATCACTGACAAAGGCATTGGCAACGGTACTTCCATCATCATTGAGATAGGAATCATCGCTTCGCTGCCCCATGCCCTGATCTTTGAGTGGCAAGCCAAATCCAATATGGGCGGCGGCGGCCTGTTGATCTTTTTGCTGGAAATCGTCTTTCTGATCGCGGTCATCACCGGGTTGGTACTGTTAATACAGGGGACCAGGAAGGTTCCGGTCAATTACGCCAAGCGCATTGTCGGCAACCGCCAGATGGGCGGTGCCCGCCAGTTCCTGCCCCTGAAGGTCAACGCGGCAGGTGTAATGCCGATCATCTTTGCCCAGTCCGTCATGTTCATTCCGATGGCCTTCGCCAGCCTGGCCACCCCCGGCGGCACCATCGCGAACATCATCCAGGCCCTGAGCGATTATACCACGGTTCCCTATAATGTTGTTTACGGTCTGATGGTGATCATATTCACCTATTTCTATACTGCGCTGATCTTTAATCCCACCCAGATGGCAGACGAGATGAAACGGAACAACGGTTTCATCCCGGGCATCAAGCCAGGGAAGGCCACCGCCAATTATATCGGGGCCATTATGGACCGCATCATGCTGCCGGGTGCTTTCTTACTTGCTATTGTCGGTATCTTACCCGGTTTTGCCAGCGCGTTGAACATAAACTCCCAATTTGCTGTATTCTTTGGAGGTACTTCCATGCTGATTATCGTGGGTGTGATCCTGGATACCCTGCAACAGATCGAAGGCCATCTGCTGATGCGCCATTACGACGGGTTGATGAACAAGGGCAGGATCACTGGCCGTTCTGCAGGAGCCGGAGTGCCTAGCATATAAGAATCATGATCTATTATAAGACGAAGGAAGAAATTGCCTTGATGCGCGAGAGTGCGCTTATGGTATCTTCGACGCTGGCGGAAGTAGCGAAATTCCTCAGGCCGGGTCTGACGACCATTGAACTGGATAAATTTATTGAGACTTTCATGCTGGATCACGGCGCCGTGCCTTCCTTTAAAGGCTATCGCGGTTTTCCGTGCGCGACCTGCATCTCTGTGAATGACGCCGTCGTACATGGTATACCCGGCGCGTACGAGTTGAAAGACGGTGATGTCGTATCGGTGGACTGCGGGGTGCTGATGAATGGTTTTCATGGTGACAGCGCCTATACCTTTGCCCTGGGAGAAATATCCCCGGAGATATTGGAGATGATGCGCATTACCAAGCAATCCCTTGCCCTTGGTGTTGAAAAGGCGGTTGCCGGCAACCGGATTGGTGATATTTCCAATGCCATCCAGCAGCTGGCTGAGAAGGAACATGGTTACGGCGTGGTCAGGGATCTGGTGGGCCACGGACTGGGCCGCAGCCTGCATGAAGACCCGCAGGTTCCCAACTATGGCAGAAGGGGACATGGGCAGATGATGAAGGAGGGACTGGTGATCTGCATCGAACCCATGATCAACATGGGCACCAAAGAAGTCAATTATCAGGAGGATGGCTGGACCGTTGTGACACGTGACGGAAAGCCTTCGGCCCATTATGAGCACGTAGTGCTGGTAAAGAAAGGCCAGGCCGAGCTGCTTTCTTCCTTTGAGGGAATAGAATTGCAGGAAAGGGCCAATAAATCCCTGAATGACGGATATTATTGAGTCCGGAAAAAAGTTCAGATATTAAAAAGTGAAATTTGACAATTTCGGCTGAATTGTCGTATCTTTGCACTTCTAAAAAATTTATGGCTAAGCAGGCGCTAATAAAACAAGACGGTACAATTGTGGAATCCTTATCCAACGCGATGTTTCGGGTTAAGCTGGAAAATGGTCATGAGATACTGGCCACCATTTCCGGTAAGATGAGGATGCACTATATCCGTATCCTGCCGGGCGATAAGGTAAGTGTTGAAATGAGTCCCTACGATTTATCAAGGGGACGGATCATTTACCGGTATAAATAACCACCTAAATAACGGATTGACAGTGGCAAGGGGAAGGAAAGGCGTATGTGGTAAAGTAACCGGATAACGTATAGCAACAGAAATAAAATAGTTTAGTTTAAGAAATCTTTGTACATGAAAGTCAGGACATCCATTAAGAAACGCAGCACCGACTGTAAGATCGTACGTCGCAAAGGGGTACTTTATGTGATCAATAAAAAGAATCCCCGCTTCAAGCAGCGTCAGGGGTGATCTTTTGTCCTGCACGGAAATGAAATAACAGGTAATAAAATAATCAATAAGTATTTATGGCACGAATAGCCGGAATAGACCTTCCCAAAAACAAACGCGGTGAAATAGGCCTGACCTATATTTATGGGATAGGACGTTCTACATCGCGTTACCTGCTTGATAAGGCAGGCATCGATTATAATAAGAAAGTGAATGAATGGAACGATGAGGAGCTGACGGCTATCCGTAATCTCATCAACAATGAGATCAAGGTAGAAGGTGCCCTGCGTTCAGAGGTGCAGATGAATATCAAGCACTTGCTGGACATCGCCTGTTACCGTGGTCTTCGTCACCGCAGAGGACTGCCTGTAAGGGGACAACGGACACGGACCAACTCACGTACCCGGAAGGGCAAGCGTAAGACGGTTGCCGGCAAAAAGAAAGTGGCTAAAAAATAAGACGCAGCTGTTTATCCTTTTTGACGGGTTCGTTGATTCCGGGATAACCTTCAGCATTTGAAAATTCATAGAACTTAACAGTAAATGGCGAAACCAACAAGTAATAAAGCGGCCGCCCGCAAGAGGGTGGTGAAAGTGGATGCTTCCGGTGATGTTTGCATCACGGCCAGCTTCAATAATATCATTGTGAGCATTACCAACAAGCAGGGGCAGGTGATATCCTGGTCTTCCGCCGGTAAGATGGGCTTCCGGGGTTCCAAGAAGAACACCCCTTACGCCGCTCAGACCGCCGCGCAGGATGCGGCGAAAAAAGCCATTGACGCTGGAATGAAACGTGCCGATGTATTTGTGAAGGGTCCCGGTTCAGGCCGCGAAAGCGCCATACGGGCCATCGCTACTTCCGGTATCGAGGTGAATATGATCAAGGACGTTACCCTGCTGCCGCACAATGGCTGCCGCCCGCCCAAACGCAGAAGGGTATAAGGGCTGTAACCGGATGCGCTGAAAGCGGATCTATTATATTATTAATGACTGTGGGCATACGATTCCGTTTTAAGATTTTTTAATAATCGTATGCTGCAACTAAAAAATCTAAGTTAAAAATTATGGCAAGGTACACCGGACCTAAAACCCGTATTTCCCGGATTTTCGGGGAACCCATATTGGGAAATGGAAAGTATTTAGGAAAAAACAGCAATCCTCCAGGCCAGCACGGACCAAACCGTCGGCGCAAACAACCCAGTGAATATGCCCTTCAGCTGCGTGAAAAGCAGAAGGCGAAATATACTTATGGTGTGCTGGAGCGTCAGTTCAGCAAGACTTTTGTGGATGCTTCCCGTCTGAAAGGAGCGCCTGGCGAAAACCTGATCAAATTATTGGAATCCCGCCTGGACAATACCGTCTTTCGGCTGGGGATTGCTCCGTCACGGCCGGCAGCACGCCAGCTGGTGGCGCATAAACATGTTACGGTGAATGGTCAGGTGGTGAACATCCCCTCCTTTCAACTGAAACCGGGCGATATGATCAGTCTGAAGCCCAAGGCTGCCAAAAACACCGCCTTCACGAGCGCCATCAAAGGCAAGAACCCAAAGTTCAACTGGCTTGACTGGAGTGAGAAAGATCTGAAAGGTACCTTTATCGCCTATCCTGAGAGGGATAGTGTTCCTGAAAATATCAAAGAACAATTGATCGTGGAATTGTATTCCAAGTAATGATATTACCGGTTGTGGCGGTGTATTTTTTATGATCCGGTTACGCGTCTGAAAAGACAAATTCTTCCACGACACGAGAAACGAATATTTTGCATTTACCTTAAACCGCATATTCAATGGCCATTTTAAATTTTCAAAAACCTGAAAAAATTGCCCTTCAGAAATCTAACGACTTTGAAGCGCAATTTGAATTTCGTCCGTTGGAACCGGGTTATGGAGTTACCATTGGTAACGCTTTACGCCGGGTGTTACTCTCATCCCTGGAAGGATATGCCATCATCGGCGTGAAGATCGAGGGTGTGGACCATGAATTTAATACCATCAAAGGGGTCGCTGAAGATGTTACCGAAATCATCCTTAACTTAAAGCAGGTTCGTTTTAAGAAGATCGTGGACACCGATGTCAGTACCGAAAAGATCCAGCTTTCAGTGAAAGGGAAACCCGAATTTAAGGCCTCCCTCATTGAGAAGGCGACCAGTTCGTTTTCCATCATGAATCCTGAACTGTACATCTGTACGCTGGATCCTACCGCCAAGCTGGATATTGAACTGACGATCTCCAAAGGACGCGGTTATGTGCCGGCCGAGGAAAACCAGCCCAAAGAAGCAGCACCTCTCGGATACATCTCCATCGATGCCATTTATACGCCTATTAAGAACGTAAAATACAGCATTGAGAATACCCGTGTGGAACAGAAGACTGACTATGAGAAGCTCATCATGGATGTTGTTACCGACGGGACCATTCATCCGGAAGAAGCGGTGAAGCAGGCTTCCCGCATCCTGATTCAGCATTTGATGATCATCACCGATGAGAACATCAGCTTTGACACGAAGGGAGAGGAGAAGGAAGACGTGGTGGACGAGCAGACGCTGCAGTTGCGCAAGGTGCTGAAGACGCCGCTGGAAGACCTGGACCTGAGCGTAAGGGCGTTTAACTGCCTGAAGGCCGCCAAGATCAATTCGCTCAGCGAACTGGTGCAGTATACCCAGGAGGAGTTGATGAAGTTCCGCAATTTCGGACAGAAATCCCTGGCGGAGATCGAACAGGTCCTGCATGACCGGGGACTGCGTTTCGGAATGGAATTATCGAAAATGAAAATTGAAGAGGATTAATCAACAAAGCAGTAGCGGATTGATCGGAAATGGATAAATAGTTGGCAACAAGTACCCTGCAATTCCTGACACGGTGCAGGGGAATTCTTAACAATGGTATTTTTAAAATATAAAAAAATACCCGTCTTTAAAATCTCAAAATTATGCGTCACGGAGTAAAGTTGAATCATCTTGGAAGAACATCTGCACATCGCAAAGCCCTGCTTTCCGGTCTGGCCTGTGAGCTGATCCGCCATAAGCGTATTACCACCACACTGGCGAAGGCCAAGGCGTTGCGTGTTTATGTGGAGCCCTTACTGACCAAATCAAAAACGAACACGACCCATCAACGCAGGGTAGTATTCAGCTACCTGAATGATAAGCATGCCATTACCGAGCTTTTCGGGCCCATCAGCGAGAAGATCGCCGACCGTCCGGGAGGATATACCCGCATCATCAAGCTGGGAAAACGATTGGGTGACGCAGCGGAGGTTGCCATGATAGAACTCGTGGATTATAACGAAATATATACCAGGGAAGCGCCGGGGAGCGGTAAGAAGAGAAGAACCCGCCGTAGCGGTGGAGGCGCCAAGAAGAAAGAGGGTGCACAGACGGAGAAAAAAGAGGCTGCCCCGCAGGTAGTGGAAGCACCCGAGGCTCCTGAAGCGGAGGCCAAAACACCACCCGCCGAAGCAGCTGCCGCCGCTGGCGAGGCAGCCGGCGATGAGCCCAAAGGTGAATCGGGAGACGAAAAAGCCCCCGGGGATAATGATGACACAGAAAAAAAAGAAACCGGAGCGTAAAAATGACCCCTTTATTCAAATCATAAAAAAAAGACGAAGCATTACGCTTTGTCTTTTTTATTTTTGCATAAAATCGAAAAAAATAAAGCCATATAATCAACATGTCAACATCAACCAGCGATTGCCCTACAGCCGCCTTACTGCTTGAAGACGGAACGTATTATGAAGGAAAAGCTTTTGGAAAAACCGGTACCACCACGGGAGAGATTTGTTTTAATACGGGTATGACGGGGTACCAGGAGGTGTTTACCGATCCGTCCTATGCCGGTCAGGTTTTGATCATGAACAATTGCTACATCGGTAATTATGGGACCAGGAAGGAGGACGTAGAGTCAGGGGGGATCAAGATAAACGGGTTGATTTGCAAGAATATTTCCACACAGTTTTACCGGCCAATGGCGGATGCCTCCCTGGAAAGTTACATGGCCAAAAACGGCCTGGTGGGCATTTATGATGTGGATACCCGTGCCCTGGTGACACACATCCGCAGCAAGGGGGTGATGAACTGCATTATTTCCTCTGAAACCACCGATCGTGATAAGTTGCGCCAGATGCTGGATGAAGTACCTTCCATGGCCGGGCTTGAGCTGTCTTCGAAAGTCTCCACGAGCGAGATCTACCAGGTAGGTGATCCGAAGGCGGATATTCGTATTTCCGTGCTGGATCTCGGTGTCAAACATAATATTCTGCAATGCCTCGCTGATCGTGGTGCTTTCCTGCAGGTTTACCCGGCAAAGGCCACGTTTGAAGAAATGGAGAAGTTTGAACCGCACGGCTATTTTGTTTCCAACGGACCGGGAGATCCGGCCGCGATGGATTACGCCGTACAGACCGTAAAGAATATCCAGGAGTCTGGCAAGCCTCTTTTCGGCATATGCCTGGGCCATCAGTTGCTGGCCCTGGCCAATGGCATTCCCACCTTTAAAATGCATCATGGCCACAGGGGATTAAATCACCCTGTAAAGAACCTAAGGACCGGCAGAAGTGAGATCACCACGCAAAATCATGGCTTCGGCATTGATCCTGCAGCGACCCGGCAGACGGAGGTGGTGGAAATTACCCATGTAAACCTGAATGACGATTCCATTGAAGGTATCCGCATCCGGGACCACCAGGCTTTTTCCGTACAATACCATCCCGAATCTACACCGGGGCCGTATGACTCACGCTACCTCTTCGATGAATTTATGACGATGTTGCATCAATAAAATGATCGAATGGGGGCTTAGATCGGGTTCCAAAGGAATAAGAGAGATCCTGACTACCCGATACCTTTTGATTATGTAAAATTGCTTCGCCTCTTTAACAACTGGCATCGCCGGTCCTTTCGGGGCCCGGTAGCAACAGCCTCAATGGGTGCTTCTTAAGGTACTTAAAAAATGTTTTCCTTAGCTCTTCAATATGATGACATCTTGTTCCTGGCATCTTCAAAATTAATTTCGCATTAAAGATTTTAGGTTCTTCTTTTCCATTATCTTCCCCAAATACTTTTGTCGTTGCTTCACCTCAAGTTACGTTTGAGCAAAATTGGTTCATCTTAATTGCGAAGACCCATTAGGCATTAATTTCTTCATACAAGTTCCAATAGAAGTTTGCGCCTTCACTGTCTATGGGTTTGTAATATTCCAGTAACCTCAAATATAACTGATGCCCGATGCCCGCATATAGCAAGGAAGAAACGTTGTCCAGTAAATGCTCAATCTGGCTGATGTCTCTGCACTTCTGAATGATAATATTATCTGCCTCGTCCTGCAAAAGGAGCATAGAGGCTTCGAGGCCTTCACGGGCTTGCCCGATCAGTACTGATAGTACTTCTATCAGATCATCATATGAGGAAGGATCGCCCATTTTAAATAATAGCGTAAATCGTTGCACGATGATTTCAGGGAATTTGTACTATCCGTTTCCAAATCATCGGGTACCTGCGCCGGCCGCAATTTACCTCATTCGTTTGAATAAATCTTTCATCATTAGTCCGCCTTGCAGCATGGTATAATAGTGATTTTTCTTTACCAAAGTGGCTGAATGTGTTGGATGTTCTTTTTCGGTGTAGATCGCTCTCTTGCAGCTCAATACGAACGTGCTGTCCAGGATTGGGATGGCTTCTGTGTAATAGGTAAGTAACAATGCACAGTTTTTAGCAGTTGTAACTGCTGAATACACTTCTTTATTTCGTAGCTCATTCTTTCTGTTGATAAAATATCAGGACTTGAAGTAGCCAAAAAAAATTCCCCCGGTGGATACCGGGGGACTACTCCCATCCTCTCTACGACAGCCATCAAGGATTGATGGCTTGTATACTTAAGTGCTTTTATTCAGTTCTTATCATGCAAAACTACTTTACTAATATTGAAGGAAACGTTTAGGATTTGTTAATTTCCCTGAATGAATGCTGCAATCAATAGAAAAATATCAAATTAAGTGCCAAATAATCAAAACTCAGTTATTTTTATTTATTGAATACATTTTTAAGGATTCTTTAAGACATTCCATTGCTTTTTGCAAGTCATCGGTATTAAGTACATAGGCAAGCCGAACCTCTTTCCGGCCAAAACCCGGCGTTGAATAAAACCCTGATGCCGGTGCAAGCATGAGTGTTTGATTCTCATAAGAGAAGACCTCCAGCAGCCATCTGCAGAATTTATCTGTATCATCCACAGGTAATTGCGCCATCGCATAAAAAGCGCCTCCCGGCTGGGGACATTTGACGCCGGGAATATGATTGAGCAGTTTGACCATCAGGTCCCGGCGGGAACGGTATTCGGCCTTTATCTTGTCAAAATAATCCGGGGGCAAATCCACAGCGGCCTCGCCCAGGATCTGGGCAAAGGTCGGCGGACTAAGCCTGGCCTGGCCAAATTTTACCGCACTATCCAATATCTGGTGATTCCTGGTGATCAGCATACCCATGCGGGCACCGCAGGCGCTGTAACGTTTGGAGATGGTATCCAACAATACGACATTGTTTTCCATGCCTGTCAGATTCATCGCCGAAAAATGGGTGCCTTCATAGCAGAACTCGCGGTAAGCTTCATCGGAGAATAAATAAAGGTCATGTTCCAGACAGATGCGTTTCAGCAATTCCAGTTCTTCCCTGCTGTATAAATAACCTGTGGGATTGTTGGGATTGCATATGAGGATGGCTTTTGTTCGCGGGGTGATCAGTTTCTCAATATTCCCGACCGGAGGCAGGGCGAATGCGTTTTCGATTGTAGATGTGACGGTTTTGACCGTTATCCCGGCTTCGTGGGCGAAGCCATTATAATTGGCATAAAAGGGTTCAGGTATGATAATCTCATCGCCGAGATCCAGACAACTCATCATCGCGAACAGAATGGCTTCCGATCCACCGGTGGTAATGAGGATTTCCGTATGATCAATGATAATATCAAAACGGGCGTAATAAGCCGTAAGCTTTTTCCGGTAACTTTCATTACCTGCACTGTGGCTGTATTCCAGCACTTTGAAAGTGGATTGACGAACGGCGTCCAGAATAGGAGGCGGTGTTTCAATGTCGGGCTGGCCGATATTGAGGTGATAGACTTTGACACCTCTTTTTTTGGCGGCTTCCGCGAAAGGTACCAGTTTCCTGATGGGTGAGGCGGGCATTTGGATACCCCGGCTGCTTAGCTTTGGCATAGATGCAAACCTATGCTATTTCCACATTTCAGCAAAGCCCCAAAAAGCGATGCCTTCCGGTTTATGAAAGACCGGAAGGCATCTAAAATCTTACAGGAGAGTAATCAACTACTTCTCAATTTTACCCGTCAAATGGAGTTCCATCGTTTGGGGGATTCCTTTGAAATTCACAAATACGGTTTTGTTGACTTGCCCTAAAACGGCTGAATTATAGATGGCTTTGACAACGCCTTTCTTCCCTGGAAGTACCGGCTCCTTTGTCCAGGAAGGGGTGGTGCAACCGCAACTGGGCTGTGCGCTCTGGATGATCACGGGTTGCTGCCCCACGTTGGTAAATTCAAATTGGACAGTGACGGGATGATTAAGCTTTGCGGTACCAAAATCAACCGTTTCCTTTTGGAACTTGATCTTTCCGTCGAATGGTGATTTTTTTGTGGCCTGCGTCTTGGTGGTGGCAGAAGCCGTGGCCTGGTCTTTTGCATTTGTTTGCGTTTGGCCAAAGGCGGTTCCGCAAAACATAAGGCAAACGGCAATACCACAAAACAGCGCTTTTTTCATAGTGTAGGAATTTTTGTTGTATCGTTAAAGATGGAACAAAGGTAAAAAATAAATAACAATGCAAATTACATCGATATTTTTTACCGTTTTTTCATAAAAATGGTGTAAATTGTTAAGTTCCTGTTAAGAAAAGAGTCCTTATAAGCTTCATTGTCAAAAAGTTGTGTTATTTAAACCCAAATACGTTTCATTCTAATTATTATATTTGCACATAAAGCCGACATATGCAAAAACAGAATCATTCTGAATTGAATAGTCCTTTATCGTTTGAAGAGTTTAAAAAGGAGGTGCTGAGTGATTACGGCTTGGTCTGTGACAGCCGGGAGACGAGTCTTCTGGCCAGGAAGGAAGTTTTTATGGGAAAGGCTAAATTCGGAGTATTCGGTGATGGCAAGGAAGTTCCGCAGGTAGCACTGGCCAAGTTTTTCCGTCCGGGTGACTGGCGCTCGGGGTATTACCGTGACCAGACCTTCGCGATGGCCACGGGCCTTTGTACCCTGGAGCAGTATTTTGCCCAGTTATATGCGGATCCCCATCAGGATAATGATCCGCATTCTGCCGGCCGCCAGATGAACGCGCATTTCGCCACACCAAACCTTGATGAGAATGGCAATTGGCTTAATCTCACCGAAATAAAAAATACGGCGGCGGACCTGGCACCGACTTCTTCCCAGATGCCCCGGTCCGTGGGACTGGCTTTTGCCTCCAAGTTGTTTCGTGAGGTAGCCGGCCTGGAGAATTATCCCCGGCTTTCAAATCATGGGAACGAAGTGTGTTTCGCCACGATTGGCGATGCCAGCACCTCCGAAGGTCATTTCTGGGAAACCATCAATGCCGCCGCGATATTGCAGGTACCATTGGCCATCTTTATCTGGGACGATGGTTATGGCATTTCCGTGCCCCGTAAATACCAGACCGCGAAAGGGTCCATCTCGGCGGTGCTGGAAGGCTTCCGCAAGACAGAGCGTACCAACGGTATTGATATTTACCGCGTAAAAGGATGGGATTATGCCGGCATGTGTGAAGTATTTGAAAAAGGGATCGCACGGGTGCGGGAAAAACAGATCCCCGCGGTCTTTCATGTGGAAGAACTTACCCAACCATTGGGGCATTCCACATCGGGGTCACACGAACGTTATAAAAGTAAAGAAAGGCTTGCATGGGAAAAAGAATGGGACTGTGCGCGGCAAATGCGCAATTGGATGATCGAAAACGCGCTGGCATCTGAACAAGAGCTGGAGCAGATCGAAAAAAAATCTCATGAGCGCGCGTTGCAGGCAAGGACGGCAGCTTTTAAAAATTTTCAGCAACCGATCCGGGCGCAGGTCCGGGAGGTAGTAAACCAGTGCAATGTCATCATCAAGGAAGGAAAGAACGACAACGCGCTGATCAAGAAAGTGGCGGGAGCGCTGGTTGCTCAAAAGGATATGCTGGCGCTGCGCCGGGATGTGCTTTCAACCGTTGCCCACATCCTGAACAATCCGGCTAAGGTAAACTCCCCGGGAATGAAGGGTCTGAGCGCGTTATACCAGCGATTGAAGCAGGAAGGTGAGGATCTTTACAATACTTATTTATATGCGCAGGGTGCCAATTCCGCGCTGCAGGTGCAGGAGGTTCAGCCGCATTACGGCGATTCCCCGCAACTGCTCAACGGTTATGAAGTGTTGAACCGGTATTTTGATCAGCTCTTCAGTGCCAACCCGCTTGTTTTTGCCTTCGGCGAGGATGTAGGCAAGATCGGCGATGTGAACCAGGCGTTCGCCGGGTTACAGCAAAAATATAGTGAACAACGCATATTCGATACAGGCATCCGGGAGCTCACCATCATGGGGCAGGCGATCGGCATGGCCATGCGGGGACTGCGCCCCATCGCGGAAATTCAATACCTTGATTATATTCTTTTTGCACTGGAGCAACTCAGCGATGAGGTAGCTACCCTTCAATACCGCACCAAGGGCCTGCAATTCTGTCCGCTGATCATTCGTACCCGGGGGCACCGGCTCGAAGGCATCTGGCATTCAGGCTCCCCCATGGGGCTGCTGTTGCATGCTTTGCGTGGCATGTACATCTGTGTTCCCCGGAACATGGTGAAGGCTGCCGGCATGTACAATACGCTCTTGCAGGCCAATGAGCCGGCGCTGGTGATCGAATGCCTGAACGGTTACCGGTTAAAGGAAAAAATGCCGGATAATCTGATGGAATATACGGTGCCGCTGGGCATACCCGAAGTCATCCGGGAGGGGGATGATGTCACTATTGTTTCCTATGGTTCCGTGCTGCGCATCGCTCAGGAAGCGATTCAGCAACTGGATAGTATGGGGATATCCTGCGAACTGATAGATGTCCAGACGTTGCTTCCCTTCGACATCCACCACCGTATCGTAGATTCGCTTAAAAAGACCAACCGCATCATTTTCCTGGATGAAGACGTCCCCGGCGGCGCCACCGCTTATATGTTCCAACATGTAATGGAGATCCAGGGAGGGTATAAATGGCTGGATGTGGGTCCACGCTGCCTCTCCGGCACCGCCCACCGCCCTGCTTACGGATCGGATGGGGATTATTTCTCCAAACCCAACGCGGAGGATATTATCAGCACCATCACCAGTATGATGCGCGAATAACCACTGCAACAACTATCAATCCCACCATTTGTTATACAATCCGAACAAACATTTAGGGAATCTTGCATTTAACGGATAATTACATTTGATTTCAACGTAAATGACCGATATTTGCAGGCGAAAATTGTTTGCACACTAAACTCCAAAAAAGAAAGCAAACTTATTAATAATGAAGGACTTTTCATTTTTGTCCAACGCACATCCCGCCTACATTGAATCCATGTACAGGGAGTTTTCCAGGAACCCGGAATCAGTAGATATAGAATGGATCAGGTTTTTTGAAGGATTTGATTACGCCATCAATAAAGTGAACGGCACCCCTGTGGAAAAAGCCGTCCCCGTGGGCAAATCCGGTGGGGCGGAGGTGACCGGGGAGCAGCTCGCCAAGGAATTTTCGGTATACCGGCTTATTCAGGCCTATCGTAAAAAAGGTCATCTCATCGCAGAAACGAACCCCATCCGTCCCCGAAAGGACCGTAAGGCGGAATTGGACCTGAAGTATTTTAACCTTGATGAGAAAGACCTGCAAACATCGTTTTACGCCGCCTCCTTCATTGGTATGCAGCAGGCAACCCTGCAGCAGATCATAGATTTTCTGCGTAAATGCTATGCCTCCACCATCGGTATTGAGTATACCTATATTGATGATAAGCAGAAATACGACTGGCTGCAGGAACAGATGGAATCTGAATTGATGAAACCCATTTCCCTGGAAAAGAAGAAGCGGATCCTGCAGAAGTTAAATGACGGGGTGGTTTTTGAGAAGTTTCTGCATACTAAATTCATAGGCCAGAAGCGTTTTTCACTCGAAGGCGGCGAAAACACCATATCAGGACTGGACGCGATCATCAATACGGCCGCCGATATGGGGGTACAAGAGGTGGTGATCGGCATGGCTCACAGGGGCAGGCTGAATGTGCTGGCCAATATCCTGCAAAAGACCTATGCCCAGATATTTAATGAATTTGAAGGCAACGTGACGGATGAGGATATCACCATGGGAAGCGGGGATGTGAAGTACCATGTGGGCTTCCGTTCGGATATCAGGACCTATAACGATAAGCAGGTGAATATTCAGCTGGTGCCGAACCCCTCCCATCTCGAATTGGTGGACCCTGTGGTCGTAGGCTATACCCGGGGCAAGGCGGATGTGATTTACGACAGTGATTACGACAAGATACTGCCTATCCTGATTCACGGTGATTCCGCCGTGGCGGCACAGGGAGTGGTCTATGAAGTATTGCAGATGAGCAAGCTCCGGGGATATTATACCGGTGGCACCATTCATTTTGTGATCAACAACCAGATAGGGTTTACCACTGATTTTGATGACGCCCGGTCCTCGGATTATTGTACCAGTCTGGCGGCAATGGTGGAGGCACCCGTATTTCATGTTAACGGGGACGATGCCGAAGCCGTGGTAAAAGTGGCTGAAATGGCCGCCCGCTATCGCCAGGAATTCAACAGCGATATTTTTATCGACATGGTTTGTTACCGGAAACATGGTCATAATGAAGGCGATGATCCGAAATACACCCAGCCCCGTCTTTATGATCTCATTGGCAAACACCCCGATCCCAGGCAGGTTTATTCACAAAAGCTGATTGACTCGGGCGATTTTCATGCGGATCTGGCCAGGGAGATGGAAAAGCATTTTTGGCAGACCCTCCAGGAAAGACTCGATGAAGTAAAACAGCACCCGCTGCCTTTTATTTACCAAAAGCCTGAGCGATGGTGGCAGGCGCTGCGCAAATCCGAACCTCATGATTTTGATCAAAGTCCCGAAACGGCCATTACCCGGGGACAACTCGATTTACTGGTGAAGGCTGTATTGACCCTGCCGGATAATTTTAAGCCACTCAGAAAAATGCTCAAATTGCTGGAGGAAAAAAAGAAGCATTTCGAGGAGGGCTATCTCGACTGGTCCACGGGGGAACTCATCGCCTATGCGAGTATCCTGCTGGAAGGCCGGGACGTGCGCATGAGTGGCCAGGATGTAAAAAGGGGAACCTTTTCCCATCGGCATTCCTGTCCGCATGATGAAGCGACCGATGAAGAATACAACCGGTTAAGCCGGATATCGCCTGAACAGGGGAAATTCCGCATCTATAATTCACTGCTTAGTGAATTGGCCGTCGTTGGCTTTGAATACGGCTATGCACTCGCCAATCCCAACACCCTTACCGTATGGGAGGCACAGTTTGGGGATTTCGCCAATGGCGCACAGACTTTGATTGACCAATTTATCACTTCCGCGGAGCAGAAGTGGAACCGCATGAACGGATTGGTGATGCTGATGCCGCATGGCTATGAGGGACAGGGCCCGGAACATTCGAGCGCACGCATTGAGCGGTTCCTGCAGATGGCCTCCGAGTACAACATGATCATCACCAATTGTACGACGTCGGCGAGTTTCTTCCATGTGCTCCGCAGACAGTTGGCCTATCCTTTCCGCAAGCCGCTGATTGATTTTTCGCCAAAAGCCAACCTGCGCCACCCGCGCAGCTATTCTCCGATAGAGGCCTTTACCCAGGGTGGTTTTCATGAAATCATCGAAGATGAATATTGTGACCAGGATCCACAAAAGGTGAAAAAGGTGCTGCTGTGCAGTGGTAAACTTTATTTCGACCTGAGTGAGAAGCAGATGCAGGATGAGCGAAAAGACGTGGCCGTGATCAGGTTGGAACAATTGTATCCTTTGCCCGCCAAACAACTCAACGCGCTTTATGAAAAATATAAGCATGCCAATTGGTTCTGGGTACAGGAAGAGCCATTGAACATGGGGGCAGCCTGGTATCTGAAGATGAACCTGGAACATTATAATTTTGGTGTGATTAGCCGTAATGCCAGTGCCGCCACGGCAACAGGATATTCGCGCCTGCACAAGGAAGAGCAAAATGAGATCATTGACACCGCTTTTTCTATTTTAAGCCACTAAACGGCATAGATAAGGAAAAGTGGGTTAACTTAGCTGTTAAAGCGGCCCTTTTTACAATTGCTGATGATTAACTGATATATTATACTATGACTGATATTACGGTACCTACCATCGGGGAATCCATTACCGAAGCCACTATTACCAAATGGTTAAAACAAGACGGTGATTATGTAGCGCGGGACGAGGTGATTTGTGAATTGGAGTCGGAGAAAGCCTCCTTTGAGCTTCCCGCTGAACAGGCCGGCATATTAAAAATAAGCGCCCAGGAAGGGGATACGGTCGAGATCGGAGCGGTGATCGCCCAGATCGATGAGAAGGCGGCCGCACCCGCCGGAAATGAACAGGCTCCAGCCGAACAAACGGAAGAAACACCAGCTGCTCCCGCCGAAGAAAAAGAGAATAAACCCGACCCCAAGGGGAAAGCTGGTAAAAAGGCGCCGTCTAAAAAACCAGCCGGTAAGACGGATAAAGGTGTGATTGAAATGAAGGTGCCTACTGTGGGAGAGTCCATCAATGAGGTGACGTTGGTTTCATGGAGAAAAGGAGAGGGCGACTACGTGGAGCGTGACGAAGTGATTTGTGAGCTGGAATCAGAGAAGGCTACTTTCGAACTTAATGCTGAAGAGGCGGGGACCTTGCAACAGGTGGGTAAAGAAGGAGATACCCTGCAGATTGGTGATGTGGTAGCAAAGATAGATACTTCTGCCTCAGCGCCTGCTGATAAGGAAGCGTCCGCTGCTCCGACGGAGGGGAAGCCTGAGGCTGGCGAACCGCAGCTCAATATCCATGACCGCATTACCGTGGAGACACCGGAAGAACCTGCCGCAGGTAGTGTCGCCAGCCAGAAAGCGACACCTGTCGCCGCGGCCATGATGGCGGATAAGAAGGTAAGCTCTGCACAGGTTCACGGAAGCGGTGCACATGGAAAAATAGTGAAGTTTGACGTGCTGGCAGCGTTGGAACATCCTGGCACCAGCTTGGAAAAGCCACTGTTCAGCAGGGAGGAACGCCGGGAAAAAATGAGCAACCTCCGGAAAACCATCTCGCGCCGCCTGGTGGAAGCCAAGAACAACACCGCCATGCTCACCACTTTCAATGAAGTGGACATGAACGCCATCATGGCAATCCGCAAACAATACAAGGAAAAATTTAAAGAGGTCCATGAGGTAGGTCTCGGCTTTATGTCATTTTTCTCCAAGGCCTGTTGCTTTGCTTTGCAAGAGTGGCCTGCGGTAAACGCTTACCTTGATGGCACGGATTTGCTTTATCATAATTATTGTGATATATCCATTGCCGTTAGTACGCCCCGCGGGCTCGTGGTACCGGTGATCCGCAATGCGGAGAGCATGAGCATGGCCGATATTGAAAAAGAAGTGGTGGCACTGGCAAAAAAAGCCAGGGATGGAAAGCTATCCATAGAAGAAATGACAGGAGGTACTTTTACCATCACCAATGGCGGCGTTTTTGGCTCGCTGATGAGTACACCGATTCTGAATCCTCCGCAGTCCGCCATTCTCGGAATGCACAAGATTGAGCAGCGACCCAAAGTCGTTGACGGACAAGTGGTCGTGCGCCCCATGATGTATATAGCGCTCAGCTATGATCATCGTGTGATCGACGGAAGCGAATCCGTGAGCTTCCTTGTCCGGGTGAAAGAACTTCTTGAGCATCCCGAACAACTCTTGTTTGGGAAGGATCCAGTAAGCACATTGCTGCAGATGCAGGGATGATCTTACAGACAATCTTTTACTCACTACGTACAATACACTTCATAAATCTCCCGGCTTAGAGGGCGATTCGCTGGCCTTTCGACGGAGATATACCTTTTCATTTTCGATGATTGCCTGAACCAATATAAGTAATATTTGGTGTGTTTATTCACAATTTGAGAGGGATATAGGGGATATTTGGCTCGAATACATGTTTTAAGCATCATTTGAGCGAGATATCAGCGATATTTGGCTCGAATGTGTATTTCAGTACTTAGAATAAAGCAAAATTCAAGTTAATGCAGCTATCTATTCGTCTGATAAAAAGATAGTGAACGGGCATATTTGTATTAATATGGTTATTTGTTCCTTTGAAGAACCAGAATTTGTAGGTTTAATATATTTTTACACTACTAACCGACTAAAATACTGAAAAAGGATAAAAAAAGGGTCACCCGTAGGTAACCCGATTATGTTGTAAGTTTGTTTCGACCAAGAAAAAAACCACAACATGAGCAAAAGTACGGATATAAAATTAGTCGGTCAGCCGATTTTTAGCCAGATACTAAAATTGATTGATAAAAGTTCTTTCAAATCCCTGGTAAAGCAAACAGGATCAGACTACTATTACAAGGCTTTTAAGAGCTGGACTCATCTGGTGACCATGCTTTTTGGCATTATGAGCCGTTGTGATAGTATGGCTGAAACCTGCGAGGGGCTTAAGGGATTGAGCGGAAAGCTTCAATTTTTAGGCCTGGACAGAAGTCCATCCAAGAGCACGGCCGGAGATGGGCTCCGCAATAGAGATAGCAGCTTTTTTGAGAAGTTATATTATGAGCTGGTCGAGCGTTATAAGGGTTTTTTGTCGGACAGCCGAACTCTCGGATTGACCTTAAAGGAACTGTATATTGTTGATTCTACGACAATACGGTTGTTTAGCGATATCTTGAAAGGAGTTGGCCGGAATCCGAAAAATGACGGCAAAAAGAAAGGTGGCCTAAAAGTGCATATGCTTATAGATGCGGTCCAGGGGGTAGGTACGTTTATCAAGATTACGGAGGCCAGGGTCCATGATAAGAACTTTCTGCGAAACTTGATGGTCCCGCAATGGAGTATGTTGGTATTTGACAGAGCCTACAATTTTTACAGGCAGTTTCGTAAGTGGACGGAAGAGAACACATATTTTGTGACGCGGCAGAAATCTGATGCGGCCTATAAAATAAAGGAGACGAAGTTATCTAAAAGGCGGCCCAAAAAGGGGATAGCCGGTATTTATAAAGAAGAAATTATCGAAGTAAGCTATAAAGCTGGCAAGGAGATGAGGACGTTTCCGTTAAGAAGGGTCTGTTATCAGGGCGATAAAAACCGCCAATATGTCTTTATATGCAATAACTTCATTATTACTGCGGAGGAAATTGCCCTGACCTATAAAAAGCGATGGCAAATAGAGTTGCTCTTCAAAAAGATGAAACAGAACTTCCAATTGCATTACTTCTATGGAGAGAATGAAAATGCGATTAGGACGCAGGTTTGGTGTACGCTGATAGTTCAGCTGCTACTGACCGTGATGCAAAAGAAGGCAAAAACAAAGAAGGCATTTTCAACGGTCGCTGCTATTATCAGGATACATTTGGTCAGCATGCTGGATGTCGAGCAGTTATTAAAACAAGTGAAACGAACTTTTGCCAAGGTAAAGGCAGTAGATTCGGCCCCAAGCTTGTTCCCTACTTAAAAACAGCGGGAGGGTCGCCATTCGGTAAAAAATAAGAATTTCAATAAAACCAGGGCTTTCAGCCTGCTAAAATATCGATTTGCAATTTTAGTCGGTTGACAGTGATTTAGTTTATCTCCGTCTTTATGATTTCTTTTAATCGCACCATAATGGAATTGAAATTCCTGTAGAATGTGATCATATTAAAGAAACGTCTTCTTTTAATCGCAGCATAATGGAATTGAAATTATACCGGAAAACACATATATGTATATATACTCATGCTTTTAATGGCACCATAATGGAATTGAAATCCATGAATGATCTTTTTGCATCAGCATAACTCATAACTTTTAATCGCACCATAATGGAATTGAAATCCCAAGGGATTATTAGCGGATGTATTTAATGATTCTTTTAATCGCATCATAGCGGAATTGAGATTTTGTTGGTACGGGTGGCCCCTTCCTGATATCGGTATTTTACTCGTATCATAACGGAATCCGAAAACTGCAATTGTGATTTTGTTGTTCTGGCTACAAAGGAAACAAGCCGTATTCGGACAGATTTATTTGTTTGGGCTAGGCCAGATATAGCTGAAAAGCGAAACAAGCCCTTGTAAAACCGAATGTTTGGTTTTTAACACTTGGACGTTTCGTTCCGCCAATTGTAGCTCGCGATCAAATTGAACTACTTGCCGGACTATTAAAAGAAAGGATCACAGCCTCATAAAAAAGCCATCGTTGAAGATGGCTTTTTATCCTATAAAATAACAGCCGTCTCAGGAGGCTACTGTCTGCATGTTATCCAATACGCTCATCACTTCTCTCACATGTTCCGCTGAGGCTTGGAGTAAGGCCGTTTCCTGATCATTGAGTTTCAGTTCAAGAATCTTTTCAATTCCTTTTTTCCCTAACACAACCGGTACGCCAAGATATATTTTTTCTAGTCCGTATTCTCCGGTCAGCCAAGCGCAACAGGGAAAAATACGTTTTTCATTTTTACAAATGGATTCCACCATCTGGGCAGCAGCTGCGCCGGGAGCATACCATGCCGAGGTGCCCAGCAGGTTGACGATCTCTCCACCGCCTTTTTTTGTCCTTTCGATAATGGCATTCAATTTATCTTCTGCTACCAGTTCTGTTACAGGGATACCTCCGACAGTCGTATACCGGGGAAGGGGGACCATGCTGTCGCCATGACCGCCCATGAGTACTGCCTGGATATCTTTTGGGGAACAGCCGATCTCATCAGCAAGGAAGGCTTTGTAACGGGCGGTGTCCAGGATACCCGCCATGCCGAATACGCGGTTGCTGTCGACTTTTGCCGTCAGATAAGCGCAATAGGTCATCACATCCAACGGATTGGAAATGATCACGATAATAGCATCGGGCGAATGCTTGATGACATTTTCGGTCACTGACTTCACGATGGAAGCGTTGGTGGAAATGAGATCGTCGCGGCTCATGCCGGGCTTGCGAGGCAAACCTGAGGTAATCACGACCACCTGGCTGCCGGCAGTGCGGGCGTAATCATTGGTGACGCCCGTAAGTTTTGTGCTAAAATAATTAATGGCAGCGCTTTCCGAAACATCAAGTGCCTTGCCTTCGGAAACGCCTTCTTTAATGTCGAGCAACACGACTTCCTGCAAAAAATCCTTATTTGCCAGCACATTGGCGCAGGTAGCGCCTACATTGCCAGCGCCGACTACCGTAACTTTCATGATATGTATTTTGAATGAGTTAAAAATAAATAGTGAGACAAAGTTAGTGAATTTGACATGCTTTCTCCGTGCCCTCTGGAAATTTTAACTATTTCAGTGGGTGCCTGGAAAGTTGCTAATCCTTCAGATAATGCACCAGTGTATCGATTTTGGCGGTGCCTTCATGATGGTATACTAACTTATTGTGTTTATTATAGATGTAGATGCCCGGGAAAAAATGTTGCTGATAAAACATGTTAAGCTTTCTGGTCGAATCGCTGCCCATAGTAATGATGCCAGGGTAGTGATTGACACCATAACCCCGGTAGAAAGCCGTCATTTCATTGTGTTCGAAAGGGGTGATCATGACGATCTGGGTGCCCTTAAACCGCGCTATATTTTTGGTGATCTCTTTGGTCTGATGCTGGCAATGTTCGCAGTCCACGCTAAATAAAAAGATCATGACGGGTTTATGCTTTTGGAGGTCCTTGTTCATGAACACTTTTCCTGAAGGAGTCGTCATGGCAAATGGGGGTACCTCGGGGAAACGGAGATAGGTCGGCTCTGAACTTTTGGAGGATGAACTTTGGGCCTGGAGACAGAAGGGGGCAATCAAAAACAGGAAAAACAACAGTCGTTTCATTGGTATGTTTTTTGTGATTTTAAGGTGTGTAAAATCCGGCCTCCGGTAATTGTACCTGATCGGAGAAATGATCCTGACACCTCGTTCGTTTGTTTTATTTTATCGCCTAAAGATACAACCATTGTACCAACTGCAAAAAAATCCTTGAGCGGTTTAGTCGAGTGGCGCTATAATGATGCGGATGGGAAATCTGGAAGGCTTTGTGGGAGTACAAACGCGAAAGTCGTCCCGGAAAGAAGTACACACGCAAGGGCAGGCGGTAGTTTGCAAACAACCATCTTATCAATAGCAGGTTGTCTATGGTATGTAGGTGTAAAGGATCTACGTATGAGGCGATGGGGTGTGATGATCGCAAACACCGCTTTCAACCTGGTATTTTCCGCTATCGGCCGTCCGACAAGCCAGGCAATGCCCGTTGACCAAAGAAGAAAGGATTCTTGATTTGTTCTGGGCCAGGGAAAATACCACTAGATTTCCGGGCAGTTCTGTATCATCTGCCCTGACCGAAGCACAGCTAAGGCTTTTGGCCCTTGTTTATTCAACAACTCCACGTGGAACGGTGTCATCGGGGTTGAATTTGGAATGCTCCCCTGCGGCGTTGTAACCCTCTTTCCACTCATGACCGCAATTCTTGCATTTGTAGGTTCTCTTTGGGAGATCCACCGCGAGTACCACAGAGGTGATCATCCCGGTGAGGATCAAAAGCGCCCAGGGCCAGCTCACAAACATCATAATGACGCCAGCGACACCCAGAATAGCGGTAATCAGGTAATAAACCTCCGCCGTTTTATCCGTAACTTGTTGAGACTTACACTCAGAACACGTTTTTAGCATCTCGTAAAATTTTAGAGCCAATTCAATAGCCGAATCGGGCTGCAAAGTACGAAAATTAAAAAAAATCAAAAGCAATGTTTTGCTTAAAAATAATCAGGAAGCAACAAATTTCAGCGGATGTGCGCCATTTGGCCACAAATTTTTACTTTTGCGGTCTTCATTTAAATGTTTAATTTTAAAAATTGTAATCCATGGCAACGACAGCCGACATTAGAATGGGCCTTATACTCAAGCTGAACGAGGAATTGTTCCAAATTGTAGATTTTGGTCAAAATAAGACGGCGCGCGCTGCCGCCAAGGTGTGGGCCAAGCTGAAAGGCGTGGAATCGGGTAAGAGCATAGAGCATACCTGGAATTCCGGCGATACCATTTACCCGGTAAGGGTCGAAAAGCATCCCTACCAGTTTCTTTACAAGGACGACACGGGTTACCATTTTATGAGTTCAGAAACCTATGAGCAGGTATCCATGAACGAGGAGAAAGTGGAGAATCCCAAATTTTACAAGGACGGCCAGGAGTGTTTCATGCTGATCAATACAGATACAGATCTGCCCATGAGTGTCGAGTTGCCCGATAAGATCGAACTGAAGGTTACCTATACCGAACCCGGATTGCGGGGGGATACGGCTACCAAGACACTGAAGCCTGCGACGGTGGAAACCGGCGCTACCGTGATGGTTCCGCTGTTTGTAGACAGTGATGAAATGATCCGCATCAATGCCCATACCGGGGACTACATTGAGCGGGTAAAGTAATTTTTTCACTGTATATTGGAATTGGTTTTCTACTTTCGGCCAATATTTACACTGATTTCCAAACTAAAACTAAGCTTTATGGATTTTAAGCAGATTCAGGAACTGGTACGGTTGGTTAATAAGTCCAGTATCAATGAACTGACTATTGAGGAGGATAAATTTAAAATAACCATAAAACGGGAGCAGCGCGCGGATGAGTCCCATCCGATGACGTCCCCCGAGAATTACCGACAGGTAGTGCAGCAAATGGTGCCCGTAGTTCCGGCAAATTCGCCATCTGCCCAGTCGGAAGCCGCTTTACCCGCCGACAATGCCCCTGCCAAGGAAATCAAAGAAAATCTGGTGACCATCAAATCGCCGATGATAGGGACCTTTTACCGCAGCCAGGGGCCCGATAAGGGTTCTTTTGTAAATGTAGGAGATGAGGTGGCTCCGGGTAAAGTGGTTTGCATCATAGAGGCAATGAAGTTGTTCAATGAGATCGAAAGCGAAGTGAGCGGTAAAATCGTGAAAGTACTGGTGGAAGATGCTTCGCCGGTGGAATATGACCAACCTTTGTTTCTGGTAGAGCCTTAAAGATTCGGAGCAGCGGAAGATCAACAAACCCTACGTCCCTGCTCAGCGGACCTTCATATTAATTCAGCAATCAAGATGTTCAAAAAAATACTTATAGCCAACCGTGGTGAGATTGCCTTGCGTATTATCCGTACCTGTAAGGAAATGGGCATTCAGACAGTGGCGGTGCATTCCACTGCGGACCGCGATAGCCTCCATGTTAAATTTGCCGATGAATCCGTATGCATCGGCCCCGCCCCGAGTACAGAATCTTATCTGAATATCCCCAGCATCATGGCTGCGGCTGAGATCACCAACGCCGACGCCATTCACCCCGGTTACGGGTTTCTCGCCGAAAACGCGCGTTTCGCGGAGATCTGCGAAGAACACGGCATTAAATTTATCGGTCCCCTGGCGGAAATGATCCGCAGAATGGGGGATAAGATATCAGCCAAAGAGACCATGATTGCCGCCGGTGTACCGGTCATACCCGGCTCGGAAGGCCTGCTGGACAGCGTGGAGCAGGCCAAAGCCCTTGCCCCTGAGGTCGGATATCCCGTGATCCTCAAGGCTACCGCCGGTGGCGGCGGCAAAGGAATGCGCCTGGTATGGAATGAACAGGAGATGGAGCATAATTTCAATACCGCCAAGACGGAAGCGAAGGCCGCTTTCAGCAATGACGGTATCTACATGGAGAAATTTGTGGAAGAACCGCGGCATATTGAGATACAGATAGCCGGTGATCAATACGGCACCGTCTGTCACATGAGCGAGCGGGATTGTTCCATTCAGCGCAGACACCAGAAATTGGTGGAAGAATCCGCTTCGCCTTTCATGACCCCCGAATTGCGGGACCGCATGGGGCAGGCCGCCATCCTGGCGGCGTCCTCGATCAATTATGAGGGTGTAGGGACCGTTGAATTTCTGGTGGATAAACACCGTAATTTCTACTTCATGGAGATGAATACGCGCATCCAGGTGGAACACGGCGTCACGGAGGAGGTTATCAATTTTGACCTGGTCAAAGAACAAATCAAGATCGCCGCCGGCATACCCATTTCCGGGAAAAACTACCTGCCACAGCTTCATGCCATCGAGTGCCGGATCAATGCGGAAGACCCCTTTCATGATTTTCGGCCTTCACCGGGTAAGATCACCATTCTGCATGTGCCGGGCGGTCATGGTGTAAGGGTGGATTCTCATATCTATGCCGGCTATACCATTCCGCCCTATTATGATTCCCTGGTCGCCAAGTTGATCACCATGGCGCAGACCAGAGAGGAGGCCATTGAGACCATGGAGCGGGCATTGAGTGAATTCGTGATCGAAGGGGTTAAAACGACCATCCCCTTTCACCAGCAGCTCATGAAAGACGAACGTTTCCGCAAGGGCGATTTTACGACTAAATTTATTGAAGACTTTCATTTAGGGCCGGAAGAAGAATAGGGCAGGCCCCTTCAGGGAGGAATAAAGAATCTTGCCTTCTCACCTTATCCCTGTACCGGTGGATAAGTTTCCCCGTTCCCCGCAACTGAAGGTGAAAAACTTACCCGCGGCGGCGCGGCATCCCGGAGATAATCGTTATTTTTGGTAAGGCCTGCGTCTTCATCTTGTTTTTGCGGGTGACAACGGGAAGAGAAGCCATTTATCCTTCAATGAATCAATCAATGTACATGTCACCGAGGATTACAGTACTCACCTTAGGCGTTGATGATCTGGAACGCGCGCTTGTCTTTTATCGTGATGGGCTGGGCTTTCCAACAAAGGGGATCATCGGCAGGGAATTCGCTCATGGAGCCGTAGCCTTTTTTGACCTGCAGCCTGGGACGAAACTAGCCCTATGGCCCCGCAGCGACATCGCCTGGGATGCCGACATCCCCCAAACCATACCCAGCGCCACTGAAATGACCATTGGTTATAATGTAGGTAGCAGGGGAGAAGTGGATGAGATGATGTCGACCGCTCTGGAGGCCGGCGCAACCATTGCAAAAGCGGCTCATGATACTTTCTGGGGCGGTTATGCCGGCTATTTTCAGGATCCTGACGGTCATCTTTGGGAAGTAGTCTGGAATCCACAATTGGAGATGACGGGACAAATGGGATGAAAACGCTTTACTTAGCATAAAAACACGCGATAAAACTACGCGGTATAACCTATTCAATGTCTTTAGCGAGCCGGATGAACGCCCTGATGGAGTCTTTTTACCGGCCGGATGCGCCCGGTGCGGCCTTGCTGGTGCTAAAGGAAGGAAAGGAGGTCCTTACAAACGGTTATGGCCTGGCCGATATGGAGACCCGGGAGAAGATTTCACGCCGCACCAATTTCCGGATGGCTTCGGTGAGCAAGCAGTTTACCGCCATGGGCACACTGTTGCTGGCCGCGAAACAAGCCCTCCTTTTGGCCGACCCCATCGGAAAATACATTGATCCGCTTCCTCCAGCCTGCCGGGATATTACCATTGAGCAGTTGCTGACCCATACCTCAGGTGTCCGGGATTATGAGACGTTGATCCCCTCATCCCGCAGCACACCGCTGCTGGACGAGGATGTACTCAACCTTTTAAAGGGGAAGGAGGGCACCTATTTCCCGCCGGGTGAACGGTTCAGGTACAGCAATACCGGCTATCTTCTGTTGGCGCTGATCATCCGGCAGGTGAGCGGGATGCCCTTCGCTGATTTTTTGAAGAACCACATTTTCCAGCCGTTGAATATGTCGCATTCCCTGGTATATCAAGAGGGGATAACAATTCCGGAGCGTGCCTATGGTTATCACTTCCTTGGAGGGGCGTATCATTTGGCGGATCAAAGCGTCACCAGCGCCACCCAGGGGGATGGGGGCGTCTACACTTCTCTGGAAGATTACCTGAAATGGCATCAAGCGTTGGAGACTGAATCCCTGCTTTCCGGGCAGTGGACGGAATGCATGCTTGCCTCGAGGGCGGATATAAAAGACGGCGTTGGTTATGGCTATGGCTGGTTTGCGGCCAAAGGGATCAGAGGCGGTCCCTGCCAGTTTCACTCCGGAGAAAGTACAGGTTTTCGCAATATTGTTTACCGCCATCCGGCGTCCCGCACCCTGATCGTTCTTTTTTCCAACCGGGATGATGATAGTGTGGCACGGGCGTTTGATGCACTTGCAGCGATGGCGGCGGAAGGGGTCGCAGCTTTTACCGGCGGGCGATCCCCTTGCGGACCAGTCCCTCTTTTTGACTGGCTTCACCGGGTTTATGAAGTCTGAAAAAAACAGCAGAAGTAATGGAAAGTTTGAACAACAGGGATACCGGTAGGAGCCGGAAGATCAGCTGTTCAGTCCCGCAACATCTGCATGGCCAGGGTGGCCATGGTTCCCATACCGATCTCGATGGCGTGTTCATCAATATTGAAAAGGGGCGTATGCACCCCGGAGGTGATGCCCTGCTCCCTGTTGCCGACACCGAGGCGCAGAAAACAGGCGGGTATCTTCTGGGAATAAAAGGCGAAATCCTCGGCGCCCATCCGCATATCCACCGTTTCCACGTTTTCCTTACCGATATAGGTTTCCGCTATGGCGTGCGCATGGGATGTGATGCGGGTGTCATTAAACAAACAGGGGTAGCCGACAGGGATCTCGACTTCCGCGGTCGCGCCCATGCCTTCGGCGATGGCGTTGACTTCCTTTTTAATGAGTTCGTGGGCCCTGAAGCGCCAGGTCTCATCCATGGCGCGAAAGGTGCCCTGTAGCTTTACTTCCGAGGGGATCACATTGGTGGTGTAGCCGCCGTTAAAGGCGCAGATGGAAAGCACCGAGGGGGATAAAGGATTTTTGTTGCGGCTGATGACCTGCTGCAAGGCCACCACGATATGGGAGGCCACCAGGATGATATCGGTGGTGAGGTGCGGGGATGCCGCGTGGCCTCCCTTTCCTTTAATGGTAATGTAGATCTCATCTGCCGAAGCCATCGCGATGCCTTCTCTGAACCCCAGCCGGCCCACTTCCATCTCCGGGGTCACATGCAGTCCGAATATGGCATCCGGCACAGGATTTTCCAGGGCGCCGTCCCTGATCATCAGGCTGGCACCCCCAGGGTGTTTTTCTTCGCCCGGCTGGAAGATAAGTCTGACAGTGCCCTCCAGTTCATTTTCCAGGTGTTTGAGGATTTTCGCGGCTCCCAGCAGACAGGTAGTGTGCACATCATGGCCGCAGCCGTGCATGACCCCGTCATTGGTCGATTTGTAGCTTACCTCATTGAGTTCCCGGATGGGCAAGGCATCCATGTCTGCGCGGAGCGCAATCACCTTTTTACCGGGCTTTTTTCCCGTCAGGGTGGCTACGATGCCTGTACCGGCAACCGGATAGGTGAAAGGGATGCCAAATTCATCCAATTTAGCACGGATGAACGCCGATGTGTTGTATTCTTTAAAGGACAATTCCGGGTGAGCGTGCAGGTGGTGACGAATTTCGATAAAGTCATCGGCCCACTGCCGTGACAACGTTTTAATCGTTTGCATTAGCATTTGGATTCTGGAGTAGTTGTTCCGGAGAAATATGGATGATATCACGCACCGTAAATACACCGTTGGGAAAATAAGTATTGAGCTCCTGTTGCAGCTTCTCGGCGGCGTCTCTGCTCCTGAAATCCCCGATCCTTACCCGGAAATAGGGCGACTGGTAAGAAAGATAGGTGCTGTAGTCGGGGAATAGTTGCATCAGCCGGGCTTTGGCTTCCGTCGCCTTGCTGCGGTTCATCGTGCTGATAACCTGTACGCGGAAACCCGGAATATTGCGCAGCGCCAGGCTGTTGATGTAAACCTGTTTTTGTATCAACAGGTCTATCCTGGAATCCTTGAATACCTGGGAAACAGCGGTCATGCCGTTCGTTTGAAAGGTTGCCGGATACTCACCGTTTGTCTGGGCCGTCGCCGGAAGAGCGGTACACAGACAGCACAAAAAGGTGATTGAAAGAAGGAGAATGTTTTTCATGCGCGTGTTTTGGAGGCTTGTTCTACGATCTGTACGCCCGCGCTGCAGCCCAGCCTGGAAGCACCGGCGCGGATAAGTTCATCAGCGAAAGCGAAGGTACGAATACCTCCCGAGGCCTTGATCCTGATATCAGGCGGCAAATGCTCCCGCATCAGCCTGACCGCTTCCACGGTGGCGCCCCGCTCAGCATATCCGGTGGATGTCTTCAAAAACTGTACCTGATATCGGGCATACAGTTCACAACACCGGATGATCTGTTCATCGGAGAGAATCCCACTCTCGATGATGACCTTGATAAGCCTGTTTTTCTTCCCGATCAGGGGCATGACGGCGGCGATCTCCCGTTCCAGGTAATCCCAATCCCCGTTTTTGAGTGCGGCAATACAGATCACCATGTCCAGTTCATCGGCGCCATCCAGGATGCCGCGGTTTATTTCCTGCGCCTTTGCTGAAATATCGCTGTAACCGAAGGGGAATCCGATCACGGTGGCGGTCTTTACCGGCGTGTTCTGTAAAAGCTTCCGGGCCTTCTTTATATAATAGGGAGGGACGCAAACAGCCGCGAATCCGAATCTTACCGCCTCTTCACATAACCCTTCAATATCCTTCCCGGTGGCGGTGGGCTTCAGCAGCGTGTGATCTATGTAGGATGCAATGTTCACTGTCCGGTGCTTGCTTTTTGGTTCCTTTGGTACTGTTGTGATCTCAGCGCCTAAATCCTTTTCAGACGTTTCGATATCCGTCTTTAGGCGACTTTGCCATGGCAGTTTTTATATTTTTTTCCGCTTCCGCAGGGACAGGGATCATTGCGGCCGACTTTAGGACCTACCCGCACGGGCTCCTGTTTGACCGGTTCACCGTTGTCATAATATTCCTCTTCATCGTCATAGCCATCCGCGCCGGCGGGAGCGCCCGCATATTGTTCCTTTCGCATTTTCATTTTACTCATGTCGGTACGCTGTTCGTGCCCTTCATGGATCCGTGACGGCGCGTCTTCGGCAACAGGTATGGAAGCTTTGCACAAAAATGAAACGATTTCCTTGTTGATCTCCACCGTCATTTCGCGGAACAGCCCGAAGGCTTCCACTTTATAGATCACCAGCGGATCCTTTTGTTCATAAACAGCGCTTTGTACAGATTGCTTCAGGTCATCCATGGCCCTCAAATGCTCTTTCCAGGCCTCGTCTACAAAAGCGAGGGTGGCGTTTTTTTCCAGGGCGCTGATCAGCGCTTTGCCGCCGGAGTTCAGGATGGCTTTCAGGTTGGCCAGCACATTGAGTCCTTTGATGCCATCGGTAAAGGGAACGGAGATATTCTCGATCCTGTCACCCTGTTCCTTTGCGATCTGCTGAATGACAGGGAAGGTCTGCTTCACCAGCTCTTCTGATTTGCGGGTATAGCTCTCCCTGGCTTCGGTATAGAGCTTTTCGGTCAGCTGATTTTCATCCTTATCCTCCAATTGTTCTGCGGTAATGGAAGTATCGACGCCTAGGTAACGGATAGCATCCATCTTGAAACCATCATAGTCCTCGGTGTTTTTATGGTCGATCACGATGGTCGAGGCCACATCATAAAAAGCGTTGTCGATGTCCAGGGCCAGCCTTTCACCAAACAGGGCGTGCTTACGGCGGTCATAAACGACGGTCCTTTGCTTGTTCATTACGTCATCGTAATCCAATAACCGTTTACGGATGCCGAAGTTGTTTTCCTCCACTTTTCTTTGCGCCCTTTCAATGGACTTGGAGATCATGCTGTGCTGGATCACCTCTCCCTCTTTATAACCCATGCGGTCCATCATGCCGGCAATGCGTTCGGAGCCGAACATGCGCATCAGATCATCTTCCAGTGACGCATAGAACTGGGAGGATCCGGGATCGCCCTGCCGTCCTGCACGTCCGCGCAACTGCCGGTCAACACGGCGGCTATCATGCCGTTCAGTGCCGACGATGGCCAGTCCGCCTGCCTCTTTTACGCCGGGGCCGAGCTTGATATCAGTACCGCGGCCCGCCATGTTGGTGGCGATCGTGATATTACCGGGTAAACCGGCCTCTGCCACCACCTGTGCCTCCCGTTGATGCTGTTTGGCGTTCAGGACGTTATGGGGAACCTTCTCGAGGGTAAGCATCTTGCTCAGCAACTCGGAAACCTCCACTGAGGTGGTGCCCACCAGTACGGGACGTTTGGCGTCGCGCAGCTTTTTAATGGCCTCAATGATCGCGCGGTATTTGTCGCGTTTGGTCTTATATACCAGGTCTTCACTGTCTATCCTGACGACGGGAAGGTTGGTGGGTATTTCGATCACATCCAGCTTATAGATCTCCCAAAGTTCCCCGGCCTCTGTGGAGGCCGTACCGGTCATGCCGGCCAGCTTGTGGTACATGCGGAAGAAATTCTGCAGGGTAATGGTGGCGAAGGTCTGTGTGGCAGCTTCCACCTTCACGTTTTCCTTGGCCTCGATAGCCTGGTGCAGCCCGTCGGAATAACGGCGGCCTTCCAGGATACGGCCTGTTTGCTCATCGACGATTTTAACCTTATCATCGAGCACCACATATTCCACATCTTTCTCAAAGAGGGTATAGGCTTTCAGCAGTTGCTGCATGGAATGGATAAGCTCACCTTTTACGGAGAAGTCCTTAAGAAGTTCATCCTTCTTTTGCATTTTCTCCTCCGGTGAAAGATCGGAATTCTCCACTTCCGCGATCTCGGATCCGATATCCGGCATGATGAAGAAATTGGGATCTTCCCCGGCGGCTGTGATCAGCGAAATCCCTTTATCGGTGAGATCCACCGTATTATTTTTCTCGTCGATGACAAAATAGAGCTCATCTACCACTACGGGCATTTCCCGCTCCTGGTCTGCCAGGTAATGGTTCTCCGCTTTCTGCATCAGGACTTTCATGCCTGGTTCGCTGAGGTATTTGATGAGTGCGTGGTTCTTGGGGAGGCCGCGGTAGGCGCGGTATAGCATCAGTCCGCCTGTCTTGGCGTCGTCCTGTCCTTCCTTGATCATTCTTTTGGCGTCCTGCAGGCATTGGGAAGTCACCCTTCTCTGGGCTTCCACCAGTTTCTGGATACGGGGCTTCAGTCTGACGAATTCCTGCTCTTCACCACGGGGAACGGGCCCGGAGATAATCAGCGGCGTTCTCGCGTCATCCACCAGGACACTGTCCACCTCATCGACCATCGCGAAATGATGCTTGCGCTGCACCATTTCATCGGGTGAATGCACCATGTTGTCACGCAGGTAGTCGAAGCCGAATTCATTGTTGGTACCATAGGTGATGTCCGCCAGATACGCCTGCCGGCGTTCGGCAGAGTGCGGCTCGTGTTTGTCAATGCAGTCGGTGGTAAGACCGAGGAACTCGAAAAGAGGACTGTTCCATTCCTGGTCACGACGGGCAAGGTAGTCATTGACAGTGACCAGGTGCACGCCTTCCCCGGCCAGGCCGTTCAGATAGGAGGGTAGTGTGGATACCAGTGTCTTACCTTCACCGGTGGCCATTTCCGCGATCTTTCCCTGATGCAGGACGATGCCGCCGACAAGCTGCACGTCATAATGCATCATGTTCCATGTGATCGGGGTGCCCGCCGCGGTCCAGGAATTGCTGTAGGCCACCTGGTTACCGTTAATTTTAATGTATTCTTTATTGACCGCCAGCTGCCGGTCCAGGTCAGTAGCGGTGGCAACGATCTCCGTCTGCGTCATAAACCGGTGTGCCGTTTCCTTCATGACGGCGAAGGCCTCGGGTAATATTTGGTTTAAGACTTCCTCTAACAGTTCATCCTTTTTCTTCTTGAGTTTATCGACCTCTTCATAGATCTTGTCTTTCTGAAAGATATCGGTCGTTTCGGAATCCTCGGCCAATGTTTCCTTATCCCGGATCTGTTCAACTATATCGGTCAGGTATTCCCGGATACGCGCCCTGAAAACATCTGACTTCCCACGAAGTTCATCGTTGCTGATGGATTGCAGCTTATCAAACTCCTCATTGATCTGGTCCACCAGGGGCAGGATGCCTTTCACGTCCTTATCGGACTTTCTCCCGCCAATTAATTTTGAAAAGAAACCAAGCATATTATGGTAAAATAAAAGAGATTATAAAAACGGTTTTAATACTGTAATCTATGGTAATTCGGGCAAATATTGTGCTCCTCGGTAAACATGCCATACTGGCAGTTTAATCAATCTACAAAGTTAGCCATTTTCAGGGAAGAAGCGGAAAGGAAATGTTAAAAATAGCGCGGGCAAAAGGCTGCAGGCAAGCAGGCGCAAGGGTTGGCCGGTTGCATATTTTGCCCCGGTGGGCGAAGGAGAAAAAAAACAGATTTGTTAATTTTTTGTAAATCCGCCGCTTCTTTTTATCTTGCTGCCACTTAAAACACCGGCGGATACAAAACAAAGTGTTTCGTCGGGCTTATTTTCTTTCCTCTTTCTTAAAACGACCAAAAGCCATGAACATCGTCCAACGCGCCAAAAACATCATTATCTCACCT
>DASULB010000444.1:0-8136 GCA_036278455.1 Chitinophagaceae bacterium | reverse complement strand
TATAGCCTGTTCATTCACCTAATTTCATCTTTTATTCCTGAATTTTCCCGGTTACTTTTGCTTTTCATCAAACCCAAGCTAAGCTAATGTCTCAGTCTCAGTCATTTCGGGATAAAGTGGTCATCGTTACGGGCGGAACATCGGGAATCGGTGAAGCCCTGGTCAGAAAATTTTTAACCGAAGGCGCCTTCGTCGCTACCTGCGGACGGAATGGGGACAAACTCCAGGCCTTGCAGGCGGAATTTGACAGCGGTCACCTTTTTACGCAGGTGGCGGATATGGGTCAGGAAGCGGAGTGTAAGCGTTTTATCGAAAACACCATCCGGAAATTCGGCCGCATTGATGTCCTCATTAATAATGCCGGGATATCCATGAGGGCGCTTTTTGACGAGCTGGAGAATCTGCATGTTTTGCGGGAATTGATGGATGTTAACTTCTGGGGATGCGTCTATTGTACCTGGTACGCACTGGCTGAACTGAAAAAAAACCAGGGGACGGTCGTTGGGGTGTCTTCAATCGCGGGCTATCGCGGATTACCCGGCCGCGCCGGTTACTCGGCATCCAAATTCGCCATGCAGGGTTTTATGGAAGTGCTCAGGACCGAAAATCTCCATACCGGCCTGCATGTGATGTGGGTCAGCCCCGGATTCACCAACTCCAATATCAGAAATACAGCCCTCGACAAGTGCGGACAGGCACAGGCGGAGACACCGCTAGAGGAAAATAAACTCATGAGCGCCAGTGAAGTAGCTGACCGGATCCTGCAGGCCATTCGCCGCCGGAAAAGGACCAGCATCATGACATTCCAGGGAAAACTGACCGTTTGGATGAATAAATGGTTTCCGGCCCTGACTGATAAATTGGTGTATAATCATTTTAAGAAGGAACCCGGATCGCCTTTGAAATAAGCCGGCCCGGGAAAGATTCACCAGGCTGTGAAAGCTTCCCACACCGGAGGGTAAATAATCCCCTTAAATCGCCAGCTGATCCACTGTTTTCAGGCTGGAGAGCCTTTTAAATTTTATATTGTCAACTGTATTTAGGAATTTTGACAGAAATTATATTCATTTATCCCTTACCGTGGCAATTATTACCCTTACATCTGATATTGGTTTACAGGACTACTTAACCGGCGCAGTCAAAGGACTCCTGCATCAGATATGCCCGCAACATACCGTCATCGACATCTCTCATGAAGTATTACCCTTTAATTTCCCCCAGGCCGCTTATTTATGCAAAAGCGCCCTTCCCTGGTTCCCGGCAAATACCTGCCATTTTATCCTGGTGAACCTGTTTGATCATAAAAATGCCCCTTATCTGCTATGCCGGCACCAAAACCAGTATTTTTTTTGCGCGGATAACGGACTGCTAACCATGATACTGGGAGGCAGGCCGGAAGATGTTTATCAACTGGAATTTGAGTCTTCGGGGATCAATACCCTCAGCGTAATAAAGGGGTTTGCAGAGGCGACCCTGGCCCTTGACTTTGGAACCCCGATGGCCGAGATCGGCGTGGCTTCCTCTTCCATTGTGGAGCGAAAGCCGCTGCAGCCGATCATGCAGGAAGATTACATAGAAGGGCAGGTAATATACATCGACCGCTTTGAAAATGTGGTGGTGAATATTACCCGGGAACAATTTGAGACCTGCCGTAAAGGGCGGAGTTTTAAGATCTTTGTGATGAGAGACGATTATATCGGTCATATTTCCGAAAGTTATGCCGCCGTTCCTGAAGGTAATAAAGTCGCCATGTTCAATACGGCTGGTTACCTGGAAATCGCCATTAATAAGGGAAATGCCGCTGGTTTGTTCGGCCTGCAAAGCTATTCCAGGGACGCCGACAGTTACCGGAGCGCAGGAGACAGCCAGTTTCATAAACACCTATTTTATCAAACCATCCGTATCCATTTCGAATGATTATCCGTCTCGTCAAGATGACCTTTCAGACCGAAGCTGTGGATAGCTTCCTGGAATTATTCACTGCGGAAAACGAAAAGATCCGTCATTTTCCCGGCTGCCATCACCTGGAACTGTGGCAGGATGAGACGAATCCCACCGTTTTCTTTACCCATAGCCACTGGGATTCCCTGAAGGCTCTGGAGCGGTATCGTCACTCTCCTTTATTTGACGAGATCTGGATGAAAACAAAAAAAGGATTTGCCGCAAGGCCCGAAGCATGGAGTGTTTCCCAACGGCATCTTTCGTCCTGAAGGTGCAAATTAATTGTTAACGTTGCCCCAAAGTCGTTTGATATAGGCGCCTGAACCTACTTTTGCTTACTCAATTCGCCTGGTATGAACTTCAAAAAGACCAATGTCATTGCAGGGTGGGTCATCTGTGCCATTGCCTGCACTGTCTACATCCTCACGCGTGAGGCCACCGTCAGCTTCTGGGACTGCGGTGAATTCATCAGTTGCGCTTATAAACTGCAGATATCCCATCCACCCGGCGCACCCTTATTTATCATGCTGGGCAGGTTGTTCATTATCCTTTTTGGGGATACTCCTCATACAGCCGCCCTGCACGTAAACCTATTATCCTCCCTCAGCAGTGGTTTTACCGTCATGTTCCTGTTTTGGAGCATCGTGCATCTGGGCCGCAAACTACTGGTCACCAGCGGTGAAAGCGTCTCTACGGAAAAAACCATTGTCCTGATCGCTGCAGGGGCGGTAGGCGCCCTTGCATTTACCTTCTCGGATTCATTCTGGTTCTCAGCGGTGGAAGGAATCGTTTTTGGTGTATCCCCGCTTTTTATCGCCATCGGCTTCTGGGCCATCTTAAGATGGGAGAATGAAGCTGACAAGCCCGGCGCCGACCGCTGGATCGTACTCATCGCTTATCTGATCGGATTGTCCATCGGGGTTCATCTGCTCAGCCTGCTCTGTATCCCCGCCGTCGTGATGACTTATTATTTTCGCCGGTATAAGGCTTCGGTAAAAGGAACCATCATCGCCTTTGTCATCGCCTGCATCATCCTGGGGATCGTGCAAAAGATCTTCATCCAGGATACCGTAAAACTCATTGGCGGTTTTGAACTGTTTTTCGTCAACGGCCTGGGATTACCTTTCAATTCAGGCAGTTATTTCTGCATCGCTTTGTATATCGTTATCATTATCCTGGGGCTGCGTTGGGCGAAGAAGCATCAAAAATACCCCGTTCGCCTCGCATTTTTGTGCATCGCGTTCATTCTGGTAGGTTATTCATCCTATTTCATGATCGTTATCAGGGCGAATGCGGGCCCTGCGATCAACATGCAGGATGTGGACGATCCCATGAAGCTTGTCTCCTATCTGGATCGTTCTCAATATGGTACCTGGCCTCTGCTGTCGGGCCCTGATTTTACCGCCAAACCGACCGGGGAAAAAGAAAACGGCAACATCTACCATAAGGATGTGAAAAACGGCCGCTATGATGTGGTGGGCAAAAAATATAAATTGGAATATGATCCCAGTGATGTGCATCTCTTTCCAAGGCTCTGGAATGACGATAATTCACAGGGAGCCGTGGACTTTTACAAACAATCCCTGGGGTTGGCACCGGGGGAGCAGCCCACCCTGGGAGATAACGTATATTACTTCTTTCATTATCAGCTCTACTGGATGTACTTCAGGTATTTCATGTGGAATTTCGCCGGAAGACAAAACGACCTTCAGGGATTCGGCAATGTAAGGGATGGCAACTGGATATCCGGTATCCCGTTTATCGACAACTGGAGGCTGGGAGACCAGTCAAAATTACCCGTCAGCCTGAAAAACAACAAGGCGCATAACAAACTATACATGCTGCCGCTTCTGTTGGGACTTTTTGGGCTCTTCTTCCAATTTAACCGTGATAAAAAGCACGGGCTCGTGGTGCTCCTGTTATTCTTCTTTACCGGCATCGCCATCATTCTCTACCTCAACCAGGCCATGCCGCAACCCAGGGAGCGGGATTATTCTTATGTGGGGTCCTTTTACGCTTTTGCCATCTGGATAGGGTTGGGCGTATTAAGCGTCTATCATTTTATTAAACAAAAGATCATTAAAAAGGGGAAAGCTTCCGCCATCCTGGCGGGCACCATCTGTTTGCTGGCCGTACCACTGCTGATGAGTTGCCAGGAATGGAACGATCATGACCGCCATCAAAAAACATTGGCACGGGACATCGCTGAGGATTATCTTCATTCCTGCGATAAGAACACCATTTTGTTCACGGGCGGTGACAATGACACCTATCCCCTTTGGTACGCCCAGGAAGTAGAAGGCGTACGACCCGACGTTCGTATTATCATCACCACCTTACTGGGCACCGACTGGTTTATCAATCAGCTCCGCACCAAGGTAAATGAAAGCGAGCCGATACCCATGCAATGGACACCGGACAAATACCTCGGGACCAGAAGGGACTACCTGTATTATTATCCCGGCAAAACAGACTCCACCAGGTACTTCAAATTGTCCGATGTGATGAATTTCATAGACAGCGATAATCCCGATGTCAAGATCACCCTTCCCGGAAGGGGCGACACTATGAATTACCTCCCCACCCAGAATTTCATCCTCCCCGTCAACAAGAAAACGGTGCTGCAGAATGGCACGGTGCCCCTCCGGGACAGCGCGGACGTCGTACCGGAGGTCACCTTCTCCGATAAGCTAAGCGTCTTCATGAAAAACGACCTCGCGGAATTGCAGATCATCGCCGCCAATAACTGGAACAGGCCTATTTGTTTCACCAACCCCAGTCTTTCCGAGGGGCTGGATGATTATATGGAGGCCGACGGCCTGATTTACCGGTTAACTCCTTATCAAAAACCTGAGGACACTGTTAACCCGGCTGGCGAGAATATGAATACCGCCAAAACGTATCAGGTGCTGATGCACCAGTTCCGTTTCGGGGGTGCGCAGAAGCCGGGGACTTATTTTGATGAGCCTAACCGCCGCGAGTTGGAAAGCATCCGCGGCGCCTTCGAGCGCCTGGGCATCGCACTGGCCGAAGAAGGGAAAAAAGACAGCGCTGTCAAAGCGTTGAATTATTGTGACAGCAACCTGTTGGTGCAGAATTTTCCATACGGAATGGTCTCGGAAAGAAACATTCATGATTATACTTCCGCGCAATTTGCCTACGCCTATTACCTGGCGGGTGACAGCATCAAGGGAAATTCTGTCGCCAATGACGTGATCGCCGATTGCCGGCAACAACTCTCCTATTATAGTGCATTGTCACCCGATCAGTTTAGCGCGGATATGCAGCAGGAGGCAAGGACAGCACGTTACCTGATCGGCCAGTTGCAGTCCCTGCAGCAAAGGTATCCGGTCACCGGAAAACGCGCCAGGACATCATCGGTAAAAGATAGTGTCAAAAAACAATGAAGGTCCTCCGGACACCTGACAAGGATGATCCGCGAAAGGGGCGAAATAAATTGCTTAATTGGCGGGCACCTTGACAGGTGTCACCGGCAGGGCCGGATGCTTTTTCCTGACAAAAATGATCAGCACGATACCCGCGATGATCAGTAACAGGGAGATGATCTCCGCCTGTGTGGGATGGATGCCAAAAAAGGAATATTTCGTATTCACGCGAATGAGCTCAATCAGGAAACGTTCCACACCATTCATGATGAGGTAAATGCCAAAGACAAGTCCGGGTATCCTGATCTTCTTTCGTATCCCCCAGAGAATAAAAAACAGGATCAGGCACATGATGATCTCATACAAGGGAGTGGGAAATACCGGTATGGGGAGCATGGCGCAGTGCTGACCGACACAACCGGGGATGTGAATGCCGTCGCTGTTTACATTATGGGGATAGGTAAAAGCAAAAAACCAGTCCGGTAAAAAATTAAGAAAATGCGGTTTTGTAAAAGCCGCGTGCGGTATATCATGCAACCTGCCATAATGGCTCATGAAAAAATCACTGAATTGATGCAGAGACTGTTGAAAGTGGCCGGCATTACCTTTTAGAACGCCGCCAGTCCCGTCATTCCTGTAAGCGCTGTTGTAGATACCCCAGTCACCGTCTCCTGCCATTTGACAGCCGATCCGGCCCAATCCATAGGCCAGCATGAGCGCCGGCGCGGCACTGTCCACCAGGTGCCAGCCGTTGATCTGCTTTTTACGGGCATACCACAAAATGGCGATCGTCGCCACGATAAGACCGCCATAGTACGTAAGCCCGCTGAAGGATAGAAAGCTCCCTATCGGATCGGCCATGTAGCTTTGCCAGTTCTCCAGGCCGTCAAATATCTTCGCCCCTACCAGGCCACCAATCGCGGCTAATACCACGATGTCACCGATCCTTTGATGCGGCCAGACGGGATAAGCCTCCTGTTTTGGCTTTGGAAGTTGATGCTTCTTTTTATCGCGGTAACGCAGATAGGCAAGGATGGCGCCCAGTATGATACCTCCCCAGAAATTCCCGACCGAGGAAAGAAGCAGGTGTTGCGGATCGGCGGAGAACTGATCCCAATGCACCAGGGCATACAAGAGTTTGAAACCAATCAAAAAGCCGATGATAAAGTTCCAGATCAGTTCGCTGGACGTAGCCGGCTTCCCCACCCATTGCATTTCCTCTTTGGCTTTCATCCAGCCCATCTGTTCCCTGCGTTTTAATTCCCGGGTAAGCACGTAGGCTGAGACAAAAAAGGCGATCGCTACAAAGAAACCAAAGGTCTGGATAGGCAGGGCAATGTGGATCCCAAAAAGATCCCTGAGCAAGTCCGAAATACTGGCATACATAGGCTAAAGTGACTTTCATGAATACAACCCCGCCCAGGGGCGGGGAATGAAGGCTCAAATTTAAACTTTATCAGCCTAAAAGCAGCGTAAATAAGGATTTAATTGTTCCTCGCGACTCCCGGTGTTTCACCTGGGTGTCATGAGGCAGCTGACACGCACCGGAATCCCATGTTGGAAGCGGTGCTGTCAATCGTGTTGGAGGAACGTGCCGCTACCCGGTAACGGTTACAATAGGAATGATGACATAAAAAGGATCCGCCGCGTATGACTTTTGTCTGCCCTTCCCTGGGCCCCGTGGGGTTTTGCCGTCCCGCTGTTTGATGAAAATCCCTGCTAAACCAGTCCCCGCACCATTCCCATATATTGCCAGACATGTTATAAAACCCATAACCGTTTGGCATAAAGCTTCTGGCGGGGGCCGTGCCGAGATACCCGTCTTCCAGGCTGTTGTAGTCAGGAAAAGTGCCCTGCCATATGTTACAATGGTGTTCTCCATCCGGTGTCAGTTCATCTCCCCAGGGATATTTTTTTTGGACCAACCCGCCCCGCGCGGCATATTCCCATTCGGCTTCTGTGGGTAGTCTCTTTCCCGCCCATGCGCAATAGGCCATGGCGTCATTCCAGGAAACATGGACCACGGGATGGTCCATCCTGTCGTCAATACCGGTGCCGGGCCCCTCAGGATGATCCCAGGTTGCTCCGGGGATGGCACACCACCAGGGCGCCTGGACGGCCACCTCGGGATGGGATCCACGCATCTCGTCCGATAAGAGTCCATAAAACACGAAAGACCAGCTAAAGCGTTCAGCGTCCGTCTGGTACCCGGTGGCGCTGATAAATTCACTAAACTGCCGGTTGGTAACCGTGGCCATATCCATATAAAAAGGATCAACAGCGATCTCCCTGACGGGTCCTTCGCCATCTGCGGGGAAACCTTCCTGGTCATCGGTGCCCATGAGAAATTTACCTCCCGGCAACCTGATCATGTTCTCGGTAGAACCGCCGGCACCTGCAAGACTTTCCCATGCTGGCTTCTCTTGTGATGGTCCGCGCGACGCGGAACAACAGGCATGTTTGTTTCCGTCATTCATGATCTATGATGTATACAGAAAGACAAATTTAAGACAAAAACACGATAAGTATTTTTCAGCTCCAGACGATTGCCGGTAGCAAAGTATAGCAATCTTAAGTCGCCTTTGCCCGTTCATGGCCCGGTTGCCTTAGAGAGAATTCCACGCTTGTCAGCCACAAAGCAAATTCAGGGGGGAATCAATTATAGGTCCTTCTGGGCCAGAATTTCACCGGTTTGCCGGTATCATCTTTGTAATATTGTCTTAAATCCTTCAATTGAGACAGCATATCCCTCAGTGTATCTTCATAACCTGCGCGCACCTGCATGCCGCCTTCTTCAAAGAGGCTCTCC
>DASULB010000443.1:0-11972 GCA_036278455.1 Chitinophagaceae bacterium | reverse complement strand
CAATGGATCCGCATACAGACATCTTTAATCACTATCCTTATTACGGGAGAGCCGGCTGGCAAATAATGAAAATCATAAGCCGGAGATAATTTTTTCAAGCCTGTTGAAGTTGCGGTTGGTCAGGAACTGCTTGCACAGCGTAAATATTTCATGCCAGACGATGGCAACCCTTATAAAAAATGATGCTGAGAAGCTTAAATTCGCCTTAATTAATGGTAACTATAACCGTTAATACATTTACACGGTACCCTTCCTCCGCTTTTTCATCTTCTTTCCTGTAGTTTTATGCCGCTACTGGCCACTTGTATGGTGGCAGCCAGTACCAAAAGGGCCATACCCACTACGACAACCTTTGGGAAGACCCGAATGCCCTATCGTGCTTGTGCCGGCAGCGGCTGAGAAAGAAAGTGGATTAGAGCCTGGTTTGATCACATCGGTCGCCTGCACAGGCAGACCGGCTCAAAGATTCTCTTCAGGGCGCCACCATCCGTGTTGGAAAAACTAAGCGCTTTTTCTAAAAAAGAAATGGAAGGAGGACCGGATAAAAATGACCAGGAGCAATCTGACGGCCTGGCGGCTGAGTACGAACCCTTTGATAACTGGGAGGATAATCTTCAAAACATTGCCAGAAAGCTAAAGGAAAATGACATGCTGGTCCTCATAGGCGCGCTGCGCGGAACATCTTCCAGGACTTGCCGGAACACACCCCCCACAGACATTGTTATCCCTGAGAAACAGCTATCTGGGGATCTATCCCGAACAAGAGGATTAACCCCATGAACTTTTTCGATTTGTTCCACCCCTCCGAAAATTCAGATCGTTCTGGAAACGCTCATGGTTAATAAATCTTTCCATGGAAGCTATGAGTGGGCGACAATTTTCAGGGAAAGACAGCTACCGTTGCGGACAACCCCTTCAGCGATCAGGCGGTTGTTTGTGACAGAAATTTCCGCACCAGCCAGCTGTCTTTCACTTTGATCAGCCAATCTTCGTCCAAAGCGGACCTTGTGGTGATCGTATTATTGAAATACAGGGTCTCCCTGTCAATTTTTCCAGTTTCCAAAGCCTCTGGAATTCGCCGCAATGACAATGATTCTATATGATCGTCAATCACAAAGGCAAGAAGGGTGCGATCCAGCAGCTTCAGGCCATATTGGGCCTCCAGATCCTTCACCAGGCGAATGGAATTGTCTACCGCGGAGCCACAGAGCCTGTCCATGGTATCATCCGCGATAAATACAATAAACCGGTTGAACAAAACGCCTGCCCATCCTTTTACCGGGCGGTTGTGCGAAATCCATTGGGTGTAAAACCGGTATAGCTGCTCACCAACCTGTTTTGATTCGTTGTCATTTAACTGCCTGTCACTCTGATAAACCCATGCCCTGGAATCCGGGGAGAAATGATCGGGTAACAGTGCTCTCCAATCCTGAATATTCATACTGATTAATTTAAAGTCATTTAAGCAAACGGATAAGACAAAGGTACTACTTCATCAGCATATACCGCAGGAAGCAAGCGAGGGCCAAATCCATTATTCCGAAAGTGGCGGCTTCCCGGTATCGTCTTTCTGTGGATTCTCTTTGGAAACATCAACGGGATGCTGAACATTATTTTGCTCCAAAGGCGGCCTGGAATCATCCATACTGGCCGGCTGATCAGTTTTGACCGGTTGTGCCATGCCCCGGAAACGATTACCAAAATGTGTGGGGAAGGAAAGATGCAATACCTGCTCTCTTTTACGTTCTTCTAACAGCATACGTTCATGGGCCGTCAGCAGATTATACTGGGTGATCAACCCGCAAAGCTTATGGGGCATCGCACGTTCCACTACCGGCAGCACACCGACGTCATGAAGTGCCATCAGATCGGCCACTTGACGCAGCGATTCGTCAGGATAAGTGACGATGATGTCTTTTCGCATGATATCCTCTACCTTCCCCTTCAGGTTATCATTGATGGCGCGTTCTATAATATCCTGCCAAGGGACGACGCCAAGGAGCCTGTTATCCTTATCTATTACCGGCAACAGTCGTTGATACCGCATTTTTGAAGAGGACTTCAACAGTTTCTCCACTTCCTGCAAGCCGAGGTCCGGATGCAGGTTTAACACATGGGTGGACATGACCTCCCTGGCGAACACCACATCCAGTGAATCCACAGTATATTCCCTCAACACATGAAATCCACGTCTGGCAACCTTTTCGGTGAGGATGGAACGCTTCAGGATCAGCACGCTGATCAGATGAGCGATCGTAGCCGTCACCAGCAGCGGCAGAAATAAATCCATGTCATGGGTGAGCTCGATGGCAAAGACGATAGAGGTAAAAGGCGATCGCGTCACCCCTGAAAGCGCCCCCACCACGCCCAATACAGCCCAATCCGCCGGCGTACCGCCCGGCAGCACCATGCCCAGTAACCCTCCAATGGCAGCCCCCATCATGATGATCGGCGCGAGTATACCACCGCTGGTACCCGAACCAAGTCCGATCGCCCAAATGATCAGTTTGACCACAAATACGCTGATCAGGGTTCCCAGCGCCAGGGAACCTGCCAATTCCGCCCGGATGGTATCATAACCCACTCCCAGTGAACGCGGCTCGATCAGCCCGCCGATACCGATGATCAATCCACCGATGGCCGGCCACCAAACCCAGTGAATGGGCAGTTTCTTAAAAGCGTCCTCCGCCCCGTAAACGGCCTTGGTCAATAGCCAGGCGCAGACGCCACCGGCAATACCCATAATGACTGCGTCCAACATACCGGTACCAAGCCCGCTAAAATGAGCCGGGGGAACGGGAAACAAGGGCTCCGCATGCATCCAACCCTTGTAAACAAACCAATGACGGATACCATCGGCCACCGCGCTGGCGATGCCGGCCAGCACCATGGAACGGGGCTTCCATTCAAACAAAAGCAATTCAACACCCAGCAAGACAGCCGCAATCGGTGTGCCGAAAATACCGCTCATGCCCGCTGCCGCCCCTGCAACCAGCAGGCATCGCCTGTCTATGGCACTCAGCCGTATAAACTGCGCGAAGACGGAGCCCAACGCGCCCCCCGTGAGTATGATGGGGCCCTCCGCGCCAAAAGGGCCCCCAGTACCGATACTAATGGCGCTGGAAATCGGTTTAAGCACGGTAAGGCGGGGCTCTACCTTGCTTCCACCCACCAAAATGGTTTCCATGGCCTCGGGGATACCGTGACCGCGAATGCGTTCAGAACCGTAACGAGCCATCAACCCCACCAGAATACCACCGGCCACGGGTATGATAATGCTTAACAGCCCCAGCGTATTGTCAAGAGGGGAAACAAGACGGAAATCTACACGCTGGTAATATAAAATATTCGTCAGAAAACCGATCATCCATACCAGGATCAACGCTACGAAAGCGCCAGCCACGCCTACCAGGACCGTCAGCGGGATCAGTTTTAAAATGGAAGGCGGCGTAGTAAAATCCCCTAGCTTTCGTTCTCCTCCCGTTTTGGTGCGAAAGTCTGTACCGATGATGGCGTCTGATGGTTTGGATCGTTTAGCAGTAGCCATGTATGTCTTGAATCCGAAGTATAAATGGGTGTAATCCTATTTCTCATTTTATCTAAAAGGTACAAAACTTTTAAAACATGAGGAAAAAAAATCTCGGCCGTAATGAAATATAGCGCTGAAATACAACGGGGCACAAAGAACATTGCGAAAATAACAGATGCGGTTTAAAGCGAAAAGAGACAGGCAAACTCATATCCCACTGTCGGGCGCATACGAAATCCATTGGGAGGTACATCCAGGTTATAGGGGTGCATATCATGGCTGGGATCGGTGCGTATTTTTAAAAACCCGTTCCACGGTGATGGTTTCTCTATCCATGATATCATGGTGATTTCAAAAGAATTGCCTATACAAGGCATAGAACAACTGAAAACGCTCTTCGCCACGTCGGGGCAATGATACAGGGGGATAGGGTCAGCGAAATACTCACACGAAGTATAACAGGGACCGGCTTCCGTTCATCAGGAAACAGCTATCCGCTCACACCATGCTTTGGGCAACCAGTTCGGCGATGTCCAATACCTGCATTTCCTCGTCCTTGCCTGCTTCCTTCACCCCATCGGTAAGCATGGTCATACAATAGGGACAGTTGGATGCTACAATAGAAGCACCGGTCGCCACCGCTTGTCTTCCCCTTTCAAAATTAACGCGCGTGGTGCCCTTTTCTTCTTCTTTCCACATCTGGGCGCCACCGGCGCCACAGCACATACCCTTGCTGCGGCAATGTTTCATCTCCACCAACTCCGCGTCCAGGGTTTCCAGTACGTCACGGGGAGCTTCATAAATGCCGTTGGCCCTTCCCAGGTAACAGGAATCATGGTAAGTAATTCTTCTCCCCTGAAAAACACCGCCATCCTTCATCTTTATTTTTCCTTCATTGATGAGTTGTTGCAATAATTGTGCATGATGGATCACCTCATAATGGCCCCCCAAAACAGGATATTCATTTTTCAGGATATTGAAACAATGTGGGCAGGTGGTAACAATTTTTTTGATGCCATAATTATTCAGGGTTTGAATATTATTAAAGGCCATCATCTGAAAAAGGAATTCATTACCCGCTCTCCTTGCAGGATCGCCTGTACAACTTTCTTCATTGCCCAGAATGGCGAATTTAATACCAACTTTCTCCAGAATCAATACAAACGCTTTTGTTATTTTTTGCGCGCGCTGATCAAAGCTTCCCGCACAGCCGACCCAAAAAAGCACTTCGGGTGTTTCATTGTTGGAAACCATCTCAGCCATTGTTCTTACAGCCATGGGATATTGTTTTAACATGCGATAAAGCGCCCTGTGTTCCTGCGGAAACGCTCTGCAATATAGTCCACTTTTACCAACCAGCATATTTGCCCGCCTTTATCCATAGAACGATCGTCTCCGCACAACAAGGGCAGAGCATCAGCAATCACCGGTTTTCAATCATCGCTTGATAGAACAAACAATAAAACGATTGGCCGCCTTTTTCCGGTTTCCGGATTTTGCCCGTTTATCCTTTCTGATGGCCGAGGTGAGCCAGTATCTTCGCCTGGCTGGTCTTGAGTTCTTCAGCCGTTGGCTTCAATTTGCCGCGCGTGAAGTTAATATCATCCATGGTATTGAGAGGAATGAGATGCAGGTGCGCATGCGGCACTTCCAGTCCCACGACGCTCAGGCCCACCCGGTTGCACGGGAATGATTTTTCTATTGCCAGTGCAATAGGTTTGGCAAACAGCAATATGCGGCCCAGATAATCATCGCCCATGTCAAGAAACCTGTCCACTTCTACTTTCGGCACCACCAGCGTATGGCCGGGCACCAAAGGAAAGGCATCTAAAAAAGCGAAGAAGTAATCATCCTCCGCGATTTTGTAACCGGGGATCTCGCCCCGGATGATTTTACTAAATATCGTCATGGTAAGAATCGTTGTGCGTTCAATACTGACTTGTATTTTCCTGAAAGCAGCGGTCAGCAGGACGTCTATTTTTATATGGAGATATTTTCCACCCGGAAATTCAATAGGCCGGTGGGGGTATTTACCTCTGCTACTTCTCCTTTTTTCTTTCCCAGAAGGCCCTTCCCGATAGGGGACACGACGGATAACTTGCCAGCTTTGATATTGGCCTCATTTTCAGAGACCAACTGGTATGTCATTGTTTTCTGTGTCTTCATATTCATTATGGTCACCGTGGAGAGGACCGATACCCGTGAGGTGTCTACATCCTTCATATCCAATATGCGCGCGCTCATGACAGCCGCTTCAAGTTGCGCAATGCGCGCCTCATGGTATCCCTGTGCTTCCTTGGCGGCATCATACTCGGCATTCTCCTTCAAATCACCCTTTTCCCTTGCTTCAGCAATGGCCCTGGCGATTTCAGCGCGTCCCTTGGTCTTCAGCCTGGTAAGTTCCTTTTGCATCTGATCCAGGGTTTCTCTGGTTACATATGTTACTTCGGCCATAAATAAGAATTTTTGTATTGATTTTAACAAAAAAAATACCCCTGCTCTGGCTTCCAGGCAGGAGAAAAAAAAGCAACGCTTCCATCTTGCGCATAGAAGCGTTGTATCATTACAAAAGTAAACAATAATTATAACAAAAAAAAATATTGTTAGGGCCTGTTAACGACACAATTAAATGGTGGAATTAAAGCGATTTTAATCTTGCTGGCAAACCCGATCATGGCTTTTTTAGCATTCCTGTTTAAGTACCACTATACTTCTTTAAAAGTCCAAAAACTTGAGCCACCGGTTTCAGGATGCCGGCGACACGATAATCACAAATCCTTTTTCACGGCCTGTCAAAAATGGTTTCATTCTTTCAGCTGAAACACCTACTTTTGGAAAAACCAAAAAACAACCGCCATGTTGAAAAAGACTTGTCTTACGATCCTTGTTTCTGCCCTCAGTTGCTCCGCCCTTTTGGCACAGGGCATCAAGACACCCGCGCCGAGCCCCCATCAGGTAATCACTCAGGATTTTGCGCTCTCGCACATCACCATTGACTATTCCCGTCCCGGTATAAAAGGCCGCGGGATCTTTGGCGGTCTTGTGCCCTATGGCAAGGAATGGCGTACAGGCGCCAATGCCGTTACCACCATTGAATTCGGTCAGGATGTAAAACTGGAAGGACACGAAGTGAAGGCAGGTAAGTACGCCCTTTATACCATTCCCACGGCAGACGACTGGACCATCATTCTCAACAAGGATATAAAAAGCTGGGGAACCCAGTACAACCAGGGCGATGATGTATTGCGTTTCTCTGTTCCATCCTACCAGGTTCCCATACAGGCCGAGTCCTTCACCATAAACGTTGATAGTCTCCGTGATTCCAGCGCTGTTCTTTATATGATTTGGAATCATACCTATGTGCCCATCCATGTGACTACCACCATTGATCAGGCCATCATGTCACAGATTGATGAAGGAATGAAAAGCGCCAAAAAACCCTATTTCGATGCAGCCCGGTACTATCTTAAAACGGGCCGTGAACTGGACAAGGCACTGGGCTGGGCAAATGCTGCCTTAAAGGGAAACCCGAAAGCTCCCAACATCTATTATCTGAAAGCACAGATCCAGGCAAAAATGAACAATAAACCCGGCGCCGTGGCGACGGCAAAACAGGGCATAGCTGCGGCCAAGGCCGCTCATAACAACGAATATCTCGGCATGATCCAAAAGCTTTTGGCTTCTTTGCAATAAAGCAGGCCGTTGAGGTTTTACACCCTGGATGGGGGACACCTAAACCGGGTATCCCGGGAAATGGACCTGTTCCCACCGGATGCCAATCCGTCTGCTGGTCCTGACAATTTCTTCCGTTTTGCAGCCATTATACTTTGTGGCATGGTGGCGCCAGACCCGCCATACGCCCGCCAGCAGAGATCTCCGGGCAAAAAAAATGCCTTCTGAAGGCATCAGGGTCCCTTTTTGTGCGGAGAAAAGCGGCGTCAAAGGCCCGTCATGCGGAATAATTGGAATTTCACCGGGGTTGGAATAACTTTGCAGGCTTTCTGACAGCCGGTGTGGATGGCTGTCTGCGGGCACTTAAAATTTTTGACCCAATGTTTGACTCTTTATCGGATAAACTCGATTCCGCGTTTAAGCAACTTCGCGGACACGGCAAAATCACTGAACTCAATATCGCGGCGACCGTAAAGGAGATCCGGCGGGCGCTGGTGGATGCGGATGTGAATTATAAGATTGCCAAGGAATTTACCGATACGGTCAAAAACAAGGCCATGGGTGAAAAGGTGCTCAATGCCGTGGCACCCGGACAGCAAATGGTCAAGATCGTCCAGGATGAGCTTACCGAATTGATGGGTGGCAGCGAAGCCACACTCGATCTGAAAGGAAATCCTTCCATTATCCTTATTGCAGGCCTGCAGGGCTCTGGTAAAACCACTTTTTCAGCCAAACTGGCGCGTTTCTTAAAAACCAAGCGTAACCGCTCTCCCCTGCTGGTGGCAGCTGACGTATACCGGCCGGCAGCCATTGACCAGCTGACCGTTCTGGGCGGTCAGATCGGCGTACCGGTATACAGTGACCCCGACAACAAAAATCCGGTGGAAATTGCCAAAGCCGCCCTGGCCGAGGCCAAAAGCAAAGGCTTTAATACCATCATCATCGATACTGCGGGCAGACTCGCCATCGATGAGGTGATGATGACGGAAGTCGCCGATATCAAAAAGGCTGTCGCCCCCGGTGAGATCCTCTTTGTGGTGGACGCCATGACCGGTCAGGATGCCGTCAATACGGCCAAGGCTTTTAATGAGCGGCTGGATTTCAGCGGGGTCGTTCTCACCAAGCTTGATGGCGATACACGTGGCGGGGCCGCGTTGTCCATTAAATATACCGTGCAAAAGCCTATTAAATTCGTCAGTATGGGCGAAAAGCTGGAGACCCTGGATGTGTTTTATCCCGAAAGGATGGCCCAGCGGATTCTCGGTATGGGCGATATCACCACGCTGGTGGAACGGGCCCAGGAGCAATACGACGAAGAACAGGCCAGAAAACTGGAAAAAAAGATCCGTAAAAACCAGTTCGATTTCGAGGATTTCAGAAACCAGTTGCAGCAGATCAAAAAGATGGGAAACATCAAGGACTTGCTGGGTATGATGCCGGGTATTGGAAAAGCGGTCAAGGACATCGACATCAGCGATGATGCATTCAATGGAATCGAAGCCATCATCAATTCCATGACCCCTTATGAAAGAGCAAATCCGCCGGCGATCGACGGCAGCCGGCGTAAGCGCATTGCCAGGGGGAGCGGAAAGGATATGGAAGAAATCAACCAGCTATTCAAGCAGTTCGATCAGATCCGGAAGATGATGAAACAAATGAATAACGCGAATACGGGCAAAAAAAACATGCGCATGCCTGGCATTAAAAAGTAAAACGTTAACAGAATTTTATAAATCATTGACATATTTATTTTTGAATTTCGTGATGATTATCCTACCTTTGGTGCTTTGAAAACTTATTGTTCACTCGCAAAAATAATCTCTATTATTTATGCCTGCTAAGATCAGATTACAACGTAAAGGGAGAAAAAAACGTCCCTTCTACTACATCGTAGTGGCCGATTCCCGATCCCCCAGGGATGGCAAATTCATCCAAAAAATAGGTTCTTACAACCCTTTGTCGGTGCCGGCAACCATTCACCTGGACAGAAACCGGGCATTGCATTGGCTGCAAAAGGGCGCCCAGCCAACCGATACGGTTCGCCGCATCCTGTCGTTCAAAGGCGTATTGTACCTGAAACACCTGCTTCGCGGTGTGGAACTGGGACTTTTTGATGAAAAAACCGCCCTTGAGAAATTCGAGCGCTGGAATGCAGAACATGAAAGCAAAGTGCTGAAGAAAAGGGAGCACCACAAAAAAGAAGGTGCTGAAGAAAGCGACACTGTTATCAAAAAGGTAGGTGCTGAGAAAGCAGACAAGGCCGGAGTTGCTGCCGAAGCCAAACCCACAAAAGCCACTGCTACAGAAGAAAAAGAAGCAGGGGAGCCGGAAGCTGATAAACAGCCGGAAGCTGCCGCTACCTCGGCCGATGAATCGGCAGAGGTGCCTGAAGCTGAAAAGAAGTAGGCAAGTTATCGGCGCAGCCCTGAGTTGCCATGAAATCATTGAGGTAATATTTGCCATGCGAATATTACCTTTTTTGTTTTCTGCATAAGGGAACACCCGGAGAAAAGATCTGTCAGAATGTATATCTTTGAGGGGCATTAACCACCGCCCGTCCGGTTCTCATGAAACAATATTTATGCTGTCTCTTACTGTTGTTCGTCAGTATAAATGCCTTTTGTCAGAAAAATATTCAGTCCGAACTCGATGAGCTGAATAAAACGATGAGGAAATCAGCCCGTTATGACCAACGGAAAGACTAAATCATCAGCCGCCTCCAACAAAACCTGGATCACAGCACTCCGCTAAAATTATTTAAGGGTTACCCGGGACTCTACGAAGAGTACAAAGTCTTTAATTATGATTCGGCTACAGTTATACCCAAAAGTTATTCCACATTGCCTTACAGACACACAATGATTCGCTTTTTAACTATGTCAAAATAAAGCAAAGCTTTGTTCTACTGTCTTCGGGGATGTTTAAGGAGGCCTTCGACTCCCTTAATACCATCCATTACCGGAAGTTCGACAAAAAAAGAACAGGCAGAATATTTTACCTTACCGGCCCGATGTTACTATGATCTGGCGAGCTGGTAACAGCGCTACCAGTTAATAATAATAGTATGTTATGTCTCAGGTTCTGGCTGCTATATCTTTAATTGAGATACCATTTAAAAGTATCCAATTAGAAAAGGACAGATTGGGAGATGATGATTTTGACAGACGTTGTAAATAATTAGCGAAATCCAATGAACCCAAGTTACAGACGTCATTTCTTGTCTACATGACTGGAATGGCCTCAGAATGGGTGGCGCTATGTATAGAAAAATCAAAGAAGGTCGGTGCAAAAATAAATATACATGTTCATCAAGTAACGGATAAAACCAGCTTTTCCATGAAACTTATGGCCGGAGTTCATATGCATGGACAGGATTTAAAATAAGCTGGTTCGCCATCGATGTAGCAACCGATGAGGTAATTGTGCCCACTGTTGAACAGTTTTTACGGAATCAGTTCAACCCCCATCACAGGAGGGCAATAATTTTCGAATAGCTATATTTGATTTCATCCAACCACTTAAGAACACAAACCTCAGGTAGCAGGACGGCAGCAGCGAAAGTATTAGCTTCAAATTCCATGCGGCGGTAGTATGTTCATCCTGGACATTTTTTGTCCTGAACAAGGCACTGAACTCGTTCGTAATTTTAAACGTATTGTCGACGAATACTTTACTTTCATTAAACCTGTTTCTTCCATAGTAGCGCATGGGCATGTGCAATACGACAGCGTAAAAATACCTGAATTGATAGATCAAGTACTTCCTCTCTTGTATATCATACTGCGGCGAAGGAAATTTGCACAAGCAATTACAACCAAAAGAATTCTAACCCAACACCCTTAAAAAAAATAACTATGGCAACATTTGGAATTGAGGGCATCAGGCACTTTCCCCACGCACGTGCCGCCGGCGTAGACGTCGAAGACCTCACCTACGTATTCAATAACTGCAATGGAATGGACCAGGCGCTGAGAAACGCTGGTCACAGCCGGGCCTTCTACTGGGCCGACGGCGATTGCTGGGAAATCGATCTGAACGACAACACCAAAGGTGGTATCGACAGCCAGTATGCCGATAACGTGGACCTTATGTTCATCTCGACTCATGGCAACCATTGGTCGGGGCATGCAGTCCTGGCATACGATTCAGCTGAAAACAATCATCTGGGAGACTCGGGCAACTGGCTGCTCGGAGACAACTGGAACCTGGAATGGCTGATGATGTATGCCTGCGAAACCCTTAACCGGGATAATCCCCTGGACTATTGGGACCTATTCAGGGGTCTACATGAGATTTGCGGCGCTTATGATCTCATGTGGGACGGATGGACCGTAGACGAATGCGGAGAGGATACAGGAAATAATATGACTGATGGCAGGACCGTCGCCGATAGCTGGATCGACGGCGTGAGTGACTGGTGGGTAGACAACCATCCGATGGTCCTGGCAATAGAACGAGAGTCCACCTGGAAAAACGGTGCCCTGGACTGGAATAACACAACCATGGCCAAAGACCATCTCTGGGGCCATGGCACCACTGTGGCCGATATCTCCACCTCTCAAAAATTCTGGATGAGCTGGCGCTGGGCGGAGGGATGAAACCCCCATTGCTACATGAATCCATTCGTCACTTTTAAATCACTTTCACCATGCAAGTCGATAAAGAATTACTCCAAATCCTGACTGAACAAGCCAAATGCTTTCAGGAACAAGTACCGGTCTTCAGAATCCGGCAGCGGAATGCAACCGAACTCCACGCTGAAGTTCTCAAG
>DASULB010000442.1:0-30700 GCA_036278455.1 Chitinophagaceae bacterium | reverse complement strand
TTTTCCCCACCTCCCAAGTCAAATGGCTTGTTGTTGTCGCGACTGGTTTCTTCGTGAGGCGTTCCCGGAAAGCATGTATTGTTAATATTATGTTAGTCTGACGGTGGACCGGACACAATTACCTTTTCCGGCAATTGCAGGAACACTCGAATGGCGTTTTCTCAATATTTTCATGGCACCTTTATTGATAAAGTTCTTAACGACTGATTCTCAATAAAAGGATCATTAACCTTCACAAAACATATTTTATGGATAAGTTGCAATTAAAGGGAAGATGGAATGAAGTTAAAGGAAAACTGAAGCAAAAATATTCCAACCTAACGGATGATGACCTGCTCTATGAGGATGGAAAGGAAGATGAATTGATCGGAAAGATTCAAAACAAGACCGGTCAGACCAGGGAGGCCATCATTGAGTTGCTGAAAAAGCATTGATTCATTGATCAATCGGCCATATAGGTCATATGGTCTCTTTATTTAAGTTTTTCTTAATATTTTTCACTTAAAAACATCTATATGTTACGCTGGGCCATTATTTTCTTTATTGTTGCTATCATCGCTGCCATTTTCGGCTTTGGCGGGATCGCAGCAGGCGCCATAGGAATCGCCAAAATATTATTTTGGATTTTCGTGGTATTATTTATTATATCCCTTATTGCGGGCTTTTCAAGAAGAGGGCGTTCTTAGATAATATGCTATTCATTATGAAAAAGCTATTGTTAAATGGAGCCATTGGGTTGCTTTTTATTGGTCTTGTCGGTACGCAAGCCGTCAATGGAAAGGGAACACGACACGAGATGTATTTATCACGTACCCTGTCAGTTCACGCTTTGATTGATGACTCCATTCCCTGGTCTACGAACAGAGCGCGTAAAAGTTTGGAGCAACGCGAAAAGAACGGCACGTTAAAAGCAGATACAAACCGGCCAAAGAAAGACACGGCTACCTGGAATAATCAACAAAAAAATTGGCAACTGAAGTCGAAAAAAGATCGGAAACATCATAAATCCGAAATACGACGTGATAGTATCGGTGATGGTAAAAAATCTTTCTAAAACTTTCTTTCCATACTTTTTTACACCCAAAGTCCTGTAAGGGCATCTCGACAAGCGCCATTATCATTCTTCAGCATTTGCACAGCACCCGGCGTAAAAAGATGAAAGTCTATAAAGGAGATGCCCTTTATTTTCCTGTTATTTGACGGTCGGGCGGCGTTTCGGGGTCGCTCTATGGATCTTCCCGGGTGCATCTATTTTTGCTCCGGCGGGTAAGAATTCCGGCACTTCGAGTTTTGCCACCCCGATACGTTTATCGGCCATGCCATAATAAACGTCTATTCGATGAGGCATGCCCAGGTCGTCCCTTCTGTCCAGCCCGGTAGGAAAAACAACATCATCCACAATGCCAATTCTTTCATGTGGCGTATCGGGCGTTAATACAGGTTCCACTGAACGATATTTGATTCTTTGAGGATGCTCTTTAGAGAGTATCATCGCGCCGGCCGCATAGCACATCCGCTCTTTATCATTTCCAGAGACTTCGGTTTCAGATACCCCATGATAAATAAGCAGCCAGCCATGGCGTGTAAGAATGGGGGGGGCGCCTCCCCCAATCTTTAGCATTTCCCAGGGTTCTGCGGGGCTGGCCAACCGGTGATGGAAGGTAAATTTCCCAAAATGATCATCATTTTTTGTATCCAGATCCAGGGAGCAATAGGATATCCATATACTCTCATGGTTGACATCCACCTTACGGGAGTGCTTTTGAGACTTCTTGACAGTTTCCTCCGGATGTGTACCCGGAAAAAGCGGCCGGTGAAGCAACGCGATCCTTTTATGTCCGGTTGGACCGCTTACCGCGAGGGGAAATATGCTCGCGTCCTTATCATCGATGCCTTCAAAGGGGATATCTTTATAGGGACTAAAGGAAGCCAGTCCGAGCCGTTCCCAATGAATCAAATCCTTCGATTTTGCCAGTGCGATGCGCGGACCCTGAACTGAAAATGCCGTATAGGTCATCACATAATGCTGCAATTTTTCTACAAAGGTGACTCTTGGATCTTCACAGCCGCCGCCGTTCGGGTGAAGCTCATAATCCTCCTCCGGCTCCAGGGCGATCCCCATTCTCTCAACACCTACCGGATCCCCGGCCGCGTCGAAGCGTACCCGCGCAATGCCAATACGGGAGTAGTTGCCTTTTGCCACGAGTCGGGGAAATAAATAAAGTTCCCCGTCAGGGGAACGTGCCGCCGCAGGATTCAGGACGCCATCCTCTTCCAGGGGATTGCCCGGTTCAGGCTCCATAATAAGCCCCAGCCGCTTCATTTTAAATGCATCCATATTACCAACGTTTTTTCCCAATAATGATCCGGGGACACTAACCCATACAGGCGTTTATCGTATCCACGATCCGCTTTGTCTCCTCCGGTCCCTTTACCTGAATGGATTTCACCCCCGCTTTTTTCGCCGGATAATCATTGCCCCCCGGAAACAATGCATCCCCGATAAAAAGCATATCCCGGGTGCCCATATCAAGAATCTTCCGCAGCTTTCCTATACCGTAACCTTTGTCGACACCGGGCTTGGTAATATCAATAGAAGTCGACCCGCCCAGGTTAACAGAAAAGTCCGGGATAAGCTTATCAAGAGCGGCCTTTATTTTTTTTCGTTTGGCAAAGTCAGGATCCCATTTCTCCTTTTGCTTTAAGGGAGCCTTTTGGCCGAGGGCGGAAAAAGTAATCTGGCTTCCCCTGTCCTCAATCTGCTCCCCCCAAAGCTTTTCGAAGGTCAATCCTGACTGGTCAATGGCTGTTTTGAGGGAACGGAGAATTTTGTCTTTTTCCTTGTCAGTAAAACTCTCCTCATACAGTTTCTCCCATTTATTTTTATATACATAAAACTTGGTACCACAAGTGGGAAGGATATACAGGTTCTTGAAATTGGTGTCCTTTGCCAGATGGGAGATGACTTGCTTTTTAAACTGAGGCCAGTCGCCGCCTGAGATGATGGATACTTTGACGACAGTTAAAAGTTTATACAAAAGCGTTGCCATTTCTTCATCGATGGACGACTTGCTCTTTGCCAGAGTGCCGTCCAGGTCGAAAATGATTAACTTTTTCATATGCCTATTCTAGATAGTGAGACCTTTCCCTCATGCATTCCGCTTCTTTGATGGCATTGTTCAGCTTGCCCCTGAGGTACAGGAAGACACTTGGAAAAAAGAGCGTAGTAAATCTACGCGCGTTTCGGCAAGGCGATTTCAAATAACGTCACTTTACCCTGCGGACGAAAAGAACAACTGTTTAAAACAGCAGGAAGGAGCATTACATCTCCTTTATTAAGCACATATAAACTCCCCTTATCATCCAGTTGTCCTTTCCCCTCGATGCATACCAGGACACGTGGCAGCGCTTTTTCTCCCACCTTAAAGGGATTATCACCCTGGATGCGCCATAAAATAAATTGTGGGCAATCAAATAACCTTTCCCGCATCACCGGGCTTGCAGTCTCTATCTCCGGTTCTACCGGACCAATAGCGCCCTGGGAAAAATCAGTACAGGCCATGGCCTGTTTAACCTGTAATTCTCTTGGCTTGCCTGTCTTCTTATCAGTGCGATCCCAGTCATACAGGCGAAAGGTAACATCGCTGTTTTGCTCTATGTCAAAAATCACTACATCATCCATGGTGTGAACCGTCCCGGGCTTTATGAACACGGCCTCTCCGACAGAGGGTCTGAAGCCGCTTAGCAATTCAGCTATCTGACGATCATCCAGAAAACGTTTCATCTTAGCCGGTGAACACCCGGGTTGCAGCCCCGCATAAACATGACTTTTAGGTCCCGTATCCAAAATCACCCAGGCTTCTGTTTTTCCGCTTTCGCCGTTGGGTAAATATTTAGTGTGCTGGTCCGATGGGTGCACCTGAACGGAAGGCGCCGTTTGCGCGTCCAGGAATTTTAACAGTAACGGAAACCGTTTATAAAGACCGGCAGCCTTCCCGAGCAACTTTTCGGGATACTCCTGCATTAATTCATGAATGGTTTTCCCCTTTAAGGCTCCTTCAGCGACGATGCTGGGATGATCGGTGCGGTCGCTTAACAGCCACGCTTCACCCACAGGATCTTCTCCGGGGAGAGGGACGGGCAACAGGCTGGTCAATCGCCTGCCACCCCATATCCTGTACTGGAAGATCGGTTCGAACTTTAATGGATATAATCGGACCGCATTCATGAGGTAGCGGTGAATTTTTTTCTTTTTTCCTCTAATCCTTCCATCAATTCTTCATAAGATTCAATAAATTTCTGGATGCCCTCATATTCAAGCTGCTTGGTAATAAATTCGATCTCAATATCGAAATCCCTTAATTGTCCGAATACCTGTTTCGCTGCATCGACGTCGCTCTCGATAGCGTCTTTGGTCAGTTCCCCATGATCTGCAAAAGCATCAATAGTTTTGTCCGGCAACGTATTAACGGTATCGGGCCCTATCAGGGTATTTACATAAAGGACATCACTGAAGCTCGGATCCTTGGTGCTCGTGCTCGCCCATAAAAGTCTTTGCACGTGGGCGCCTTGTTTCTCAAATTTTTGCCATTGCGCGTCATTAAACATTTCTTTGTAACGCTGGTAGGCCAGTTTAGCGCTCGCGATGGCCGTTTTCCCTTTTAACCCTGCCGGACTGGGATGCTTATCCTGATTGGAAGGAATATCATACTGGCTTAGTAACTGGTCGGCCAGCACATCGATCCTGCTTAGAAAAAAACTTGCCACTGAAACCGTTTTGTCAACCGGTTTCCCTTCATCAATTCTGCGTTTTACGGCGTTCAGATAGGCCCGGGCCACTTCTTCGTACCTTCCAATGGAAAACAATAGCGTGATGTTAATGTTGATACCCTCATAAAGCATTTCCTCAATAGCGGGAACGCCTTCCTTGGTACCGGGTATTTTTATATAACAGTTCTCACGGTTAACCAGTTTGTATAACCGCCGGGCTTCCTCCATGGATCCCCGCGTGTCGCGGGCCAGGTAAGGGGATACTTCCAGGCTGACAAAGCCGTCGGTCCCGCCCGACTGATCATAGACCGTCCTTAGTATGTCACAAGCATCCTGTACGTCCTTCACCGTGAGGGCATCATAAATTTCCTGCGCGGTCTTGCCTTGCTCAGCCAGCGATTTTATCTGATCATCATATTCATCACCGCCCGAAAATGCCTTATGGAAAATGCTCGGATTGGAGGTAATGCCCCGAAGTCCCTGTTCGGTCACCCGTTTTTTCAGTTCCCCGCTAGTGATCTTTTTTCTGGTCAGGTTGTCCAGCCAATAACTCTGACCATAGTTTAATAACTCTACTAATTTATTCATTGTAACTCTGTTTTAGATTTAAAAGATACCCCTGACCATTTATCCCCGGCATTGTCTCCGGATTCACCATCAGGCAAACAGTTCCTTCACTTTACTGACAATATTATCCGCCGTAAAACCATAGTGTTTGAACAATTCCTTTCCTGGCGCGCTCGTACCAAATTTCGAGATACCAATCACGGCGCCTTCCTCTCCTACCCATTCCTCCCATCCCTCCGGGGAGCCCGCTTCTACCGCCAGACGCTTTTTGCAGGTGGGAGGCAACACCTCGTTCCGGTATGATTGGGATTGTTTTCTAAAAACCTCCCAACAGGGCATGCTGATCACCCGGGCATCAATGCCTTCCTTCAGCAATTTATCCTGCGCTTCGACAATGAGCTGTACCTCTGAACCGGTCCCAATCAATAAAACATCCGGATCATCTTTCTTTTCCGCTGATAAAACATAGGCGCCCTTTAATACGCCTTTGGCGTCAGCTAGCTTTTTCCTGTCAAAAACGGGCAGTTTTTGGCGCGTGAGCACCAGCATCGTGGGGCCATCCATTCTTTCGATCGCCATCCGCCAGGCATAGGATCCTTCGTTGGCATCCGCAGGACGGATCACATGGATATGTGGCATGGCTCTGAAGGAAGCCAGATGCTCAATTGGCTGATGGGTTGTCCCGTCTTCACCCAGGCCGATGGAGTCATGTGTCATTACATAAATAACCGGCAAATTCATAATGCAAGCCAGCCTGATGGCCGGCCTTCCATAATCGGTAAAAATAAAAAAAGTGGCGGCATAAGGACGTACCCCACCGTGCAGGGCCAGCCCCGAAGAGGCGGCGCACATCAGATGTTCCCGAATGCCATATGCTATATTTCGGTTCTCATACCCTCCCCGCTCAAAATAGCCGGAAGATTTGATCATCGTTAAGGTAGAGGGTTCCAGATCACCACTACCGCCCATCAACCAGGGTAGTTGACCCGCCACCGCGTTCAGGAAATCAGCACTGACCTGCCTGGTGGCTTTGGGGCCATCTTCCGGACCATAGACCGGTACATCCTTATCCCAGCCCTCAGGCAAACCCTGCTTCAGGTAGCCGTCCAGCTGCCCGGCAAGTTCAGGATACTTTTTCTTATAATCGTCAAACTTATGGTCCCATTCCTCTTCCCATCTGCCTCCTCTTTCCACTGCCTGACCCATGTGATCCTTCACATCATCAGGAACCAGGAATTTCGCGTCTTCAGGCCAACCGTAAAATTTTTTGGCGAGTCTTACTTCTTCTTCACCCAGGGGCGAACCATGCGCTGCGGAAGTATCCTGCTTATTGGGTGCGCCATATCCGATATGGGTTTTCAATATGATCATGGAAGGTCTGTCCGTCACTTCCCTGGCCTTCTTAAAAGCCTCGGAGATGGCCTGGGCATCATTGCCATCCCCTTCCAGATCCTGGACATGCCAATGATAGGCTTCAAAACGTTTTGCTACATCATCGCCATAGGTAAGCGAAGTATTCCCTTCTATGGTAATATGGTTATTGTCATAAAGGCATATAAGCTTTCCCAGCCCCATGTAACCCGCAATGGAACCGGCTTCATGGGAAGCACCTTCCATCAAATCGCCATCACTGCAAAATACATAGGTATAGTGATCTATTATCTTTTCTTCCTTATTGAAGATCGCTCCGAGGTGCGCTTCGGCCATCGCGAGCCCCACCGCGGTCATGATGCCCTGTCCCAGCGGCCCCGTAGTGGTTTCTATGCCCGGGGTCAGCCCATGCTCAGGATGACCAGGTGTCTTGCTGTCCCATTGCCTGAAATTTTTTATGTCCTCAAGAGAGATGTCATAACCGGTCAGGTGTAAAATGGAATATTGTAACATAGATGCATGACCGTTCGAAAGGACAAAACGGTCCCGGTTGAGCCACCGGGGATTTTTAGGATTGAACCGCATGTGATTCATCCATAAAACATAGGCGGCCGGCGCCAGCGCCATGGGCGTTCCCGGATGGCCTGAATCGGCTTTCTGTACGGCATCCATTGAAAGACAGCGAATGGTGTCAATGCATTTCTCTTCGATAGTCATCAGTGATTTTTTTTCGTCATCGCAGTAGCAGTATGAGCGTATACTTGCAAAGCGTTGCTCCTGTTTAAGTTTATTTTAAGTTGATCCGTTTATTTCTCTAATAAACAACATTTAGTTCCCTTTTGTTTCGTAACTGGCTTATAATCACTCCTTCCTTTCTTTGGTAGGAATGATAAATACCGGTATGGAGGATTGACGAAGTACACTCTCAGCTACACTTCCCAATAATATTTTATCCAGCCCTCTGCGGCTATGGGTCCCCATAACAATCATGCCGACCCCCAGATCTGTCGCGGCTTCTAAAATGGACTTTGCGAAATCCCCCTCCCTGACCAGCGTCCGGATGGTATCATCTCCGAGATGGTGTTTGGTTTTATCCAGAAAATACTGCGCCGCATTCTTGATTTCCTCCACGGTATCCAATTGCAATAAACCGCCATTATTGAAACTGGTGAGTCCCATCACGGGGGAATACTGCGTAGAGGCATAATAAGTCGCATCAGAAATCACATGCAGCAGGGTTAGTTCTGCCTTCATGGCTTCAGCGAGTGAAAAACCCGTCTCCGCGACTTTTTGCGCGGTCGGGTTGTAATCCAGGGCGATTAAAACTTTCTTGATCATATGATTGGCTTTTTTAACAAATGAAATATTTTCGATTGACTAAAGATAAGAAGATAGCGCCACATAGGTACCATCAATTTAGAAAACCTCTTTTTCAGTTGCGATATTCGCAGACGCCCCCCTCAAATGGCTTTTGATTTTGGGGACGCGAAGGCTGATTTGTTGGTTTATGCTTGTTTGAACGCCCTAAAAGTGTAAATTTGCATATTATTTATAACCATAATGAACCTGTAACCGAATGATTTTCAATACAAAGATCGTTCCCGGAAAGATAATGGGGACGTCCTATTTCCTAAAAAAAAATAACCGCTAAGCTAATACTAAATGGATCCAAAGAGGTTTTCTATCATAGCTGGAAATGGAAGCTATATCCCTGCACAAAAAATCCCCAACGATTATTTTAATACGCGCGAATTTTACGGTCCCGACGGTGCCATGCTTGAAAACGCAAACGAGTACATCATTCGCAAATTCAGGGACATCACCGGAATTGAGGAAAGAAGATACGTGACAGATGATATGATGGCCTCCGATATTGCCTTTTATGCCGCGGGCAATGCGCTTGAATCCTCAAAGATCGACAGGGAAACCCTTGATTACATTATCGTCGCCCATAATTTTGGCGATGTACGTGCGGATAACAGGCGAAGTGACATGGTACCCAGCATCGCCTCGCGAGTAAAGCACTACCTGGGAATAAAAAATCCCCGTACCATCCCCTATGACCTTCCCTTTGGGTGTGCCGGCTGGTTACAGGGAATGATCCAGGCCAATTATTTTATTCAATCGGGCGACGCTGACAGGATACTCGTCATCGGCGCCGAAACGCTCTCCCGGATCTCCGATCCACATGACCGCGACAGCATGATCTATGCCGATGGTGCCGGTGCCGTGATCGTTGAATCCACGACAAGTGACCAGCCGGTAGGCATCCTCTCACACTACACCGAATCCTATGCCAATGAACAGGCGTTTATTTTGCGGATGGATCAATCATACAAAACAGCACAGCCGGGGGATGTCCTGTATCTTAAGATGACGGGGCGGAAAGTCTATGAACTCGCCCTAAAGACAGTGCCTGGTGTGATAAAGAAAAGTCTCGAGAAGGCCGGTATCCATATAGACCAGGTAAATAAAATACTGATCCATCAGGCGAATCATAAAATGGATGAGGCAATCGTGCAGCAGTTATATAACCTATATGGCATCAAACAACCGCCTGCAGGCATCATGCCCATGACGATTTCCAAGTTGGGCAATACATCGGTTGCAACGCTGCCTACGCTGTATGACCTGATTCGCACCGATAAGCTGGAAGGTCACCAGATCAATCCCGGCAATATTCTGGTCTTCGCCTCGGTGGGGGCCGGTATCAACATGAACGCCCTGGTTTACAAAGTCCCCGGATAGCGGTCCTTTTTCATGTGGTCACCTATCGGCCTCAGGATCTTTTTTTGGCTGCCACCAAGCCCATCCCAAGCGCCAAAGTCGCAAAAACACCGAGGAGCATGATCTTTTTATGTGTGGATACCCACGCTTGAGGGCTGCGAACCTTTGACTTTGCGTCAAAGGTTCCCCTGGCGCCATGATCACCCGGTACAGGCTGCCATAAATTATTCTCCCGGTCCGGATCGGCCCGTTCGCTTGTCTGCTGGCCATCGAAACCCGTTTTCGCGAGGTAATGATCAAGATAGTCAGGGACTATTTTATTCCCGATAATCGTTTTGACGGTAGGGCATCCCACGTAAAGTTCCCTTTCATGCTTTAAGGCCACCCGGAGAATTGCCCGTGCCGCCACCTCAGGCTCATAAATGATCCCCATCGGTCTGGGTTTATTTTTCAGATAACTTTTAACCCAGCCAAACTGCGGCGTGTTCATGGCGGGCAATTGCACCATGGTTAAGCGGATATTACTTTTGTCCCTGATCAGTTCACTTCTAAGGGACTCGAAAAAGCCATGTATGCCATGCTTGGCACCGCAATAAGCCGACTGCAGGGGAATGCCCCTGTAAGCCAGGGCCGACCCGATTAATATGATCGTGCCCCGGTCGCGCGGTAACATCCTTTTTAAGGCAACGGCCGTCCCATAGACTTGCCCGAGATAGGTTACCTCTGTAACGCGTTTATATTCCGCCGCCTCTATCTTTTTAAATGGCCCGAAAACACTGACCATGGCGTTGTTGATCCAGATGTCAATGGGCCCCAGCTGCTGCTCCACCTGATTTGCCGCCTGCTCCACCTCTTCGGCATTACTCACATCAACGGGAATTACGAGGGCTTTTCCCCCATAGTTTTCCACTTCCTTTTTAGCAGCATGGAGCCCGTCCGGACCTCTTGCAAGCAGGCCGATGTTAGCGCCGTGCCGTGCAAATTCCCTGACAATGGCCCTTCCAAGTCCTGCTGAAGCACCGGTGACCACGACGGTCTGGCCTAAAAATTCTTTTTCCATCTTTTCGTTCAGTCTTTTGGCATAATAGCATCAAAAACCACCCCTGTGGTGATGGCGTAAATCCCCTGATGCATGCTTTCCCTGGCAATCTGGTTGGGATCTTCTTCACTGATGGGCTCCACTCCATGAACATCGGGGAAGGCCAGCTTCAAATCAGGCAGCACCATCTTTTCTCCATACCAGATAGCTGCGAAATGAAGGGCTGTCGCTTTCCAGCCTCGTAGGCCCAGAAAGCATAATGCGCCGCGGATGACACCCATCGAAGCACCATAAGCCCAATGGACCTCCTCTACTACCTTCTGCTTTTTTGCTTCCGATGTAGGTTGGATATCCAGTACGTGGGAGGCTACCTCAAGTACCGCATTCTCCGACTTGCGCTCCTCACATTTTTTATCCAGCTTCCTGGAAAGTGACACAACAGCCGTGCCAGCCAAACCGGCAAGCAAGCCAACACCGAGCGCTGCACCCGCCCGGGCCAATGCATTTTGATCTTTGTACATTTTTTTGGATTTTATCAATATTAAAAATAAAGCCCTGTTCGGTTGTTTTTATCCTTACGGCTGATGGACCGGCTGATCCCGGCTAGGGAAGTTTTGCCCTGGACCCATCATATAAAATATTCAATCCGACGCTGTGTCCTATATCGTTGGAAGAGGCTTCAGTCTCCTGTTTAGCCAGCTTTTCCTTTTGCTGCTGTTCATCCGGCGCATAGTTTTGTTCATGCAAAGCCATCTGCAACACTTCGGCCAAATGCAGCCCCTTACGGGCGGTCTGCTGTTCTATCTGTTCCCTGCAACTAAAGCCATCGGCAATGATCAGCGTTTCTTCAGCGGCTTTGCGAACTTCCGGCAACAATACCCGTTCCCCGGCCCTGATGCTTACCTCGTAATGCAGCCCTTTCTCATATCCGAAATATCCGGCGAGGCCGCAACAGCCCGAATCCAGTATGTTGAAATCCATTTCCATCTTCTCCAGCAGGCTTTCCTCATGGGTCATCTTCATGATCGCCTTTTGGTGACAATGCCCGTGCACGATCGCCTTTCTTTTTAAGAGGGGTGTTTTAAAGTTGGGGGCCTTCTTTTCCAGGAATTCCGCCAGGGTAAAGGTTTGCTCCTTCAATCGCCTGGCATCCTGTTCGTTTGGCAGCAAATCACAGAGTTCATCGCGGAACACCGCCACGCAACTGGGTTCCAATCCCACCACCGGTACACCCTGGCGGATATCATAACGGAGTGTTTTAAGAATCTCTAATAATTTCTTTTTAGCCAGATCCAACATCCCGAAATCATATAGCGGACGGCCGCAGCAAAGGATCTTTTCAGGGATGGCTACCTGAAAGCCCGCTGATTCCAGTACCTCCACTGCCGCGCTTAACGTCGATGGTTTAAAATAATTATTGAAAGTGTCCACCCAGAGGATCACCTTCGGCTTTTCGGTACCATTGCCTGAGGGGGCGGGGCCACCGTGGCCCATCTTTTTATTTCTGGTGAAAGCATGTCTGAATGTCTCAGTGGTGAATTTCGGGATCTGTCTTTTTGAAGACACCCCCGTTATCGTCTTGGCGATTCCCCGCAAACCACGCGTGTGGGTAAAAAAATTGGCTACGCCCGGCATCACGGAAGCCAGCCTGGCCCACCGAAAAATAAGGCCAAAAGCGTAGGCGGTCCGCGGTCGTATTCTCCCCTTATAATAATGCGATAAAAATTCCGATTTAAGCGTCGCCATATCCACATTTACGGGGCAGTCTCCCTTGCAGCCCTTACAGGCCAGACAAAGGTCCAGGGACTCCTTGACATATTTGTCATGCCATCCTTTTTTCACCACATGACCCTGGAGCATCTCAAACAACATGTGGGCTCTCCCGCGGGTGCTGTCTTTCTCCTCACGCGTCACCATGTAACTGGGACACATGGTACCGCCCTCATGACGGCGACAATTGCCTACACCCACGCAACGAAGCACCGCCCTGGCAAAACTGCCTTTGTTGTCATCGTTTAAGAATTGAAAATGTGTTTCTTCACGCGGAGGGTCATAATGGGTTCCCAGCCGGAGGTTGCTCAACTGTCCGTATGACTCAATGATCTTACCGGGATTCATCCGCCACTGCGGATCCCAGATGCTTTTAAATTCTTTAAATGCCTCAATCAGTTCCTTACCGAACATGATCTCAAGCAGATCGCCACGCGTCTGGCCGTCACCATGTTCTCCCGAAAGGGAGCCCCCATAACTTACCACCAGATGGGAAGCCTCTATCGTGAATGCTTTATAATGTTGCAGCCCTTCGGCGGTAACCATATCAAAACCCACCCGGCAGTGGATGCACCCCTGTCCGAAATGCCCATATAAAGAAGGGTGGTAACCATATTTGTTAAAAAGATCACGCAAATCCCTGAGGTAATCTCCCACCTTTTCCGGCGGAACGGCGGAATCCTCCCACCCGGGCGCGCCGTCAGGTTCACCAGGGACGAAAGCCGTAGCGCCAAGACCGGATTCCCGTATCTCCCAAAGCTTTTTTTCCTGATCAGGGTTGTCAAAAAGGTGCATATCAGGAGGATGGTTTCCACTCTTTAATTCCTCCATCAGCTTCTTTGCCTTGGCGTCCGATTCATTTTTGTCCTTGCCGCCAAATTCCGCCAGGAGCCATCCCTTACCCTTTGGCAATAACGGAATATCTTCAGTGTTCAGGCCCTTCTTTTTCATAAACCCGATCAACACGTCATCGAAACCTTCCAGGCCAATAGGCTGATGTTTCATGACCTGCGGACAATTCGCGCCGGCTGTATAGATATCGGGATAGCCAATGACGAGTAATGAACGCGCCTCGGGTTCAGGCATTAACTTCATGGTCGCCTCCAGGATCACGACACAGGTGCCTTCGGAGCCTACCAGAGCCTCCGCCACGTTAAAACCATTTTCAGGCAACAGTGCCGGAAGGTCATAGCCCGAGACCCGCCGGGGAATTTTTGGAAATTTCTCGCGGATCAGATCCGCGTATTTATCGCGCAGGTCTTTGAGTTTCTGATAAATCTCACCCTTTCTTCCTCCCTCCGCAATGATGCTTTTCAATTGTTCATCACTCGTGGGGCCGACTTCCATCATCAGCCCATCGTAAGTAAGGATACGCAATGAGTCAGTATTATCTGACATGCGGGCGCCGTATCCGTAAAACTGGCTCATGACAGAATGTACGCCACAAGAGTTATTTCCCAGCATTCCGCCGATGGCGCAGTGACTATGGGTAGCCGGATCCGGACCAAAAGTAAGCCCTGCTTCCCTTTGTGTTGCGTTCCGCATCTCATCCAGCACGATCCCGGGTTGCACCCTGACCAACTTCTTTTCTTTATCAATATGTAACACCTTGTTATAATATTTGGTCATGTCCATGACCACCGCAACATTACAACAGGCCCCGGTAAGGCTGGTACCACAACCCCGGGAGAGCAGAGGCGCGTTGTACTGCCTGCAAACCGCGGCTGTTTCAATGATATCCTGCTGGGTTTTGGGAAGGACCACGCCGATGGGCACCTGACGGTAATTGGATCCGTCGGTAGCATACAAGGCGCGGCTTCCATCGTCAAAGCGTACCTCTCCTTCAATTTTTGATTCCAACACCTGTCCCAGAAGGATGGTATCCACCCCTTGGGCGTATTTCGTTTCATAACGCGGATCCGGTGTACTTGCATCTTTTTTCATTCGGTAGATTTAATGATTGTTAATTCATCCTAAGATCATTCATCATGAGACCTTGTATTTTTCCGCATCAGCCTGCTTGAATTCCAACCCAAGACCGGGCCTGCTTAAATCTGGATACAGCGCACCATTCACCGGGGATTGTATTCCATCAAAGAGAAGTGCTTCTATGCGTACATGATCATAAAAATATTCAGCGACCTGAAAAGCAGGTGAGGCTAATCCTGCATGTAAATGCAAGGCAGGGGCGCAATGCGATGAAAAAGGCAGCCGGCGCGCATCACACAGGTGACCTGCTTTCAAAAAGCCGGAAATTCCTCCACAGCGCGTGGCATCCGCCTGCAACAGATCCACCGCCTCCGCCTCCAACATCCTTTCAAAATAAGGCAGGTTATAGCCATATTCTCCCGCGGCGATATTCATCTTGGCCGGCACCTGGTGTCGGATAAAATGCAGCCCTTTAAGATCATAGGACGGTACAGGTTCTTCAAACCATGTTACGTTCAGATCCGCAAATTGTTTTGCCATGTCAATGGCTTGTTTGATGCCATAAGCGCCGTTGGCGTCTACGAATAAGGCCACTGTTTCCCCGATAGCTTCCCTCGCCATCTTTACACGATAGAGATCATCGGCAGGTTCACGTCCGATCTTCATTTTTACCTGCCCGATGCCCTGGTCCGCCCATCCCGCCAGTTGTCGTTGCAAACGGTCTATGGGATAGGAAGTAAATCCGCCGCTACCATAAATGGGGAAATCATTGCGCGCCATGCCCAGTAATAAAGCCAGGGGGCAGTCCAGCAGCCGCGCTTTTAGATCCCACAGCGCATTATCCACCGCCGAGACCGCCATGGAAGCAATACCGCAATTACCCTCGTTTCTGATGGCTGTCACCATGGCCTCCAGCACCAGGGAGATATTCATGCTGTCGGCACCAAGAACTGTTTTTCGAAGGGTTTTATCAATAAAGCAGGCGACACTCTGGTCACCGTATGTGTATCCGATTCCTGATTTTCCACCACCCTGGAGTTCTACAAGTACTAAAGTGGTACTGTCCCATTTAATCGTTCCGTCTGATTCGGGAAAGTCAGTTGGAATGGTGTAGGCGGAAACATTCAGCTTGTTTATCTGTGGATGATCTTGAAACATCTTTTAAGCCTTCCACTCACGTGAACCTCAAACGCAACCGCTATCGTTTCACGGAAGAACATGATTTATTGATCGATTGCCCTGATGGCCTGCAACCCCGGCGTCCTCCTTTACCCTGTGTTATTTATGCGGCAAGATGCCTTCCGCATAATCCTTGAAAGTCTGCCGGATAATACCGGCCTCTTTCGGATCCCCTTTCAGCAATGTTTTCCCAAACTTTTTCATCATCTCAAAGGATATGTGCGGAGGCATCGTAGGAACATTCGGATCTGTAATGGCTTCATAAACAACAGGGCGGTCTGCCGATAACGCTTCATCCCAGCCACGGGCGATGTCATCGGGATCGTCCACCCGGATGCCCCTTAAACCGAGTAGTTCTGCATAAGCGGCATAAGGAAAATCGGGTACATCCTGGGATCCCGTGAACTCCGGATTGCCGGTCATCACCCGCTGTTCCCAGGTGACCTGGTTTAGATCATTGTTGTGCAGGACCAGGATCACCAACAGCGGATTGCTCCAACGTTTCCAATATTTAGCGATGGTAATCATGCCGTTAATGCCCAGCATCTGCATGGCGCCATCCCCTACCATGGCAATCGCGACCCTGTCGGGATAGGCGAACTTTGCGGCGATGGCGTAAGGCACGCCCGGACACATCGTCGCCAGATTTCCTGATAAAGAAGCCATCATGCCTTCCCGGATCTTCAGGTTTCGGGCAAACCAGTTGGCGGACGATCCTGAATCCGAAGAAAGGATGCAGTGCTCCGGCAGCCGGGGCGATAACTCCCAAAACACCCGTTGCGGATTAATCGGTTTGGCGGTATCCCCGGCCCTGGCCTCGATTACTTTCCACCAATCCATTATCTCTTTTTCTATCTTTTCCCGCCAGGACCGGTCTTCTTTACGTCTCAGATAGGGAATCAATGCTTTTAAGGTTTCGGCACTGTCACCCAATAAATTAACTTCCATCGGATACCGCAGACTGAGCATTTTGCCATCAATATCTATCTGAACGCCACGCGCCTGGTCTAGTTTTGGCAAAAACTCTGTGTAAGGAAAACTACTGCCCACCATCAGCAGTGTATCACATTCTGTCATCATTTCCCAGCTGGGCTTGGTACCCAACAAGCCGATGGCACCCGTCACATAAGGAAGGTCATCGGACAGCGCCGCCCTTCCGAGCAACGCTTTGGCCACACCACAGCCTAATAACTCAGCCACTTCCTTCACCTCCTTTGCAGCATGGAGGGCGCCTGCCCCGATCAGCATGGCGATCTTCTGACCTTCATTTAACAGGTCGGCGGCCTTCTTCAATGCGGCAACCTCGGGAACCACGCGCGTTTCGGGAAATCCTATGCCGGTGTGTATGGCACCATGCTTACGGGGAGGTTTCTCCGCATCTAATTCCTGTATATCGTTGGGGATAATGATGCAGGTAACCGTACGCTCCGCCTTGGCGATGCGGATCGCCCGGTCGATCAACTGTTGCATCTGAACCGGCTCGGTAACCGTATGCACATACTCATGGGCCACATCCTTATATAAGCTGTCAAGATCAACTTCCTGTTGGAAATTACCTCCCATCGCCATTCTGGCTGACTGACCCACGATGGCTACGACAGGTTGATGATCCATCTTCGCGTCATACAATCCGTTAAGCAGATGGATCGCTCCGGGACCCGAAGTGGCCAGACAGACCCCTACCTCACCGGTGAATTTTGCGTGTGCACAAGCCATAAAAGCCGCATTCTCCTCATGTCTCACCTGAATAAAATCCATTTTATCCTCCGCCCTGTCCAGGGCGCCCATAATACCGTTGATCCCGTCGCCCGGGAAACCAAAGATGCGGGTAATACCCCATTCCAGGAGCCTTTCAATTATAAAATCAGAAACTTGTTTACTCATTTTGCTACTTGTTTTCGTTACTTGCCTTATGATGAGGAATCTGTCTACCGATGCGCTATGACGTGTTAAACTTTGAAAACGCGCCGTTTCCTATTCATTGGTATCCTGTCCCGAAGTATCAAACATTTTGGGTTCAGGTTTATGGCGTTCCACTTCATCGACCGCCGATCTGAGCGGAGGTTCCCCCTGGCCGGTATCTGTTTTGTCTTCCGTTTTCTTTTTAGGGGACACCGGCTTGACATTATTTTCATCTTCCTGATCGGGTTGATCTCCCTGGTCCGTTCGTTTTTCCAAAACCTCTTTTTGAGGCGATTTTGCATGATCATCTGAATGAGGCCCGGCATGGTCCTGTTGGGCATCTTCCCGGCCTTTTTTATCCTCTTCCATGATTAACTTTTTAATTTTAGTAAAACATTAATGACGGCGGCAGCCGATTAGAAGCAGATCCTTTAATTCAATGGATCTTTTTACACGCTTACTGTTCTAATCATTGTTGAATAAATCTTTCACATTTCCCTTCAGTTCCTGGTATTTTGTGCTTACATCATTTTTAAAATCATCCCATTGAGCAGCTGTCTTATTACCGGCGGCATCGATTTCCTGTTTCAATTGGTCCCGTTTCATTTTCAGACTATTGATCTTCCGGTTCAGTTCATCCTTCTTTTCACTGGAAGCGTCACTCACCTTTTTTTGATCCTTATCAATCTGCTTGTCCAGTTTATCCAGCTTTTTATTCCACTCTTTTTTAAAGGCAGCTACTTTACTGTTCAATGTATCGGTCGCGTTGGAGGTATTCGCTTCCGTTTCATTATCATTTGTTTTTTGGGAAGATGAACACGATGCGCTCATCATGAATGCGCTTACCGTTAACAACACTGCCACCGGAACTATTTTAATACTTTTCATACCATTAAGAACTTTAATATTTTAAAAAATAAGATGAACAGCTCATCCTTAAATCCTGCCTTTAGCCTGAAACAGGATCATAGGGATCGTTTATTTCGCTGAAATTACCTGCCACCTTCGCCGCTTCCAACTGAGCGATCTGGGTACCAGCTTCCCGGAGTAGATTTTCATATCGGTCAATCATTTTAGCCGCCTTGCGATTATATCTACATGCTTTACGAAAATATTTTTTTGACTTGGCTGCGATTTTCCCGTTATCGGGCACGCCTGCCAATTTTACTTTTAGATGATTGATAGTCAGACGATAGATCTTAGATCCCGCCATAAAGTTTTTCATATGTTTGGGTCATAGTGGATTTAAAGTATGCGTAACGGCTATCGTCAAACGTTTCAATGTGGTACATATTAACTTATTTGTCAGGCATTCTGTCAATTAATTCAATGACATTTTTCAATTTTGCCATACACCCCTTTGTGGATTCAAGTTTTTCAGAAAACACTTTCTTTAATTCCGGAGTGATGGCCAGGTATTGTGCCTCGGAAAGTGTATCCACCTGGTGCTGCTCTTCACTATAAATATCTTCCAGCAAATCCAATAATTCATCCGGCGGGGACACTTTTTGTTTGGTATAAGGCATTATTTTGTGACCACGATGATCGCTTCGGTTTGTTATAGGTAAGCTACTTTCATTTATCGTCTTTACCGTATCATTAAATTTATGTGGTTTGTTAAAAAAGTCATACCAAATATTGGGGCTCCGGCTTGTAACAGGTCTTTCCATAACGCATAGGTTTAAGTATGTTCGTTGGTATCAGTACAATCAGTTCTAGCATAGAAAAACATGCCAAGACCAGAAGATTAACTGAAACGTTGTATGATAGGGAATTGTAAAACAATTCAATCCATGACCCAGTTATAAGGACCTTCCACAAGGTGGGGAAATATTTACCCGGTGATCTGGATATGCACCCAAGCAGTGCAGGTTGCCGGAGGATTGGATGGCCTGCCAGATGTAGTTACAGGCATAGCCTGTCTTCGATAGCCGGTTCTTTTCCGGCATTCAGCGGGCGGCAGAAACAGTTTGCGTTCATGTTCCTGTCAATTCATTCTTGTAGTAATATGTCAATACATCCATGCTAAAATTCAATAACCGGCAATTAACAAATATGCCCTTAGTGGTATACATTTGTTATTTTTCATGTCTCAAACTCAGGATTAAAACCCTCAGGAATCTTATCATTCCCAATGGACGTTTAATCTATCGGGAATACCTTGCCCTCCTTCCATATAACTAAAGCAATCAGGCAGTCTGTATACGTGTCGTTTGAACAAGCGTGAGAACGTGCCTGGGTTACTTGCATGTAATTGCCTTGGATCAGCCGCTCATTGGATAGCTTTTCTGACATAACTTTTTCTGTTAGGATGCTGACGATGGCCACTTGTTTTTCCATACCTCTTCATAGGTAATCATTTCTATCCAATACATTTTGTTGTAACTTAAAAGGAACGACACGTCCTCATTCAAGGCGCTGCCAGGTATGCGCTCGCGCACTATTATTTCCTGCAGCTGGTTTTATAGCCCAGGATCCCCCCGCAGGAAAATCATTCTTAACAAGCATGTCATCATCCGGTAATTAATGATTGCTTTTTTTATCACTAAATGTAATTGCTTCTGGAACAACATTGCCTGCACGATCGCCTGCATGAGATACTGCTATTGTTCTTAAGGAACGCCGGGGTAATTTTCCTGACCGGATTTATAAAATAAACCGGTTCGGTTCGCATCTCTTTGCAAACGGTCAAAAAAGTATCTCCTACCCTGTTTGACCGCCAGGCTCACCGGATTTCACATTTCCCCGGCCAACTATTTTTTCATCCACTACTTTACCGTTGATATCATTAACATTACGGGTGCGGATCCGGGATGCCGCATCATGTACTAATCTGTCCCCGTAAAGTTCGCTTCATTCCGCAGGAACTGGTTCAGTATTCGCGTCTTAATCCTTTCAGTCAACTTAAAGTAGTCACCCCATCCCGGCCATCGGTTTTACTGCCTCCCCTCCCACCGGGCAGCAACCGATAAAAACAAAACGCGTTTTTCCAGGCGCTGTTACAGGGCTCGCTCCTATCAGTAATTTTTTTTATTAATCTCATGACCGTTTCTAAGGCAACCGTAACGCCAGGGACGTCATTGCTTTAACTTCTTATCACCATCTCCTGATGGATCGGGATCTGGTCAGCTTCAGAGCCATCGCGATACTTGTCCCTGCCGGTAACGAATGCTGCACCAAAAAATGAAGACATCTTTTGGTACCAAAAAATCAACAGGATAGGAGACGGCTTTTTTTGGCCGGTCCCGCCAGACTCTTCCGGGAACGTTGCCGGGAACGATTGCGTAAAAAGTGTCATAAATACAGCATAGTACAGGACAGTTGAAACAACTAATCCACCTACTTTTAGGGCCGTATATTTTCCTCCTGTAAATGATCGTAAATCCAACATTCACTGATCCAAAAACGATTTTATGTCACTTCGTACTTTTACCCATGAAAAAACCCGCGCACTTCTTGTGCTGCTCCTGGCAGGCGTCCCTTTTTATTGCTCCGCGCAACAGCTTACTCCTGTCAGCGGAGTCGTGAAAGATTCAACTACCGGCCAGCCGCTCACCGGGGTCACCGTGTTAGAAGTAGGGACCACCCGTGGCGCAACCACCGATGCCCACGGGAGGTTCACCCTTACCCCCGTCCGGTCCGCGGGCGCAGTCAAATTCTCCTATTTAGGGTACAATGACAAACTGATCCCCCTCACACAGGCGGGTCGCTTGAAAAATGTACGGTTATCCACCAATAACAAAACATTAAATGAAGTGGTGGTCATTGGATACGGATCACAGGAAAAAAAGGATCTGACAGGATCCGTCGCGCAATTAAGCGCGGCTAAGATCCAGGACCGCCCGATCACCCGGATTGGCCAGGCCATCCAGGGGCAGATGGCGGGTGTGCAGGTGCGGGCAACCACCGGGGAACCCGGAGCCGCCCTGCAAATCCGTGTAAGGGGGAGCTCCTCCATCTCCGCCAGCAATGATCCTTTGTATGTGGTAGACGGGGTCCCCGTTCCGGATCTCGGCAACATCAACCCTTCCGATATTGCCTCGATCGAAGTACTGAAGGATGCCGCCTCCACCGCTATTTATGGGTCCAGGGGCGCCAATGGTGTCGTGCTCATTACGACCAAAAAGGGAAACAGCGGCAATGCCAAATTCCAGTTCAACGCTTACTTCGGGGTACAAACCCTGGCCAAAAAAATGGATTTGCTCTCCTCCAAAGAATGGATCAATATGTACGAGCAGGCCCAGGATTCAGCTTATGTAAAAGAAGGCCTGCAATCGGGCTTTAACTGGAGTCCCAGCGACCCGATCAGTGTCAGGTTGAAAAACCTGGGGTTGCCTGCTAACGGCCGGAGCAATACCTACATTCCCGATCCCCGCTGGGCGAATGGCACCGATAGCCTGGATTATATAGACTGGCAGGACGCCTTTTACCGCCCTGCAATGATCTCCGACTACCAGCTGTCAGCTTCGGGAGGATCCGGCAAACTGACTTACCGCATCTCAGGGGATTATAAAGATCAGGATGGCATAGCAGCTTATTCAAATTATAAACTCTTTTCTATCCGGGCCAACCTCCAGGCGAAACTGACCAGCTACCTGACCCTGGGATTAAACCTGGCCCCCTCCTATTCCTGGATGGACGGCGGCAATGTCGATGGCAAGGACGCACAGTCGCATCATGTACTGGCGATCGCTCCGGTCGCCGAGAAAGACGCCGGTCTTAACTCGGGGATTGCTCCTTACGGAAGGTATTTTTGGGCAGGATCGACCCAGAGCCCCATCGCCTACCAGCGGGAAACCACCAATGAACTCAACCGGCAACGCCTGCTATCCAGCCTGTATCTGCTGGCCGATATCTACAAGGGGCTTGACCTGAAAGTTTCAGGAGCCTGGAATACCGACCAGCAAAACCATAAGACATACCACCCCACCCTCGGCCTGGGGCAGGTTCCCGGGACGGGCAGCTCCGGAAGCTATACTACTTCCAATACCCAATATTACCTGTTTGAATCCCTTTTGACTTACAACCGTTCATTTAACGGCAATAACATCAGCGCCCTGGCGGGTTATACCGTCGAACAAACCAACGAAGCGACGACCAGCCAAAGCAACAAACAGTTCGCCAACGATGATCTCACCACCCTGAACATGAGTACCTCCACCCCGACCAGATCTTCTACCGGGGAACTAAAGCGTACCTTAATATCTTACCTGGCAAGGGTGCAATACAATTATAAAAATAAATACCTGGCCAGCGCCAGCATCCGCAGGGACGGATCCTCGATCTTCGGTACTGACAGCAAATGGGGCAATTTTCCTTCCTTCTCCGTGGGATGGAACATGGCGCAGGAGTCCTTTATGCAGGGTTTGCCCTGGATCTCCCAGTGGAAATGGCGATACAGCTACGGAGAAAATGGCAATAACGGGATTCCCGACTACAACGCATTCGGATCCATCAGCCCGGACAATTATTCTTTCGGGGAATCCCTGGTCAACGGGTATGTGCCCGGCTCATTATCCAACCCCGACCTTCATTGGGAAAAGACACAATCAAGCGATTACGGACTGGACATTGGCTTTTGGAACAACCGGCTGTCTGTTTCCGCCGATTATTATAATAAATACACCACTGACCTGCTGCTCAATGTCCCTGTAGCCCTGGCCACCGGCTTCGCCAGCGGCTATGTTAACATAGGCCATGTGAGAAACCAGGGATTGGAGTTTGCAGTCAATACGGCCAACCTGACGGGACAGTTGCAATGGAATACCAGTTTCAACCTGGCCTTTAATAAAAACAGGGTGCTGCAACTCGGCACAGGCAACGCCCCCATCCATACAGGGTTTAGCCATCAGACGCAACTGATCACGGTGGGCCAACCGATCGGCGTTTTTTACATGTACGACGCCATCGGCGTTTATAAGGACAATGCCGACCTGAAAGCAAGCCCGCACATGGCCACCAACAAGCAGGGGGATGTAAAATACAGGGACGTAAACGGCGATGGGACGATCGACGTTGATGACAGGACGATCGTCGGCCAGCCTGATCCCAAATATTCCTGGGGCATCTATAACAGCTTTACCTTTAAAGGGATCGACCTGTCCTTTCTGATCCAGGGTGCGGGTGGTAATAAGGTCTATGACCTGATCGGCCGGGCCATCGACAGGCCAGGCATGGGAACACTGGGCAACGCCCTGGGAAGATGGCGGGACCGCTGGCGTTCACCTTCCGAACCCGGCGACGGCCACACGCCCCGCATCGACGGCACCACCGGCTCCCAGTATGACTCACGCTGGCTCTACAACGCCACCTATGTAAGGTTTAAAAGCCTCATCATCGGCTATACATTGCCAAATGGTCTGATACGGGGCGTCGACCACGCCCGGGTGTATTTCAGCGGGGAGAACCTGTTCTATCTGTATAACAAGGATTATGGCGGCTACAGCCCCGAGGCCCTGAATACGAATGGCGGTGACTATGGCGCTTATCCTGATGCCAGAACGATCATGGTAGGTATCAATCTTGGTTTTTAATCCATCAATTCTTTAGCTATGAAAAAGATATGCTTTTCCATCATACTGCTCGCTTTTGCCTTTACCTCCTGCAAGAAGAGCTTCCTGGATCTACATCCGACCTCCAGCATTACCTCGGGTAATTTCTATCAGACCCCGCTGGATATTCAGCAGGCGCTTAACGGCGTATACGCCAGCCTGCGGGACTGGCCGGTGGACATCTACCTGTTCTTGTCGGAAGTGCGGTCCAATAATTTCTACGCGGTGTTCGAGGACGGCCAACGCGACTGGTTTGATATTAACAATTACCAGTTGACACCGCAGGCAACGCTGTTGCATGATACCTGGCAGAGCCTCTATCAGATGATCAACAGGGCCAATGAAATACTGGCTCATATCGATGAGGTCACCTTTGATGATCCAGCCACCAAAGAACAATATAAGGCCCAGACAAGGTTTCTCAGGGCTTACGCCTACTTCCAGCTGGTAAGGCTTTGGGGCAGCGTTCCACTGGCAAACAAGGTGATCACCCCTGCCGAAGGAATTCAGCTTAAGCAATCTCCGCCCGCGGATATTTATAAATTCATCACCGCAGAGATGAATGCCATCAGAGACTCCCTCCCTACCCAATACACCGCCGCAGGCGATGTGGGAAGAGCCACCCAATGGGCGGTGAAAGGTGTGCTGGCAAGAGTATACCTGACCATGGCAGGCTATCCGCTGAACCAGACCGATAAACTGGACAGCGCGGGAGCGTTGTTGCAAGAGATCGTCGCCCATGAAGGCACCACGCCCAAACTGATGCTCGCACCCAATTATGGTGATTTGTTCGGTTACCAGCACGATAACCAGCATTGTATTTTTGAGGTACAATACATTTCCGGCGGTCTCGGGGAAGGCAGCACTTTCCCTTCGGAGGTACTGCCGAACTTAAGCACGAGTCTGGTCAATGTCAGGAGCCTTCAGTCGGCCAACCGCTTAACGATCTCCCAGGATCTGCTGGACAGCTATGAGCCCGGCGACAAACGCTTCGATGTGACCTTTGACACTTCCTATACCACCAACGACAATCCGCCCCAGCACGGGAATACACCGTTTTTCAAAAAATTCGTGGACTTCGGCCTGACACTGACCAACTATGACGACTGGCCCGAGAACTTCCCGCTGCTGCGTTATGCCGATGTGTTGCTCATGGACGCCGAAGTGCTCAATGACCAGGCCGGCACCCCTCCGCAAGCGGCGATCGACATGCTAAACCGCATCCGTTCCAGGGCAGGGCTTCCAGCCATTCACCCCGCTACCAAGCAGGCATTTCAGACAGCCCTGGCCAGAGAACGCCGTCATGAATTCGCGGACGAAGGACAATACTGGTTCAGCCTGGTACGGACAGGGCAGGCAGTCCCCGTCATGAATGCCTGGTTTAAAGCCACCAGCCAAAGCAAAAGCATTACCCAGAACAAACTTGTGTATCCCATTCCGCAGACCGAAATGGACGTTTACCCGGGGCTATATACGCAAAATCCGGGCTATTAAGGGGCCCGCATGGCAGATCTTTTTGCCCGGCAAAGGAGCCCTGGGTGATAGCCGGGAGATAATTTTCTTGCATCCTTTCCGGGGTCTGTCCAACAAAAGTGTGCCCTGCAGCAGTATGCTGCTGCAGGGTTTAATATTTTTAATCCCTGTTTATAGACGCAGTAAAGATTGAATGGCTCAGCACAAAAAAAACCGGACCGCAACAGGGAATGTGTCCCTGTAAAAAGTGTAATTTTCCGGGGTGGTGGATACCTTATTTTTGAACGACACGACAAGCGTGTTCACCATAGCAGTACCGGATCATCCTGAACCTCGCCTGGTCTGTTCCATCATCTACCCGGGCTTATGAACCGTAATCGTTATAATCAGCCATGAAACTGTTCCATGAAAAGATTGCCGACCATCACCGTACCACTCTTACTATTGTTATTTTCTTATGCCGTTTCCAGTGCGCAACAAGGACCCGGCAATTACCAGGGAGATTTCCGGCACCAGGGCAATGAAGTAACCTTTACCGCTTCCCATGCGCAGGTAAGACTGGACTTCTGCACGCCCCGCATGTTCCGGGTACGTATCGCCTGGAACGGATCCTTTGCAAAGAACGAACACTGGATGGTGAGGCGGTACAACTGGCCCCCGGTTTCCATACAAACCAGGTCGTTGGATCAATACCTGGAGATCAAAACCGATAGCCTTAGTATCAGGATCAGCAAATACCCTGTCAGGATCAATGTATATACCGCCACGGGTGTCCTGCTCTCCTCGGAAAGCAACACCGCCACGGGGGATGACGGCAGCTTCAGGGTGGGCGATACGGTAGGATGTAAAAAAATGATGCAACCCGGCGAACATTTCTTTGGATTTGGAGAGCGGATGGATTTCCTGGACCGGCGCGGAAAAAAAATAAGCCTGAACGTCGGCAGAGGGGAAGCCCATGGCCACCTGCTGGGTGCATACAATACGCTGGAAGCCAACTATTGCCCCATCCCGTTTTTCATGAGCACCGGGGGGTATGGCATCTTCTTTCACAACGCCGCGCGCACCACCTGGGATCTGGGAGCCACCCGTGCCGACGCCCTCGGGTTCCAGGCAGACGGGGGCGCCCTGGATTATTATTTTATCGGGGGGCCCGGGTTCCCCGGGATCCTCCGGCAATACACCCGGCTCACCGGCGCTGCTCCCCTGTTGCCGGAATTCGCGCTGGGCTTACAGGTAGGCACATACAGCGGCGGCACGTGGGGACATGAAGCGCTGGCATCACCCGCTTATGTACTGGAGTTGGTCCGCAAATTCAGGAAAGCCGGCATCCCCATTGATATCCTGTTCCTGGATTCCACCTGGCGCCTTTTCGCCGCAGGTGGCCACGGCGCCACCACCTTCGAATGGCGCAAGGCTTTCGCCGACCCTGAACGGATGTTTGACAGCCTGTACGCCCTGCATCTCCACGAGGTGGGTTTGCACATCAGGCCCAGACTGGACAACGGCCCCCGGTTTCATTTGCTGGCCAAAGCGCAGGCGGCGGGAATAACCTATCCCGAACACGGCAAACCAGGAGAATTCCCCAATTACTTTGACACCACGGCGGTCAACTGGTGGTGGAACCATGCGGTCATGAATGTGGCTTCCATTGGCGCTAAATTTCTCAAGACCGATGAGGGGAGCGCCTTCGGTCGCAAAGCCAATGAAAGCGACAAAACAGGGCCCGAAGATGCGGTGGCCCTGTCGCTGCACAACATCTTTCCACTGGCTTACACCCGTGCCGCCTTCACCAAATTCATGCAGTACAACGGCATCCGGGGCATGAACCAGACGCGCGAAGGATATGCCGGCATCCAGCGCTTTCCTTATATCTTCGCCGGCGACTGGCCGAGCAGGTGGCAGTTTTTCGGCCCGGTCATTAAGGCGGGTTTGAACATCGGGTTGTCCGGCGTGGGTTATTGGACCCATTGTATGGGTGGTTTTGAGCAGCAACCGGACCCGGAACTTTATATCCGCTGGTGCCAGTTCGGCATGTTCAGCCCGGTAGCCATGGTCTTTGGAATGGACCACCCGGGATACAAAGAGCCCTGGAGCTACGGTCCGGCTGCCCTCCGGAATTTTAAAAAGTACGATTCGCTCCGTTACTGCCTGTTACCCTACCTGTATTCGGCCGCCTACCAGCTCTATCAGACGGGCATGCCGCTCATGCGCGCGCTGGTTCTCTGCTATCAGAATGACCACAACGTTTACCACATCACCGATCAATACCTGCTGGGAGACAACCTGATGGTCTGTCCCGTCACGACCAAGGGCGCCCGGTCGCGGGTGGTTTATTTCCCGAAGGGAACCTGGTACGACTTCTGGAGCGGGAAAAAATACCAGGGGAAAAGGTATGCGACCGTACTGTGTCCGCTGGATCAGATTCCTCTTTTTGTAAAAGGCGGCGGCATCATCCCCATGCAACCTGAAATGCAATACGTGGGACAAAAGCCCATCGACACTCTCCGGCTGGAAATCTATCCGGCGGATTCCTCCACCTATACCCTGTATAACGATGACGGCACCAGTCTGCGATATCAGGACGGAGATTACGCGCTCACCCATATCAATTGCCGGGAAAAGGACGGGGACCTGCGGATCACGATCAAAAAGCCGGCAGGGAGGTTCCGGGTAAACCAACTGCATTATATTTTAAATATCCATTCTGCCGGGATGCCCTCCTCCGTGACAGTGAATGGCGGGCCGCTTTCAGGTCATACCAAAGAAAGCGAGGCTGGCTGGCATTATGTTCAGTCTGCCCAAATCCTGCAGGTGCATCCGGCTGGCAGCAACCGGGAGGATCTGCACATAACAGTGAACAGATAAAGGGAAGGATCAGCGGCAGGGATGGGAATGAGGAATGAATATTAACCAATAACCAATAAGCAATAAAGCATCAGGATACGATCAATATGCGACCACACCCAAAAGATTACCGGCGGCGTTCCGTTTTGCTGACAGCGTTTTCGGTCACGGCACTGCTGCTCTGCACGGGTATCTTTGCTGGCAACGCCGCGATGTTGACGGCTCCGCCGACGAGAGCAGCTGAAAAACCGGACAGCACGGTACCGGAATTCACGCCAAGGACCTTGCGTTACAAACCAGAGGGTACCGATTTTGTGATCCATAATGGCCACAAAAAATACAACCGGGCCTTATATGGCACCCATACCGCTTTCCGGGTGGAAGCCGGCGACCTGCCCGAGTTCGCACTCTATATGCCCGGCATTGGGGGTGATCTGAAGCTGGGGATCCTGACATCCCGCGGTTCCAAGTGGCTGAATGATTTTGATTCCATGGAAGCCCGTTATCGTCCGGGGACTATGTTGTACAGGCTCCGGGACAGCCTCCTCGGAACTGAAGTGATCCACCTTCAGCTGCTGGCCATGGCGGACCGTGAAGGCATGCTGCTGAAAGCCTGGGTTTCCGGGAAGGGCGCGCAAAACGGGCCCCCTCCGCAACTGGTTTATGCCTACGGCGGCGCCAGCGGCATGCATCCCTCCAGAAATGGCGACCTCGGTGCGGATCCTCCCTCGGTTTTTTACCTGACGCCCGCCCATGCCAGGGGAAACCGTTTCACCCTCGGTCAGGGTGGCTTCACGCTGGACTTTAAAGACAGGGATCAGGTTCTCAGCTTGCAGGGTACTGCGCCCGTGGAAGGCAGGTTGCACATTGGCGATGCCCGTCGTTTGAAATCTCCCCGGCAGGCGGTAAAGGCTGCCGCCTCAGCTCACACTCCGGTATTGATCTGTCAGACTACCCTCAAAAACAACACACCGGTTTATTTCGCCATCCAAAGAAAAGACAGCCTGGCGGCGCCTGCCTGTGATGCGCTGCCAGGGCTGTTTGCACTGGCAGAAACTGCCCGTCAGGCCCTGGCGGGCAGGGTGCGGATCCATACGCCTGATCCCTTTTTGAATACCCTGGGCGGCACCCTGAGCGTAGCGGCAGATGCGATCTGGCAGTCCCCGGCGTACCTGCACGGTGCGGTTGCCTGGCGCATGTGGCTCAATGGCTGGCGCGGCCCTTACTGCGCTGATCCGCTGGGCTGGCATGACCGCGCTAAAACCGATTTCTCAGCCTATAATGCCATGCAGCTGACCGCTCCTGATACCACGATCCCCTACGCCGATCCCACCTATCACCTCGCGCGCCAGAAAGAAAAGATCGGCGTCGGTATCTACAACAGCGGCTATATCACCCGCCATCCCACCGGTAAACGCGTACCCCATCATTACGACATGAACCTGGTCTACATCGACGCCCTGCTCCGGCATTTTCTATGGACGCGCGACACGGCCTTTCTCCGCCGTTGCTGGCCGGTGATCAAGCGGGATCTCTCCTGGGAGAAACGAAACTTCGATGGGGACAGCAACGGACTCTATGATGCTTACGCCTGCATCTGGGCCAGCGACGCGCTCCAGTACAGCGGTGGCGACGTCGCTTACAGTTCAGCCTTTAATTATTTTGCCAACCACATGGCGGCCCGCATCGCTGCGGTATTGGGAGCGGACCCTGCACCTTACCGGCGGGAAGCCGGGAAAATACGGCACGCGATGGACAGCCTCCTTTGGATGCCGCATAAGGGATGGTACGCGGAATACAAGGACCGTGAAGGACTGCGGTTACTGCATCCCTCCGCGGGGCTATGGACCATCTACCACACGGTCGATTCGAAGGTGCCCGATGCCTTTCGGGCATACCAGTGCCTGCGTTACATCGACACCCGGATTCCCCATATTCCCATTCACTGCGCGGCCTTAAAGGGCACTTATGAAATGCTTTCCACCACCGACTGGATGCCTTACACCTGGAGCGTCAACAATGTGTCGATGGCAGAAATGGCCCATACGGCGCTGGCTTACTGGGAAGGCGGCAGAAAAAAGACTGCCTGCCGGATATTTAAAAGCCTGTTGCTGGAAAGCCAGTACCTGGGATCCAGCCCGGGAAACTTTGAACAGCTTTCCTACTACGACCGCAATCGGGGTGAACTGTACCGCGATTTCGCCGATCCGATCGGCATCTGTTCCCGGGCGCTGGTGGAAGGGCTGTTTGGCATCCAACCCGATCAGTTGGCCGACACCCTGCGGATCAGGCCGGGGTTTCCGCCGCAGTGGCGGGAGGCCTCCATTCATCTGCCGGATATTGATTACCATTACCGGCGGGACGGTCTGGAAGACAACTATACCATCACCCCGGCCTTCCACGACCCCATGAACCTTAAACTGCAACTGGACGCCCGGGGCTGCGCGGTGCAGTCCGTGCGGGTCAATGGGAAACCTGTATCCTGGCAAGTGGCTGCATGCGCTGTCGGCACCCCGCAGATCGTCCTGTCGCTGCCCCCTGTGCCTCAATACCACATCACCATTCAGTGGAACACTGT
>DASULB010000441.1:0-3530 GCA_036278455.1 Chitinophagaceae bacterium | reverse complement strand
ACCTGTCCCTACTGCCAGAAACGCATCAAAGATGAAGGACTGAAAGACGAGCACGGGTTGCAGAGCTACTTTATCAGCCGCATGGAAAAATTCCTGAACGCCCACGGAAGGGATATTATTGGCTGGGATGAAATTCTGGAAGGCGGTCTGGCTCCCAATGCCACGGTGATGAGCTGGCGCGGGGAGAAAGGTGGGATTGCGGCCGCCAAGCAGCATCACGACGTGATCATGACGCCCGGCAGCTGGTGCTATTTCGATCACGCCCAAAGCCGTTCCAAAAAGGAACCACTGAATATCGGCGGCTATCTGCCCCTCTCGAAGGTCTATGGTTACAACCCGGTTCCCCCGGAATTAAACACGACAGAAAGCAAATACATTATTGGCGTGCAGGCCAATCTATGGACGGAATACATCCCTTCCGTCAAACAGGCTGAGTACATGATCATGCCGCGCATGATGGCCATGGCAGAGGTGGCCTGGACACCGTTAAAGGAAAAGAATTACGATAACTTCCTTTTGCGTGTTCCCAGGCAACTGCAGTACCTGGATGACAAGGGGATCCATTTTCGCATCCCCGAACCAGCGGGGTTACAAAGTGATACGGTTTCCAGCCGGAAGGTGGTGGTAAAATTGCAACCTGCCGTACCGGGAGCAAAGATCTATTATACGCTCGATGGCTCAGATCCGACCGCCAGCTCCACCCGCTATAGTGATCCCATCCGCATCGACCTGACCGATCAATCCAGCGCCCGTTTGAACGTCATCGAGGTAACGCCATCAGGAAACACCAGCATTGTTTACAGCGCCACTTACCTCAGAAAAGAATGATAAAAGGAGGATATGGAGCGTCTTTTTGAGCATTCGAAAATAGATATACAACCGCTGCCCGGGGCACCTCAGTGCCCCGGGAAAGTGGAGGTGGCCCTGTTGCGTTTAGACAGGCTCCACCCGGATGTCTCGGGAAATAAATGGTTCAAGTTAAAATACAACCTGGAAGCGGCCCGCAGGCAGGGCGCAGGTACCGTCCTCACCTTTGGGGGCGCCTGGTCCAACCACATCGCGTCCACCGCGGCAATCTGTCACCTGCTCTCCCTAAAAAGCATCGGCATCATCCGGGGGGAAGAACCCCGGTCATGGAGTGCTACGCTATCCCGGGCGAAGGGCCACGGGATGGAACTGCATTTCATCAGCAGGGAACAGTACCGGGAGAAGGACGATCCTGCTTTTATCAAACAACTGTTAAGCACCCACGGGAATCCCTATATCATACCCGAGGGCGGCAATAATGCGCTGGGATTAAAGGGCTGCGGGGAGATCCTCTCCATTTGCAATGTGGACGGATATACGCACATATGCTGCCCTGTGGGCACCGCAACCACCTTGTGTGGTTTGATCAGCACGGCAGAAGCCCCCCAACACGTCGTTGGCTTCAGTGCATTGAAAGATGCAGATTACCTGAAGGCAGCTATCGAAAACCGGTTACAGCCCTATAGGCCCCATTGCCTCTGGGAACTGATCACCGACTACCACTTCGGCGGCTTCGCGAAAAAGAATGACGTGTTGCTCCGCTTTATGAAAGATTTTTCAGACCGCTATTCCACCCCGCTTGATTTTGTCTATACCGCCAAGATGATGTATGGTATTACAGACCTGGTCAAAAAAGGATATTTCACTGCAGGCAGCAGGATCCTGGCCATCCATACGGGCGGCTTGCAGGGAAATCAATCGCTTCGTACCTTCACCGACAAATAATCATCAACCATGTTAAGTATAAGAAAGTACCTGCCTGTACCGGGGCTCATTCTCCTGCTCGCCGCCTGCCAGTCAGGGCCATCCTATTATCTTTCCGCCGGGACACCCGTCTATAAGACCCATGACCTCACCGCGGAGAACCTGTTCTCAAAGAACATCGAGGGACCCTCCTTTCGTCATGATACCCTTTTCGTCGTCAATTACGAGCACGATGGCACCATTGGCATGGTATTCCCCGGTGGCCGCTGCGAACTTTACGTCAACCTTCCGGAGGGGAGTACAGCCAACAGCGTTAAATTTGATTCCGTGGGCAACATGTACCTTGCCGACTTCACCGGCCACAATATCCTGAAGGTGGACCTGGCAAAACACGTCAGCATTTATTGCCATGATGACCGCTTCAACCAACCCAACGACATCTGTATGAGCCGCACGGGGCGGATCTACGCCTCCGACCCTAACTGGAAAGACAGTACAGGGCGCATATGGCGTATTGATCCCGGTGGCAAAGCCTCCATCGTGGAAGACAGCATGGGCACCACCAACGGCATCACCCTAAGTCCAGATGAGAAGCATTTATATGTGGATGAAAGTGATCAGTTAAAAGTATGGCAGTATGATGTAGATGAACAGGGCAATCTCTCGGGCAAAAAACTATTCACCAGTTTCCATGATTTTGGCATGGATGGCATGCACTGTGATAAGGCAGGCAACCTCTATATCTGCCGTTATGGAAAAGGCGCGATCGATGTTTTCAGCCCGCAGGGAAAAAAACTCAGGGAGATCGCGCTCAAAGGCAAGGATTGCAGTAACTTCGTCTTCGGCGATCCTGACGGGAAAACGGTTTTCGTCACCCTGCAGGACAGAAAATGCATGGAGATGTTCCGGGTGGAAACACCAGGGGCGGGTCTCTAAAAGAAAATATCCACAGCAATACCTGCGGTCAGCAAAGCTTCCCGGTCAGCTGAACGGTTATGTTCGGAAAAGCACCTAAAAAAGATAGCTTCTCCGCATAGGGGTAAACACCCCGAAGGTTGTCGTATTCTAAACGGAATCTTTGGAAGAGGTCTTTATCTCCCCTGCGGGGACCTACAACCGGCGAATGGAAAAGTGGGATACCCCCCAACAGGCGATGGCTTATCAGCATAGCGAAGCCGCTTTTGAACGGATTTTTAAAACCCATTTCAAGGCCCTTCACTGCTATGCCTTTACCTTTGTAAAGGACAGTGCTGCCGCAGAGGACCTGGTGCAGGCAACCTTCTGCAGACTCTGGGAAAAATCAGGCGACCTGGAAATCCACCATTCCGTCACAGCCTATTTATACCGCGCTGTTTATCACGAATGCCTCAATTACCTCAAACACCGGAAAGTGGAGGCCGTCCATGAGCAACACAGCAAACATTTTGCGGAGCGGCACACCGAAAACGCACTGGAGCGGACGGGGTTGCGGGAACTGGAGGGAAGGCTTGCCAGCGCCTTGGCGGAATTGCCGGAAGGATGCCGCACCGTTTTTCAGATGAGCCGTTTTGAGTCCCTTAAATACCGGGAGATCGCAGACCAACTGGGCATATCCGTCAAGACGGTGGAGAACCAGATGGGAAAGGCGCTGCGGGTATTGCGATTAAAGCTGGCTGATTTTCTGCCACTTCTGATGATTTTCTTATTGCTAAAACATTAATCATATGCGGTTCAAATAATCGATTCAAATCATGCCATTCAATCAACGTTTACAAAAAGATTAAGCCATCATGGATTCACATATAGACAAGGATGAGGCC
>DASULB010000440.1:0-11728 GCA_036278455.1 Chitinophagaceae bacterium | reverse complement strand
ACCAGACACTACCACCAGACGCGTGCCACCCGGCGCCCCCCTCTTTTAGTTATTTCCTGTTTCTCAGGTTTTCCAGTTCCGTATAGCTCATTGCACGATAACCACTGGTTGGCGTTTGAAATTTCGCTGTCGGCTGTGGGGCGATGCTCACGCTGGTGGCCGTCATGGTCATTTTCAGATGATGCGAGGTGGTCATCTCAAAGGCAAGCGGAAACCCGTCCAGACCTTTGAAGCGGGGACTAAAATCCTTGAATTCCGGTATCAGCTCCGGGCTGTAATAGACCGTAAAGCTGCTCCCGTCGCTTAATTTGCCGAGTGCCTTTTTACAGCTATAGCCCGCGATCTGCTTCTCTCCGGGTTCATTGGTATACTGAAGGCCGTCGAAACGGGCGGATTCTTTCGCGAGATCCGCCGCGCTCATCCTGATCAGGTATTTATTGGGCCCCGCGTCTATCAGCGTGATCGCGGAATTATTCCGTGAATTATGGATTTTGGTATAAGTGGTCTTTCCCACGTTCATGTCCGAACGAAACAGGTAATTCTTAAAAGAATAGACTAACCGGCTGTCCTCAAAAGCGGCTGCCAGTTGCGCTGAGGCCCCGGAGGGCAGGTCCACCTTCACCGCGTAGGTGATTTCCGCATCGGAGAATGGTTGCTGCGCAAATGCCGCCTGAAATACAAACAGGGGCGCCAGTAAGCATAGGAAGGTCGATTTATTCATCTTTCTGTTTTTTGTTAAAAAATCGGCGCCGGCCGGACCGGCACTACCCTTATGAAAATTGTATGCCACAAATGCCTTTCTTTACAATAATTAACATTTTAAAGACAGATATGATTGTGTATTAATCAATTGCACATATTACTATTTACCATGTCTTTTTTCGCTTTTCCAAAAAGGCCCTGATGCCCTCCCGGCAATCCTCCGTAGCGCGGGCGCGGGCGTTCCGTTCGGCGGCCAACTCCAGCCCTTCGGCCATGCCCAGTCCGTGCAGGTCGCAGAGCAGCCGTTTGGTTTGTGTGGTGGAGGCAGCGGAAACGAGGGTGCAGAGAGACAAGGCCTTTTCTCTGACCACGTCCCGGATAGAGGCCTTTTCAGCCACAGCGGTGATTAACCCGATGGCAGACGCCTCGCCGGCATCTACCAGCCGCCCGGTGAGCAAAAGCTCCCGGGCACGTCCTTCGCCGATCTTGGGGACCAGAAATACACTGACCAGGGCAGGGACAAACCCGATCTGCGCTTCGGTGTACCCGAATTTTGCTTCGGGAACCGCATAGCACAGGTCACATACACTGGCCAGACCACATCCCCCGGCAATGGCATGGCCTTCCACCTGGGCGATGATGAGCTTTTCATGTTGGTAGATCTGCAGAAAAAGGCCCATCAGGTGCCGGGAATCCGCGAGATTTTCTTCGTAGCTGTTCTGCCCCAGCCGTTCCAGATATTCCAGATCCGCGCCGGCACTAAATACTTTCCCGGTCGCCTTCAGCACGACCACCTTTACCGCCGGGTCATCCGCCGCCGCCTGCAGCGCCCCGGTTAACTCGCCGATCATGGTTTCATTGAGGGCGTTCCGTTTTTCAGGACGGTTCAGGGTAAGCCAGGCAATGCGATCTGCCGTTTCGTATCCGATATGGGTATAAGGCATAGGGTAATTGAATAAGCGGGTATAAACCAGGCTAAAGATAGCAAATTGTAAAGGAAACAAGGTACTTCGGATGACAGACATCCTTCAGGCGGGAGCGGTATCTTTCACGGCGGGTTTTCCGGTCGTTCACCGGAAGTTGCCCCCGGATAAAGCTTACGGGCCGGGTTCCGGCAGGGAAACGCCCGATACCTGCGGGGTGTTGCGCAATGGAACCTATGCAGAACGCCCACTCCGAAACAAAAGTAAGATGCACCGTCAGATCGGATCTCTTGTTTCTGCCTGGGAATCAGCGGAAGATCGACCCATATCATCACCGGAGCATCCGGCGCACACCCTCTTATCAGGGGATTATCTGCTGCGCCCCTTCTGGGAAACTGCCTGCTGTTTTTGCGCCTGTTGCTTTTGCGCTTGTTCGATGCGCTGCATCAGCTTGCTTTTTTGGGGCTTTCGCTTTTTATGTTCCTGCATCTGGGCATGCAATTTCTTCTCGTCAATGATATAATGCATGATCACCCACTGAATAATGATCGTGATCAGGTTGGAGATGAAATAGTACAGGGTCAATGCGGCGGCCATGCTGTTAAAAAAGCCCAGGAAAAAGATCGGCATCATGTAAGGCATGTACTTGATCATGGGGTTGTCCTGCCCGGCGGCGGCGGAGGTCATGTTCTTATTAAACAGCGCCAGTACCAGACTGGTCACGGTCATGAGCAACGTGAGCAGGCTCACATGATCGCCATAAAACGGGATATTAAACGGTAAATGCGCAATGGAATCATACATGCTGAGGTCTTTTACCCAGAGAAAAGACTGTCCCCGCACCTGGATACAGCTCTCAAAAAGGCAGTACAATCCCGCGAATATGGGAAGCTGCAGCAACATGGGCATACACCCGCCCAGCGGGCTCACACCCACCTGGCGATAGAGTTTCATCTGTTCCATGCCGAATTTCTGCTGGTCCCCTTTGAATTTGGCCTTCAGTTCGTCGAGTTCCGGTTTGAGTGCCTTCATCTTAGCCTGTGACACATAACTCTTGTAGGTGAGCGGGGCGATGAGTAACCGGATGACTACGGTCATGAATACAATGACAATTCCCCAGTTACCGCCGAATAACTTACCCAGAAAGACGAACAAGGGCAAAAACATCCATTTATTAATGTACTTGGCAAAGGCGTACAACCCATACCCCAACGGAATGACATTTTCCAGTCCCAGATGATAGGCTTTCAGGATATAGTAATCATTGGGCCCGTAATAAACCCGCATAGGGAACGAGAAATCAGCAGAAGGGGTGTAAGGGATACCGAATCTCACAGTTGTCCTGGCGATATAGCCGCCGCTGTCCTTGGGGACCTGGCTCTCATAGGAGACATTCGTAAAATTCTTTTTAGCGATAAAGGCCTGGTTGAAGAACTGTTGCTTGAAACTCAGCCATTGCACAGGCTGGTCCACTTTTTGATCCGGCGTACGCTCCAGGGTAAAATAATCCAGCTCTTCGTTATTTACCCCATAGTACATCTGGGTATAGCGTTGTTCCAGCGAGGAATCCTTTTCCTGTTGGTTGGCCTGGCTATGCCAGACCATGGATATCTTTCCGTCCGCAGGGCTGATGAGTCCCTGCATCCCGATAGCCTCAATATTAAAATCCAGCATGTATTTGCCTGGATGTATCACGTAGGTATATTGCAGGTATTGTTGCTGGCTGCCGGCGTACAGGCGGTACTGGATCTCCCGGGAGCTATCAGCCCACAGGGAATCTTTAGCCAGTTGAAAATTAAGATCCGCAGTATTGATGAGCTTATGACCTGTGGTCATAAATTCCAGTCCCAGGTTATTGTAGGGGGCGTCCTGAAGCATCAGCGGGCCGCCGGTATAGGCCTTGAAGGTCTTGAGCTGCACTTTTGCAGGCCGGGCACCTTTGGAGCTGAAGGTAATTCTCAGCAGATCGCTTTCCACCGTCGTCATTTGTCCGCTTCCGCTGTCAGGGGTGGCCGCTGCGGCGAAGACACCGTACTGGCCCTTGATGTTTGCCGTATCCTGCTTTACCGGTTGCACGGCCACTGCCTTTTTGGGTGTGGTATCCGCCTTGGCGACCACGGATACGCCCAGGGAATCGGCCACGTGTTGGTGTACCAGGGCGATGGAGTCCTCCCTCGCCTTTTTGGCCGCCTCATAAGCCTGTTCGGAGCGCTGATTGAAGAAAATGTAAGCCAACAGCAAAACGCCCAGCACGATAAAGCCAATGGTACTGTTTTTATCTATCTTACCCATGCAATCCGGTTTATCTCTTTTTTATGACAAATATTTTTCAAATAAGGGTGCAAAGGTACTGAAAATACCATGGACCCCACCGCTAAATCGGCCAAAAACGGAAGATCCTCGGTGGGTGCTCCGATCGGGCTGCTCCCGTTGAAAGGACCGATTTATTTGAGGAGCGCATCGTAAAGGATTTCCGCCGGATGCAGGGCTTCCCGGCCGATGCCGTCCCTGATCTGGTGCCTGCAACTGGTGCCCGGCGCGGCGATCATATCCTCCGGCGCGGTCTTGCGAACGGTGGGGAACAACACGAGCTCACCCACCTTCATGGAAAGATCGTAATGCTCCTTCTCATAACCGAAAGATCCCGCCATCCCACAGCAGCCCGAAGGGATGATGCGAACGGTGTAATGCTCAGGCAAAGAGAGAATCTTCTGGGTCAATGCGATGGAAGTAAGGGCTTTTTGCTGGCAATGGCCGTGTAACTTTATCGTTTTCGCCTCTTTGGTAAACTGTTCAGGGCGGATGTTTCCCTTCGCGGCCTCGGCGGCGATGAATTCACTGAAAATAAGCGTGTTGCCGGCCAGCTTCCTGGCATCCTCCCTGAGGGAGACGTCCACCAGTTCGGGATATTCATCCCTGAAAGACAGGATGGCGGATGGTTCTATGCCGATCAGGGGCGCTTCTTCGGTGACCAGGTCCTTCAGGGCCAATATGTTTTTCTCTGCGATGGCTTTTGCGCGGCGGAGCAATCCTTTGGATAAATACGCCCTGCCGCTCTCCAGGTGGTCCGGCAGGATAACCTGGTAGCCCAGGCCTTCCAGCAGCCCGATGGCCTTGATGCCAATGGCCGTATCATTATAATTGGTGAATTCATCACAGAACAGGTAAACCCGCTTTGCGTTTTCCTGCGGGCCGCCTGTTTTCCTGTTTTTCATCCAGGACCGCAGGGTCGTATGGTAAATGGAAGGTAAGGAACGTTTGGGGGCAAAACCCACTACCCTTTTGAAGAGCCCCGAAGTAACCGGGTTTTTCACCACAAAATTATAGGCCCACGACACGTGTGACGCCATGGCCGTCAGCTTACCGAAATTGCCGATCATCCGTGTGCGGAAAGGGGTGCCGTTCGCGTCATAATAATGTTGCAGAAACTCCATTTTCAACTTGGCCACATCGACACCCGAAGGACATTCTGATTTACATCCTTTGCAACCCAGGCACAGGTCCATCACCTCATAAATCTCCCGGTGGTCAAAACGGTTGACCTTGTCGGAACGGGTAAGCATTTCCCGTAACATGTTCGCCCGGGCGCGGGTGGTATCCTTTTCATTCTTGGTGGCCATGTAGCTGGGGCACATGGTTCCTCCGGTCAGGTGGGTCTTGCGGCAGTCACCCGTGCCGTTGCACTGCTCCGCATGCTGCAGGATATTCTGTTTCCCAAAATCAAGATAAGTGTCGAATGCAGGGGTCTGCTGCCCGGGCTCATAGCGCAGCATGGTATTCATGGGCGGTGAATCCACGATCTTTCCCGGGTTAAAGATACCATGGGGGTCCCAGGTCCGCTTGATCTCCCGGAGCAGGGTGTAATTATGATCCCCGATCATCTGGCGGATAAACTCGCCGCGCAACCTGCCATCACCATGCTCCCCGCTCAGGGAGCCCTTATACTTTTTGACCAGCGTCGCGATCTCCTCCGCGATGGTCTTAAAGAGCCTGTTGCCTTCCTCAGTCTTCAGGTCTATGATCGGACGCAGATGCAATTCCCCCGAACCGGCATGGGCATAATGTACCGAATACAGGTTATATTTTTTTAAGATCACATTAAACTCGCGGATGTAAGCAGGAAGGTCCTCCACCCTCACGGCGGTGTCCTCGATCACCGGCACCGCTTTTTCGTCGCCCGGTATATTGCCCAGCAGGCCCAGGCCTGCTTTTCTAAGCGACCAGACCTTCCCCGAGTCCTCGCCAAAAAGCAAAGGAAAATAATACCCTAATCCCTCCGCCTTCAGCGTTTCCTCCAGGGCGGCAGCCCTTTGTCTCACTTCCTGCTGGTGATCACCGCGGAACTCCACTACCAGAATGGCACCCGGTTCACCCCGGACAAAAAAACGGTTCTGACGCTGTTCGGCGTTATCCCTGGTGCAATCTAAAATATAATGGTCGATCAGCTCGCTGGCGCTGGGGTGATGGCCCATGGCGATCACATTGGCCCTGAGCGCCTCGTCCACATTGTGGAAATGGATGCACAGCAGGCCGTCTTCGGGGGGAGGCAACGGGACGATGTTAAGTTTCATTTCCGTAATAAACGCCAGCGTGCCTTCCGAACCCGCGATCAGACTGCAAAAGTTAAAAGGGGCGCCACCCGGGGTAAACGGCGATTGCCGGAGCATCATGTCCAGTGCGTAGCCGGTATTGCGCCGGTTGATCCGTTCATCAGGATACTGCTCGCGGATCATCCGCTGGTTCTGCTGATCACATAAGGTGTCTTTAATATTCTGGTGGATAGCGGCTTCCAGCGCGTTTTTCGCCTGGCATTTGGCTTCAAATTCCGCATCCGAAAACTCATGGAATACCTGTTCGGAACCATCGCTCATCAGCGCGGTCACCTCCAGCAGGTGGTCCCGGGTGCTGCCATAGACCACCGAATTGGAGCCGCAGGAGTTATTGCCCACCATGCCGCCCATCATCGCCCTGCTGGCCGTAGAGGTTTCGGGGCCGAAGAAAAAGCCGTAAGGCTTCAGGAACATATTGAGTTCGTCGCGGATCACGCCGGGCTGCACCCGTACCCAATGTTCTTCCTGGTTGATCTCAATGATGCGTGTAAATTCTTTTGACACATCTACTACGATGCCGCCGCCTACCACCTGGCCTGCCAGCGATGTCCCCGCCGTACGGGGGATGATCGAGGTACCTTCTTCCGCGGCAAAGGCAATCAATTTTCCGATGTCGTTCACGGTTCGCGGAATGGCCACTGCCAGCGGCATTTCCCGGTAAGCTGATGCGTCCGTGGCGTAAATGGTCCTTGTTACCGTATCAAAATGCAATTGCCCGTCGAGCTGGGCCGCCAGCTTTTCTAATTTCTCAGGAGTCATTCTCAGGAGTCATTATGTCCGTTTATAAAAGTGCTTCTCTTCAGCGTCTCTTTAGAGACGCAAAATTACAACAACCGGCTTTCAAATAATAATTAAACCCAAATCCCCGGAGGACAACCAGGCACCGCCGTGGCAGAAATTCCCGTCAGTCAGGACGGCAGATTATCGCGCCGGGCGGGTAACCTGTTCGGTGGACGGCGGCGTGTGCTGCTGCTGCCGCTCTCTTTTCATGGAATAATAGATGGCGAAAAAAGCCACCAGCAGGATCAAAAGGATGATCACGATCAATGCCGAGAGCCATACATACATTTTTTGTTTTCTTTTTTTCTCCCGGTGTGATTGTAAATCGTGGCGAAGCTGGTTATGGATCTGCTTCACAATGATAGGGATCTGCGCTTTGTCCTTGATGGCCATCAGGCCTTCCAGCGCGTCACTGCAAAAGCTGCATCCGGAAACATGCACCTCTACCTCATGGGTCTCCTGTTCCGTCAACCTGCCCTCCAGATAGTCTATCAGGCGCTGCTGGCCGGGGCAATCCGTTTGTTCAAAAATAGATGATGCTGCTGTTTTCATCGATGATCCGTTTGTCAATGATTTTATTTTTACGGCTCGTTGCCGTTTTCCTCCGGGGCGGCTTCCTTTGCCAGGCGTTCCATCGTCAGCTTCAGGTTGCGTTTCCCGTTTTGAATATGGCTCTTTACCTGGGAGAGGCTGTAACCTGCCTCCTCCGATACCTCCTGGTAGGTCTTTTTCTGCAGGTAGAACAACTCCAGGCACCTGCGCTGCGGTTCATTCAGCGTCGCCAGCGCCTGGTTGAGATGCCGGTATTGTACTTCCTGTTCTTGAAAATCCGGTGCACGCTCCCCATCAGTTATATCCTCCGCTATTTCTCCTTCCGACAGCGGCAGTATACGCCTGTGACGACCCTGGCGCAGCTTCATCAGGCAATGATTTTTGGCCACCTGGTAGAGCCATGATTTAAAATAGGTAACCTGGTGGCGGGGAAGGGTCCCGAGCACCTGCAAACAGATCTGCTGGGTTGTGTCCCTGGCGTCCTCTTCGTTTTTGAGGTATTTCATACACACCCCGAAAATGAGATGAAGATATCTTTCCAGCAGGATGCCCAGCCATTCATTATGATGCCCCTTCCTGTATTTTTCCAGTAACTGCTGATCGGTCCAATATGAAGCGTCTGATGGATTCACCGTCTAAAAATACGATTTTACCCCTTAAAGATGCTATCGTCCTTCCTTTCCATAATCATTGCCACCGTCAATGCCGCCATCAGCCGCCGCTGGATCCGGCAGCACGGTGACGTCGTTCTGAAGCGTGTGTGCCATTTCATTTTGGCATGGTTTTTTCCATTTCCCTTTACTTTTAACAACTAATTTTAACAAACCCTGTTTACCATATTAAAACACTACCATTCTTGTGTATGGAACATAAAATCTGCGTGGTGCCGGCAATGCCTTTGCGGGCGGAGCCATCCCACAGGAGTGAAATGACCAGTCAGTTGATTTTTGGCGAATGTGGCGTCGTGCTTGAACACAGTGAGGGAGGATGGGTAAAACTGCGGAACCAATACGACCAGTACGAAGGCTGGGCCATGGGAAACCAGCTGACGGAGATTGAGGAAGAGCTCTATTACGAACCTACCGAAGAATATACCGGCGAACTGCTCACCCCGGCAAACGTAAGCGGGCACCCCATGAACATCTCATTGGGAAGTTTTCTTAAAGGCATGCGGCACGGAGAGATGCACTGGGGAAAAGTGACAGTCATCTACAAGGGTACCCCCCTGAAACCCGACCATCTTCCCATCACCGAAAAGATGATCCGCCAATTCGCCTTTCAATATCTTAACACGCCCTACCTCTGGGGCGGTCGCTCCATTTTTGGCGTTGACTGCTCCGGTTTTACCCAATCCGTTTACCGGTTGCTCGGCAAGATGCTCCCCCGGGACGCGCACATGCAGGCACGCTGCGGGGAGGAACTGGAACGCGGAAAAAAGCCCCATTGCGGCGATCTGGCCTTCTTCAAAAACGCAGAGGGGAAAGTCACGCACGTGGGCATGATGCTCAATGACTTTGAGATCATCCACGCTTCCGGAAAAGTAAGGGTGGATAAACTTGACGACTACGGGATCCTGCATGCGGATACCGGCGAACATACCCATCAGCTGGACAGGATCAGACGATTCTTTTAGCCGGTTACACCGCCTGAAATACCTAACCCTGGTATTCCTCCTTTATCAGATCCTTATAGTCTTCCAGGCTCTGCAGCACGATTTTTTCGGCTACCGCCTTGTCCTGAAATTCCTCCACGCTTACCTTTTTATTCTCCAGCTTTTTATATTCTTCAAAGAAATGCCTGAGCTCCTTGATAAAATGCGGCGGCAGTTCAGCGATCTCATTGACGTGGTTGACACTGACATCATCGGCCGCTACCGCGATGATCTTGTCATCCGCTTCGCCCTGGTCGATCATTTGCATCACGCCGATCACTTTTGCGTTGACCAGGCATAAAGGAGCAAACTCGATCTGTGACAGAATAAGAATGTCCAGGGGATCATTGTCATCGCAATAAGTCCGCGGGATAAAACCATAATTGGCAGGATAATACACCGAAGAATAAAGCACCCTGTCAAGGCGAAGCATCCCGTTGCTTTTGTCCAGTTCGTATTTGGCCCTGGAGCCCTTTGGTATCTCGATGATACCGGTTACGTACTGGGGAAGGCGGCTTCCCGGGGATACATGATGCCATGGGTTAAACATATCTTTTTTTTCTTTTATTTCCATTAGCCAAAGGTATGGTAAAGGCTGACATTTCGGGATGTCCTTTCCATTTTAACCGGGCGTTAATGCAGCCGCGCACTGTCCTTTCGCAGTAACAGTGAATCCGGCGTCATCAGGGTGGAGTCGCTTTCGTTCAACGGTTTGTTCAGTTCCGGCAGGATCGTCTCTTTTGTGAACGCCACTTTCCAGTTCCCGTGTTCCTTTTTCAGTCTCAGGAGCTTACCGGTAGTGTCCATGTCGCTGGCGTAGGTTACCACCGCGAAAGAATCCCGGACCGTCACATCGCGGATATTGAATTTTTCATTTTTAATTTTCTCCTGGGAAGATTCCGGGAGCATTTTCTGAAAGGAGGACAGCGCGTCCAGCATGGCCTTGCTGTCGTCCGTAGCGTACTTCTTTGCTTCAGTATAATTCGCCTTCTGTATCGCCGTCAAGAATTTCAGGGAGACTTCCTTTGGATCGGGACGGTGTTTACAGCCCGGAAGGGCCAAAACAAGCAGGATGGCCGGGACCAGCAAAAGATACGGACGCTTCATGGGCTAAAAGGTTTCAGTGGAAACAAAAATACTGTAAACTTCCCAACGTTCAAAAAATCATCGCCGGCCGGCGGCGCGGTTTAACGGAATACCGTTTGGTAGATAGCGGTCGTGTGAGGGTTCAGAAAAAGGTTATCAATGGCGACATACCGGAAGTTCCCGATGTGGGACAAGGGAAGGTAACCAGGCTGGCGGGTGGCGCCTTCCAGGACCTTGTATACAAATTCCGCGCAATAAAAACTGCTGTCGGTCTTTAGATCAAATCTCAGGTCAAAGCGTATCCTCAGGCGATAATACATTGCCACCAGGCTGTCCAGGCGATGTTGCTGCGAAGCATCCAGCTTGTAACGGAAAATGCCAAACCCCAGGTTGTGCCCCGGGTTGCAGAACTGTTCAAAACGATCTCTGCGAAGCCTGGCATCAGGATTATCCTCCCCCCCGATGGCGTGGTAAACAAATACCTTTCCCTGCTGTATCCTGACAATACCGCAATGGGAATAAGTTTTGTTCTTCATGGAAAACTGCCGCAAGGTCAGACTGATAAAATCATTGCCGGTCCTGAGCACCAGATCACCATCCTTTAATAAGGACTTTCCGTAAAGTATCTTTTTTTCGTCGGCGCTCAGCCTTGCCCTGGTCTTCTCCACGGAGGAAGCATCTCTGGACACGGCATCCCTGCAGGAAAAAGGCAGAAACAGGATGCCCAGTCCCAGCAAAAAACACAAAAATTCCGGTGGACGATGGGTGATCATTCCTTTAAGGGTGGTGTATGGTGGCGCTGCTCCTGGTCTTTCTCGTTTTCGTAAGCCCTGATGATGGCCTTGACCAGACGGTGTCGCACGACGTCCTGTTCATCGAGTTCCAGATGACCGATGCCAGGAATGTGCTTGAGCAAACGAACCGCTTTGGAGAGCCCTGATCGTTGGTTCAGCGGCAGGTCCACCTGTGTCAGGTCTCCGTTGATGATGGCTTTGGCCGAAGCGCCGATACGGGTTAAAAACATCTTTAGCTGGAGATCGGTGGCGTTCTGGGCTTCATCCAATATGATAAAGGAATTATCCAGGGTCCGCCCGCGCATGTAGGCCAGCGGCGCGATCTCTATCACGCGGGTGGCCATATAATAATTCAGTTTATCGGCAGGGATCATGTCATCGAGCGCGTCATAAAGCGGACGGAGATAAGGGTCTATCTTCTCTTTCAGGTCACCGGGAAGAAAACCCAGGCTTTCCCCCGCTTCGACGGCGGGGCGTGTCAGGATGATCTTTTTAACGGCTTTGTTCTTCAGCGCCCTAACCGCCAGCGCCACCGCGGTGTAGGTTTTTCCCGTTCCGGCGGGGCCCACCACAAAGACGATATCGTTTTCCTCCACCAGGGCTACCATTTTTTTCTGATTGGCTGTCCGT
>DASULB010000439.1:0-10444 GCA_036278455.1 Chitinophagaceae bacterium | reverse complement strand
CTCGAACTCCGCGGCGCAGGTATCCACCATCTTGTAAGCGCGGACGATGCCGAGCGACTTGCGCTTCTCGTAGACGGCGTCCTCGGAATCGGCGCGTACCAGGGCGGCGATCTGCAGATCGGAGAACCCCTGGTGCTTGGCCTGGCGCAGCAGTTTCACCGGCAGGGTGTCCAGCGTGTAGTCGCCCAGTTCTTTTTCCGTGTCGACGATCTCCTGGATCTGGTGCAGGAACCAGGGATCGATGTAAGTCAGTTGGTGTATGGTCTTGATGGAAATGCCTGCCATGAGCGCATCTTTGATGCGGAAGATGCGATCCCAGGTCGGCGTTTTCAGCTTTTCCATCAGTTGGTCCGCCTTCAAGGCGGATTTACCATAATAGCCCAGCCCGATGGCTTCATTTTCCAGGCTTTGACAGGCTTTCTGGATGGCCTCGGGAAAGCTGCGTCCTATGGACATTACTTCGCCTACTGATTTCATTTGCAGGCCGAGTGTCGCGTCGGCGCCCTTGAACTTGTCGAAGTTCCAGCGCGGCATCTTGACAATTACATAATCCAGCGCGGGCTCAAAATATGCGGATGTGTTGCCGGTGATCTGGTTTTTAAGTTCATCCAGGGTATAGCCGAGGGCCAGTTTGGCGGCCACTTTCGCGATGGGATATCCCGTGGCCTTGGACGCCAGTGCTGAAGAGCGGCTTACACGTGGATTTATTTCGATGGCGATGATATCCTCGTTTTCGGGATTGATGGCGAATTGTACGTTGCAGCCACCTGCGAAATTCCCCAGGTTACGCATCATCCTGATGGCGGTGTTGCGCATTTCCTGAAAGGCGGAATCGCTGAGTGTCATGGCAGGCGCCACCGTGATGGAGTCCCCTGTATGGACGCCCATGGGATCCAGGTTTTCCACGGTGCAGATGATCGCCACGTTGTCGGCCTGGTCACGCAACAGCTCGAGCTCGAATTCCTTCCAGCCCAGCACGGCCTTCTCCACCAGCACTTCATGGATGGGGGAGGCCTCCAGTCCGCGATGCAATGCCTCATCCAACTCACTTTTGTCGTGAACAAACCCTCCTCCGGTACCGCCCAGTGTATAGGAGGGGCGGATCACCAGCGGGAAGCCGATCTCCTGTGCGAAGTCTTTGCCCTCCAGGAAGGAATTGGCCGTTCTTGCCGGCGCCACGGAGATGCCCAGCTCGATCATGTATTCCCGGAACAGTTCCCGGTCCTCCGCCTTATCGATCGCTTTGATATCCACCCCGATGAGCCTTACGCCGTACTTTTCCCAGATACCGAGTTCATCGGCTTCCTTCGCTAAGTTGAGCGCGGTCTGGCCACCCATGGTGGGCAATACGGCGTCGATCTTTCCCTCGGGCAAATGCTGGCTTTCTTCCAGGATCTGCTCCAGGCTTTCCACATTCAGGGGCAATAGATAAATCTTATCGGCCATCATAGGATCCGTCATGATGGTGGCGGGATTGGAGTTCACCAGCGTCACCCTGATGCCTTCCTCCCTGAGGGAACGTGCGGCCTGTGAGCCGCTGTAATCAAATTCGCATGCTTGTCCGATGATGATAGGTCCGGACCCAATGATGAGTACAGACTTGATGGTGTTGTCTTTAGGCATTGATTCTGAGGGAACTAAAAGTTTTAAAATAATCCCGTCGGGTCTTCGACGGGAAAGGAAAATCGTGCAAAGTTAAGCCTAAAAACGGTATATAAAAAGGAGAGAAGGATTAAATTCTCAATCCTCCAGGGGGGATTCAGGCAGGTTGTTCAGATGGGTGATATAGCGTTCCAGGTCGAATTTCTTTTTGTATTTCATGATCTCAAATATTTCGATGGCCACACACTGTGCGATCCTCAGCCTCGCATTTTCACTATCATCGCCCATGCTGATGAGCCGGTTATAGGCGAGCCGGGTCTCCGGCGGGTCATTCTTTTTTAACTGGTTATCCACCGTTTCCAGTATGGCCGCCCTGGCGCGTTCATTTGACTCCATTGATTCGAAAAATTCCATAATGCCTTCTTTTTCTTTTTTTGAAGTATAGCCCCAAAGTTACAAAATGACGGGTAACAGGGTACTGATCCTCTATGGGGTGGCGGCAATATACAGGGGCAGACCGTGGCTGCCACGACCTCTTTTCGGAGTGAGCGGCAGGCTGAAGGTGGGCCCATAGCGGTTGACCGCTTCCTTTAAACTAATTTTTTAATTTTACTAAAAAATTAGTTAACTTGGTGTCATGAAAAAATATCTATGGCCGCTTTTGCTCCTGGCGGTGTTGAGATGCCACGCGCAATCCGGGGCGGAGGGCCCCGACAGGGGCATACTGATGGGGTATTTCGAGAACCAGCAATATGGAAGGGCGGCGGATTACCTTCTTTCCATCTACAAAGGGGATTCGGTGGGTCTTCAAGGGCTCTCCCTGTTGGGTTATACTTATTACATGGACAATCAACTGATGCAGGCGGCGACCTTTTACCGGCGCATGTTCGCCCTTGACTCCGCTAATATCACCGCTTGCAATTACCTGGGAAAGATTAATCTGCTCAACGGGGATAAAAAAAGAGCTTTGCATTTCTTCTGCCACCTGGTCGCGCTGAAGCCCGGTGTGTCAGGTTATTACAAACAATTGGCGGTCCTCTGGGACCAACTGGGTAATAACGGGGCGGCTGCTTATTATTACAGGTTGTCCTATGATCTCAATCCACATGATCCGGATGTGGTATCCTCCCTGGCAGGGCACTGGATCATGCAGCAGCTATATCGTCGCGCGGACAGCGTCCTGGATATCTCCCTGGAGCAGGATTCCATGCAGGCTAAGGTCATAGAGACCCGGGTCTGGTCCGCCTATGAGCAAGACAGCTATCGCGATATTTTTCCCTTGGTGGCAAGGTTAAAACGGATGGGTTACATCGAACAGAACCCGTTTCTTTACGCCGCCATCGGTTATTATTATACTTCCCAATATGGGAAATGCGTGGAGACCTGCGATTTTATGATCAGCCATAAACTGAAGAGCCGGCCTGTTCTGTATCTCGAGGCGATGGCATTTAAACAGCAAAAGAAATATTCCCTCAGCCTTGCCATGCTGAATGAGTGTATCGGTCTGGCGATCAACAGGGATGCCGATAATTATTATTCCGCCAAAGGGGATATTTATGAATCACTCAGGCAATACCACAACGCCATCAGGCAATATGATACCGCCTATTATATTTTCAAAAGCCCCTTGCAATTGTACAACAAGGCGCGTATCTATGACGCACGGCTAAAAAGTCCCAAGACTGCTTTGCGTTATTACAGGCTGTACCTGCATCATCGCCATGGCGTGCCCGGGAACCAGGAGAAAGACGTTTTGCGTTATACAAAGGACCGGGTAAAGGCGCTGGCCGCATGGCAAAAGGAGGAAGCTGCGCGGTAAAGGGGAGCCTGTGCTGCATGACGGGGGCCGCGTTTCGGTGCAGGAAGTGCATGAACGCATCGTGCACTGTCAGGGGGCTGCCCGGGCCTCAGGGTTTCATCAAGCCTCGCGGATGATGTGCGTCAGCAAACCATCACGCAACTTGGGCTCAAACCAGGTTGATTTGGGAGGCATGATGAGGCCCATATCAGCGATGGCAAATAATTGCGCTACGGTGACCGGATAGATAGCGAAAGCGACCTGCATTTCACCACTGTCCACACGTCTGGCCAACTCACCCATTCCACGGATGCCTCCGACAAAGTCGATGCGGTTGTCGGTCCGGGGATCCTTGATGCCCAGCAGCTTATCCAACACATTATTTTGCAGGATAGTGATGTCCAGAATGCCCACCGGATCGGTGGTATAAGTGCCGGTTCTGGCTACCAGGCGATACCACCCGCCGTCGAGGTACATGCCGATTTCATGAGCTGCGGCGGGCTTTACCGCCGTTTGCCCGGTCAGGGTCACTGTAAAGTCGTAATCCAGTTTGGAAAGAAATTCTTCTTTTGAAAGGCCGTTGAGGTCTTTCACCAGCCGGTTATAATCAAGGATGCTGAGCTGGTTATCCGGGAAAAGGGTGGTCAGGAAGAAATAGGAAGGGTCATCCTGGGAAGGGTCTTTCCCTTCGGCGACGATCTGCGCCACCTTGGCGGCGGAGGCCGCCCGGTGGTGCCCGTCGGCGATGTAAGTACAGGGGATCTTGTCGGCGAATAAGGTAGTGATCTGCCGGTTGGTTTCATCATCAGCTATGACCCAGATGGTATGAGTGATGCCATCTTCAGCAGTGAAATCGTATGCCGGCACCTGGGTTTTCTGCCAGTTTTCAATGAGGATATCCACGTCCGGCTGGGCGTGGTAAGCCAGAAATACATTTCCCGTCTGGGCGCCGGTGACACGAATGTGATTGATGCGATCCTGTTCCTTTTCAGGACGGGTAAACTCATGTTTTTTGATGATTCCGTCTTCATAATCCTCCACGGAGGAAACACATACCAGGCCCGTCTGGACATGATCGCCCATTTTTAACCGGTAGATATAATAACACGGCTTTTCCTCGAAAAACAAAGTCCCCTGCCGGATAAATGACGAAAGATTTTCTTTTGCCTGCTCATATACCACACTGCCATGGATATCCGTGTCCGGCGGAAGGTCTATCTCTGATTTGGAGATGTGGTAAAAGGAGTAAGGGTTGTCACCAGCTTCTGCACGGGCTTCTTCGCTGTTGAGCACGTCGTAGGGACGTGATGCGACTTTGGATGCCAGTGTTTTTTCAGGTCTTAAGGCTTTAAAAGGTTTAATAACGGCCATGAAAGAAAATAATTTAAGGGTTGTTTTGTCGTGTTTGCTTTGTTTTAGAAGTCTTTCTTACGCTTTGACGCTGGCGAAGTGCTTCATTGCTTCGGTAATAGCCTTCACGCTTTCCATGCTGACAGCATTGTACAGCGAAATACGGAAGCCACCTACAGAGCGGTGACCTTTGATGCCGTACATACCTTCATTTTTACAATAATCGGCGAATGCCTTTTCCACTTCCTTGTTCTCCATGACAAAACAAACGTTCATGCGACTGCGGTCTTCAACCGCGACGGTGCCGGTGAACAGTGGGTTGTCGTCTATTTCCTGGTAGAGCAAGGCCGCTTTTTGTTTGTTCATGGTTTCGATCGCCCCGACACCGCCCTGCTCCTTGAGCCAGCGGAGTACCAGCAGACAGGTATAGATGGCAAAGACCGGTGGGGTATTGTACATTGAGGCGTTCTTGATATGCACCCGGTAATCCATGATGGCGGGAACGGCACGGCTTATTTTTCCTAAAATGCTTTTTCTGACCGCTACCAGGGTTACACCAGCAGCGCCAATGTTCTTTTGGGCCCCTGCATAGATAAGACTGAAGCGGTTAAAATCCACCTCACGGCTCAGAATGTCGCTGCTCATGTCTGCTATCAGCGGAACGGGGCATTCGGGAATCTGTTGCCATTCGGTGCCATAAATGGTGTTGTTGGTCGTGATATGCAAATAAGCGGCATCCTCGGGAATGGTGTATGCTTTGGGGATGTAGGTGTAATTTTTATCCCTGGACGAGCCAATAACCTCCACATTGCCGAAAAGCCTTGCTTCTTCAATGGCTTTGGATGACCAGGTCCCCGTATCGATGTATGCCGCTTTTTTGTCTTCATCGAGCAGGTTCATGGCTGTCTGCATAAATTGCGTACGTCCCCCTCCATGCAGGAACAACACTTCAAAATCATCATCCAGTTGCATCAAGTCCCTGGCCAGCGTGCGTGCCTCTTCGATCACCGCCACAAAAGAATCCCCCCGGTGGGAGACTTCCAGAATGGATAAACCGCTGTTGTTGAAATCAACTACGGCCGCAGCCGCTTGTTGCAGCACACTTTCGGGTAAATGCGAAGGCCCGGCGTTAAAGTTATGTACAGGCATGAATCAGTATTTTTAGCTGTTTGCGTTTGACGATTCTCCGGTGATTGCCGGAGCCCGTAAAAGGGCAAAGGTAGTTCAAGAATTTATTTTTGCCAGTTTTCAACCCGGAATCATTGGTCCTTCAATGAAACGGGCCCTCCTACTTAATTTATATTAAAATAATCATCCGGTGCCTGTTTTTGGAAACGATGCCCCGCTGGGTAGTCTTTACAGATATCACAGAGGGAGGTTAGGAGAGAAGGAGGGCTGGTAGAGCGAACTGATAAACCAGTCGGAATAGCATCCATGAAATCTTAAACGAAGTACCATATAATGCTTAGTATCGGGAAACGGATTAATGGCGTTACTGTAAAAGAAATTGCATCATGTTAATTCATTCACGCCTTCATTACCTTCAGCCTTTTTGCATTAAGTATCATAAAAAAAGCTGAAATGGGTGCACCACTCCAGCTAACGAATTAAGCAACGTTCAGGTTAACATTATTTTTTCAATTTCCGCCGTACCTGCTTTACAATATTGACGGATACCCCTGTAATCTCAGCGGCCTGCACATCAGACATGCGCATTTTACCAATGAGCGTTTCCAGGATCTCCATATTTCTCTCAGTTTTACCTTTTTCGATCCCTTCTTTGACGCCTTTTTTAATGCCTTTTTCGACACCTTCTTCTCTTACTCTGTCAAGCACCATTTCCCTGAGTCCCATGACTTTTTCGTTTTTAAGTGATTACCTCAATATCTTTATCAAAGTTAACGTTATATTCCGGATCCGCATTGATGAAGAACTTCAAGAAAATCAATAAATTATTGATTTTCTTCTTGGGAAATTTCCTAAAAAGCAGGTTTTTTGCCAGGGTCAGTTTAAGGCTGTACAGTTCGTCAGGCGATAGTTTTCATGATTTCAGCGCCAGCAGAGCAGTCAGTATCACAATGGCAAAAGGATTGGTGCTTTTTTTTAACACTTCTTCATCCCGCTCAATTATCTTATAGCTGTTGAACTCAAAAGTGTTTTTTGTACCTAAATATTCGTACGTATAAACGCTGGGCTTGAATTTTTTATTCGAATCCGTAAAAATTGCAACAGTAGTTACCGGTTTGTCAAATTTATCCAGGATCCGGTAAAAGTATGTAAAAATCCGTCGACCAAAATTGGTATCTCTGTAACCTTGTATTTCAACATGGATCAGTAGCCATTGTTCTTCGCCTGTTTTAGTGAATACCTTTACCAGCTTATCGACGAACTTTGGTGATTTCATGTTAGCCTGAGATGGAAACAACTGCGCCAGTTCTTTATCTAAAAACTGGAAATCTTTTTTCATGTCAAACAACTCATTTGCATCTTTAAAAAAAAAAACCGCAAAAAATCATCAAAGAAGTTTTCAAGTATTCCCTTCCAGAGGTTGTCATCTCTTGTCATAGCGTAGAATTAGGGAGTGGGGGGCAAATGTATCATCTTTGAGATAGAATGCCAAAGGGGATGCCGTGCGGAGCTAATAATCGCGATGAGGTTTGCAGGCTAATGACCAAAAAAGATCTGAAGAAAACATCAGGTCGAACAACCGGACCTCAAAATCATTTTTCATTTCATTATTGTAATGGTTTGCTTTTTGAAATAAGCTTAAGAAAAACAGGTGCATCTTTGATTTTAGTTAATCCGGAGAATCATTAACCGCAGAAGATAAACAACAAGAAGATATCCATAAAAGGGATGTGGTCTCTTTCTTAAATAAATATTAAAATAATTACAATTAGTTTATCCCTGATGAAAAGGATTTTTACCTTTTACTAAAAGGGGAAGATTACGCTGCGCGGGAAATACGCCGCTGTGCGTAAATTATTTCTTGTGTGGGTAGCGCATGCGGTCGGGGTCCATGATGCAGCATGCGATGCTGCGATGGCGTATCTGCGATTGAGCGTAAAGGTATGTTGGTTATGTTTTGGAGTGATGGGCCGATAGGAGCCCGTTGTATAGACAGCGTTAAACCTTTTTTGAAATAATATGCCCTGAAACGGTTTTTATAACCCCGCCGCTTGGTTAACCGGCGCTTGATACGTATTCTACCGTGTTGAGGACATTCTGGCTTAAGCAGGTTTTTACGGGGTGATGAATGGAAAGGTTCACATTACAGCTTAATATCTTTTCCAGGTAGGAAACCAGCGACATGAAATTACTGAAGTTTCTTTTATCCAGTTGCAAGTTGACCACGAGGTCTGTATCTTCATCATTGGATGTAATGGCTTTGGTGGAAGGACCGGCTATGCCGATCTGTTCAACCCCGAAGGAGGCTAACTGTTCCCGGTGAACCGATAGCAATGCCAGGATGTGGTTTGTGTTAGGAAACTCATTCATAGGATAAAATTTTCAATGTTCTCTACGGTTATCTCAGGTTCTTCCACATTCTCTCAAGGATTCCTTTTCTTCTTTACGGTAACCCTGTTCTATTTTTTACAGTTCCTACGGGCAACTTGCGTAATAAGGAGCTTCTTCTTATATTCAAACTGCCGATAGGTACCGAGAATTGCCTGATTTTCCCGTTTCCCATTTACCACCATTCTCACATAAGCCGCGGACACCCCATGAATTTGTGCGACAATAGATGCCGTATCATCCCGACTTCTCTTTTGCTTTTCCATCCTGTTTAGAACTTAGAATCTTTGTTTCTATGGCGCGGTCAAGCAGCGGCAAAAGTATGACGAAAAATCAATAGTTCCAATTTTAATGGCCACGTCCGGATGCGGCTATATGAAATAACATTCCCTGTAAAAATATGATATCTTAATGAATAAACATCATTTAAATTCTGTATGTATTGTTCCAGATATATGTAATTTTCCTATCTGCCTGTATAGCATTTATTTAAGCCCTATATTCGGATGGAATTGTCCGATATTTTGTTATATTGAACCGCCCTTGGAAATTAGTATTGCGACCATAAAGCAGTTTTGAGATGTGTATAAATTGTGGATTAAAAACATTCGCGAAAGCATATTAAATTCCTGCTTTTACATCATATGCACGATGATTTTGATGGGCTTTAAGAGATCGGCTCAGATGTTTTAAGGGAAGGCTTTAAAAAAAGGCACTGTATTTGTTGATTGAGGTATCTTTAATTCTGTTGCGTTTAACACAACAGTGAAATTAAGACGGCTCCCAAACCCCATACGTTATGAATTATTTTGCCAGGAATATTAGATTTTTAAGGACTCAGAGTGGACTAAGGCAGGCGGAAATGCTTGATAAAATAGGAGTGGCCCGTACGACCTGGAGCAGTTATGAAAACAATGTGTCACAACCGGACATTGAAGGCCTCTTAAAAATTGCCTGTTTTTTTGGCATAACAGTAACGGAGTTATTAGAAGTGGATATGAAAGCGAAAGGGACTCCGCAGAGCGGCAGGGCGGTTAAACAAAAGGGAAGATCAAAAAGATTCAATGCAACACCTCCCGGTGAACCGGTGCCGCTGACGGACGGATTGCAACTTGATGTCATAAGCGCTAAGCAGCAGGTCATTGAAACCCAGGCGCAAACGATCGGTGCTTTGCAGGCCCTTATTGAGCATTTGACGATAGAAGAGAATCGATTTGGCAAAGATACCGGACAGGAAAAACATTTACGACCGGATGTAACAGCGAAAAAGCCCCTGGAAAAAGCTCCCCCCAGGCAAACAAAAGCCCACGGAAAGAAAAAAGGCTGAGAGATGCGTTCATCTTGGTTTCCTGTTTTTCCGGACCGTTGCCTGCGCGACAGCGCCATGTTGTTCAACCCGTTCACCACCTGTAACGCCGCCGGAGACAGCGAACTTCATGGCATCCCCCGCGGAAATGTTGTCCAAGGGTGTGATCTTGCATGTTTTTACAAAATATACTTTCCCACTGATGGCCAGTGACATGGGGACATAGACCGCTACGGCATCCTGCAGGCCGAATTCACTGACGTCCTTTCGGGTGATGAACCCCAGTTCCCATACATCATCGGCATAAATATTGGCCAGGACGGGGTGGTCAAATTTCTTTTTTTCTCCCATCAGGGCATCGAACACGTCCTTGAGCGAAGAATAAAGGAACTTAATAACCGGTATTCTTTCCATCAATTGTTCAAACAAATCAAACAACCGTCCGAGGATAAAAGAAGAGGAAAGGTAGCCCACCAGCGTGACACCCACCAGAATAACGGCTACGCCTACACCTGGAATGGGTTTAGCCATGTTCGGAATTTTGATTTGAACAAAACTGTCCAGTTTCTCAAACAGCCATGCCAGTGTATAAAAAGTCAGAAAGATGGGCGCAAGTATCAGCACACCCTGGAAAAAGTGTTGAACGATGCGGAGAGTGGATAATTTTTTCTTCATAGAGGTTACTTTCGTGCAAAAATAATCTTTTCCGCACGCCTGCACTATTATTTAGGGGTTCCCGGGGCCGCCTCAGCGCCTGGGAAGGCTGACCGAACGCCCGAGGGGGAGACAAATTCCAGCTGAAAGGAATCTGCTTCCGGCCTGGCAAGATAGGATTCCCGCGCCCGTCGTTTGCGGACGGAACGTCTGCAAAC
>DASULB010000438.1:0-15441 GCA_036278455.1 Chitinophagaceae bacterium | reverse complement strand
CCCCTTTATCCTATTTTAATCAAAAGGCAGTTCACGATGTAACGGTTCCCCAAACACCTGATGGCTTTAACTGGAATATATTTCTTCAGCAGGACACTGCAACGTTAAATCAGTATTCCGCTAAATTGAAAGATATTATCGATATCAGTAAGTTTGTGGATAGTTTAGGAAATATTCATTGGCAGGTTCCCACGGGTGATTATGTTATTATGTGGTTTGGCTATACGGGTACAGGCTCCGGGGTTTCAACAAGTGGGCCGGGTGGAGGAGGTTTGGCCATAGATTATATGGATTCGTCTGCGATGGATCTGCAATTCAATCATGTACCCCTGGTAATGATCAATAATATAAAAGAATCCGTTCGGGCCGGGCAGTCAGGCCTGAGATATTTGCATGATGATAGCTGGGAACTGGGCGCAGCCAATTGGACGCCTGGCTTTATCGGGAAATTTGAAAAAAGAATGGGTTACAATCCGGTCCTTTATTTACCCATCCTTACAGGGCAGATCATAGAGAATAAAGATATATCCAACCGGTTTCTATATGATTTCCGCAGAGTCATAGCTGACCTGATAGCAAAGAATCATTATGGCCGGTTGAGAACATTAGCGCATAAATATGGACTGGGCATACATCCTGAAAGCGGCGGCCCGCATCCTGCTCCGATAGATGCGTTGATGAATCTGGGTATCAGTGATATCCCTATGGGTGAATTTTGGGCAAAAGTAAAAACACATCGTGTACAAGATTATCAAAGAATATTTGTAAAACAAAGTGCATCAGCTGCACATGTTTATGGACGGAGATACATCCAAGAAGAAGGTCCTACATCTATAGGACCCCAATGGGAAATGGATCCTTCGCGTTTAAAACCCACAATAGACAGGGCTTTTTGTGAGGGGATGAACCGTATCGTTTTTCATACTTTCACACATTCTCCTGATAGCGTTGGTAAACCGGGATATGAATATTTTGCAGGCACACATTTCAACCCTAATATTACCTGGTGGAAGCAGGCACCTGCTTATACAGAATACATTACCAGATGTCAACTCATGTTGCAACAAGGCGCTTTTGTCGGAGATGTATGCTTTTATTATGGCGATAATGTACCCAATCAGGTCCATTTAAAAAGAATAAATCCGTCATTAGGTGAAGGATATGATTATGATTGGGTTAATACTCAGATGATACTGGATAGTATGTATGTAAAGAATCATTGCATATATTTCCAGGATGGCATGCATTATGAAGTGCTTGTACTTCCCGACCGGAAAGCGATTCCGCTGTCTGTATTGAAAAAAATTAAGCGACTCGTTCAAAATGGGGCTACTGTCATTGGCACAAAGCCTGCATATTCTACCGGTTTGTCGGATTACCCTGCTGCAGATAAAAGCGTTAAAAATATAGCCAACGAATTATGGGGAGATGTAAGCGATACTACAGTGAAGGAACGCGATTATGGCAATGGAAAAATAGTCTGGGGAAAAACAATCAGACAGGTTTTAAAAGAAAGGAGCATATGTCCTGACTTTATTGCAGAAGGTAAAGAGCAGCTACAGGATGTGGATTATATCCATCGTCGCTATGGTGATTATGATATTTATTTTGTTTGCAATTGGAGGGATACTGCGCAGTGGTTCACGGCAGACTTTAGAGTAATGAATAAATTGCCTTCTTTATGGTATCCTGGTAATGGAACAATCATTCCTCAAACAGTATTTACATCTTACACTAACCATATTTCTTTGCCCCTGTATCTGCCTCCCCATGGTTCCGTGTTTGTGGTCTTCAAGGGGAGCCCGAAAGATCCGCACATCGAAGGGATTAGCTGCAATGACAAAACTATTTATCCTTTTCCATCTGGTGCCACAGTTGATTCCCTGTGTTTTATTGCTATAAAGGGAAATAAGCTTTTAGTCAACCAAGCCGGAAAATATTCTCTGCACTTCTCAGATAATACGGACAAGCAAATAGCGGTCCCCGCCATCCCTTTACCGGATTCCGTCAGGGGCCCCTGGAAGCTCTACTTTGATACTGCCTGGGGGGGACCTGGTAATGTTACTTTTGATAAACTGATGTCCTGGACTCAAAGTAAAATGAAAGGTATAAAATACTATTCGGGTACAGTAATATATAGAAATAGCTTTAATCTGGATGCAGATAATATCAATAGCAATTTACGAATTATATTGAATCTTCATACAGTTCATAACCTTGCAGTGGTAAGAATAAATGGCAAGGTGCCCGTGACCTTGTGGAAGGAACCTTTTTCAGTGGATATTACCCGGTGGGTGCATCCGGGCATCAATCAACTGGAAATACAAGTAATTAATCTATGGCCAAACCGCATTATCGGCGATCAGTCTCTTCCATCAGATAAACGATATACACATACCAACGTTATTAAATTTACCAAGGATTATCCATTACTGCCCTCCGGATTGATAGGACCTATAGTGATTAAATTTAAGCCGTTGATTGATGTTACAAAAAAGCAATAACAGGTTAGGGCAACGCGTAGACTATTTTAACGCTAGCAATCTGTATGGTACCAGCAGGCGACCTCCGATGATGCCTGCCTCTTCTCCCAGCATGGACTTTTTCAGTTGCGTATCGTTACTCATACTGGAGGCCACTTCTTTCGGCTTTTGGATAAATGACCGCACCAATGCCTGACCGGATGCTTCCGTTTCCAGACATCCTTTTTTCCAGCAATGACAGATAATTTCATTAATAAGAGCGTGAATATCAGGACGGTGTGATACAAGCTGATCGAATACCGTGTAAAAGGTGAAAGGCATACACAGCTTTTTGATCTGAAAAAATATCCATAGGAGATCTATGCACAGAATGCAACGGCCTCGGTGATATCTTTTTTTGCTACTCTCCATAGCGGATCACAACCAACTGGTTCAACCGGGATATATGTGCCTGAAGGGTGATATTAATCGTGCTGCGTTCACCGACTGCATCGGTCTTTTTCTGATAACCAATAAAGGAAAATAGCAGCGAATCACCGGGGCGGATACCCGTTATCGGGTAATGTCCTTCCCCGTCTGACACCGTTCCGTTGGAAGTCCCCGGAACGCAGATGGTGGCGATTGTGATAGCTTCTTTGTCGGCCGCCGAGCGGATTTGTCCGCTCACGGACTGGGGTTGGCAGCGGCCAGGGCCCCAGGAAAAAAGGAGCAATGTGCCTGCCATCAATGCTTTTTTTAAAAAGTATGTAACTTTCATAATGGTGGGTTTAGAGAGGATCGTGTTCCTATTGAACCGTCAAATCCTGAAAATCAAAAATCAAACGGGGAATAATAGCCGATCACCCACAAGGCTGACGGTGGTTTACACGCCGTCAGCCTTGTGGCATTATTTCCTTCAGGGCGTATTCAAAAGTGTTTACTGCCCATAAACTGCCTTCCCCGCACCGATCCTGAAAAGTTCATGGCTGCCACTGTTTAATCGACAGGGAGCTTCTCCAGCGGCGGCACATTTGTTTCAGCGCCGGCATATCCCTTGTTTTGATTAATATGTCCGTTCACATTGGCGTCAATAGCTGACTGGGGAACGGGCCACAATACATGATAGGGGCTCATGGTATATTGGTCGCCGTGGATGGTATGGACACCCTTGTTATAGAATTCGGTCTTGTCCATGATCCGGTCGTACCAAAAGTTCTTCTCGGAAAAATTGCTCATGCTATAGGTTCGCCCCTTATAATCAGGCTTCCCCGTCATGGCGAAGAGATAGGCTATTCTGGTCAACTCGACCTTTCTGGGTTCTTCGTAAAACAGCTCGCGGGCGCGTTCATCCAGGATCGTTCCGATGGTCACCTCACCTGCTGTGACGGGCTGTGCGCCCGCGCGCGCCCTTACCACATTGATATCGGCTGCGGCATTGGCCGGTTCTCCTTTCCAATAATAGGCCTCGGCCCTGAGTAAATAGGTCTCTGCCAGTCTGAACACATACCAGGGGGTATGACCGCCGTTGTTAAGCGAATTTTCAAGGTCGGGAACGAATGTTTTATACTGTGGCCAGTCATACCAATCCCTGATCGTATCTGAACACAACAGTTTGCCATTGTCGCTGTACAGCTGCAAATGCTTTCCATAATAGGGGTCTTTCCCTTTTAAGGCGGGGTTGTTATACACCAGATCTTCCATCGTCATCCAATTTCCGGGGGCATGGCGCAGATCCCCCGGATCAGCGGCCCAGATCTCATGGGTGGTGTACCAGGTTCCCCGGCAGCGGCCGATTCCCCTGCCATAAGCCGTCTGTTGATCGAATTCAATTCCCTTGGTCCTGATCGTGCCTTTATTTCCGTTGGGCGTATTGATGTGGGAATCCCAGAGCGGGACGGTCTGTCGCATGATGGACATTCCGCCGCCATAATCTGCCTTGACGGTTTTAAAGCCGTCCAGGTCTATCACATACATCAATCCTTCTGTATTTTCCGGAAGGACTTTGTTGGCGGGACGATGCAGGTCCCAGATCACATTCTTTGTGGGGTCGCCCTTGTCCTGTCCAAACCGTTGTGTCATCAGGTGATAGACACCCCCGTTGATGAGATCCGAAGCGCTCTTAATGGCGTCGTCAAAATCCCCTAAGGCGAGGTTGATCTTGGTAAGCATGTGCAGGCAGGCGCCATTGGTTACCCGGCCTTTTGGAACGTTGTCCGGCACCCATTTGACGGCGAATTCCATCTCTTTTTTCATCTCCTCTAGGATTACTTTGCGGTCTACCGTCTGAAAATCGAGTTTGACCGAACTATATAGTTTTCCGGCGTAGGGTACATTGCCAAAACAATTGACCAGTTCATAGTAAGAATAGGCCCTGAAGAAATAGGCTGCGCCAATGAGCGCATTCCGCTGCGCCACCTGTGTGGGGTCGGTGGTATCCCATTTGGGCACATTAATATAGGCCAGCACTGTATTGGCGTATTTGATGCGGTAATAGCTTTGCTCCCAATACCAGAATATCCTGTTGTGATCCGCGTTGTCATGGCCGGAGGTAATGGCGTCCGGGGTGATGGCGATGTTCATATCCTGTGCCGGACCTGATTTATCCGTGGTGCCGTCCACCGCAATATCCGAAAAGATCAGCTGCGTGATAATGGGGGCGCCGTCACCATACCACTCATAGCGCAGGTTCTTTTCGCAGGCCACCAGCGCGTCCTGTAAGGCGGCCGGTGTGGTATAGGCATTCTCGGGCGTATAAATGGAAAGCGGCTTGGGCTTTAACCGGTCTTTGCTGCAACCGGCTGCGATCAGCACGGCCGCGATGACCGGCAGCCAATGATATCTTAAACTTTTATCTGCTATTTTCATGATCTTGATCTTTTAAGATGAATGGTTGTGCTGTTATAAAGTGAGGTTGACCCCAAGGGTGAAAGTCCTTGGTGTAGGACCTGGTATTTTGGGGTCGTGATCCGGATCCCATTCAGGGTCCCACAGCGGCCAGTCCGGGGCATAAAGCAAGGCGTTCTTCACACTGAAATATACCCTGAGCGCCTGAATAGAAGCCCGGTGCAGCAAGCGGTCGGGAAAGCTGTAAGCGAGGGCCACATTGTCCAGCCGGATGAAATTCCGTTTCCTGTAAACGCTGTAGCTGGCGCCGCCATCGGAAGAAAAAATCCTTGCAAAGGTATTTTCGGGATGTGACGGCGTCCAGTGGGGGTAAACATACCCGTTGGTACGATCCGGGAAACCACCGCGGTTTTTAGCCTGGTTAAAGCTTGCCATGTATCCCCAGTAGGAATAGATCAGCGTGGAGAGGTTAAAGTTTTTGAAGAAGGTGAAATCATTCCGGAGCGTCCATCTGAAGCGCGGTTTACTATAACCCAGGAACTCGCGGTCGGCATTGGTGTATTTGCCGTCGCCATTGACATCCTGCAGCCTGAAATCACCCGGGGATTGCCCGTATTTGGCTGCCATGTCCGCCTGGTCGGACTGGTAAACACCCTGGACCTTAATGTCCCAGATAGCACCGATGGGATGGCCGATAAACCACTTATTGGCGATGTCATCTGCTTCCTTTCGCCCGGTCACCTTACCCGTGGAATCCGTAATATCCACCATGTTCCCATACAAATGAACGATCTCGTTGCGGTTCAGGGAAAAATTGAAGGAGGTCCTCCAGGAAAAATCCGGATGGATGATGTTGCGCGTGTTGATTGTTACTTCCAGCCCTTTGTTGTCTACTTCACCGAGGTTGGTTTGTATATGGGCAAAACCCGTCATGTCGGGCAGACTTCGGTCTACCAGCAGATCGGTGGTCTTGCCTTTATAGGCTTCGATGGTACCGCTGACCACATCATGGAACATGGAGAAGTCCAGCCCGATATTAAAGGCCGCTGTTTGTTCCCATCGCAGACCTTCGTTGCGCATACGGTCCACGTACAGGTCGGAGACCAGTTGGGGTGTACCGTCCGGATTTACTTCCAGGTAATGTCCCGTCGTCAGATCGGAGAGCGCCGAATAACGGCCGATATCCCGGTTCCCGTTTACCCCGTAAGACAAACGCAGTTTTCCGTAGTCCAGCCAGCCGGATTTAAAGAACGGTTCTTCGGTAAACACCCAGCCGATGGCCGCTGAAGGAGAGTTGGCCCAGGGATATTTCTGGCCGAATGCCGAATACCCGTCGCGGCGATAAGATAAGGTAAGCATATAACGGTCATGGTAGGAATAAAACAACCGCCCCATCAGTGCGTTTCCCGTGGAGTATTCATCATTGCTGGTGTTGGCCGGGTTAAGACCTGCCTGCATATTATGATATCCCAGGACGTCGGTGGGGTCGAACTGGTTGGTTTGCATATCGTTTTGCCAGGACTGGTATTTTTCCGAATTCCCCAGCAGGGTCACCTCAAAATGGTGTACATCATTAAAAGTCCTGTTCCAGCTCAGGATGTTATCAATCTGCCACTGATAGATCAGGTGTTGCTCCCGCTCGGCGGTGCCGCCGACGCCTGCATAGTCCTGGTACTTGGAGGATTGATGATTGAAATATTGATACCACTCGAACTCGGGAGAAAAATTCATGGTATAGGTGATCCCAAAGGGCAGCGACAGCTTCCCGTAAATAATGGAATTAAGCGTGTAATATTTCTTTTGCCGGTCGGTGTATTTGGGAATGGAAAGGGGATTTCTGGCTCCGGTGCCAGGGTCATCCTGGGGACTGTAACGGTAATCGGTGGAGTCATCATTATACATGCTTCCGTAAGGAGAGTTGTTGATGATCAGTCTCCAGTCTTCGGGGACAGAACTTTCATCCCTGTCTGCAAAAGCGGTGTTGACCCCTACCGTTAAGAATTTGGTGACATGGCCTTCCAGTTTCAACCGGCTTTGGACGGTTGAATATTTATCGCCGGTAACAATTCCCTTGTTATTGAGATAGCCGCCGGACCAGTAATAATTGAATTTATCGGAGCCTCCTGAAAGACTGAGGGTATAATTCTGCTGGAGGGCGTTTTGGAAGATCATATCATACCAGTTGACCTCGCGGTTCAGTTTATAATCCTTTATTTCTATGGGGTTGAAGTTCAGGCGCTGCAACCATACTGTTTCCGGATCGCCGCTGGAGTTATCATAGCTGAGCCATTTGTCGACCGATATGTTGGAAGGAAGGTTTTTTGGATTGTCGAACTGATACGGTTGTTGCGCAAATCCATGAATGCTGTTTTCCACATCGGTGCGCCAGTTGACAAAACCCTTGCCCTTGTATACCGGTTGATTGATCTCCATAGTGGCCAGGGCGATGTTCATGTTAAAGTTAATGACGGGCTTACCGGGATTTCCTTTTTTGGTAGTGATCGAAACCACCCCGTTGGCGGCTTTTGCGCCATATACCGCGGCGGCACTGGCGTCTTTGAGCACATCCACCCGGGCGATATCCTGGGGGTTGATGTCACTGAGCGAACCATAAAAGATCACGCCGTCTACTACGATCAGAGGAGTGGTTCCCGCGTTGAGCGAATTCTGTCCCCTGATCTGGAGACTGCCTCCCGGTTTGGCGGTGGTCGTGACCCCTACACTCAATCCGGGCGCGTTGGCGCGCAACGCATCCTGCACGGAGGTGGGGTTTTCATTTTGGAGCTTCTCCACATTGACCGAGGAGATGGCCCCGGTAAGGTCCTTCTTTTTAGCGGTACCATACCCGATGACCACCAGTTGGTTTAGCTGGGAGACATTGGGCTCAAGTGTGACATTGATCGTACTGCGGCCTTTGACAGGCTCAGATTTTGAATGAAAGCCCACAAAAGAAAAGACCAGGGTGTCATTTGATGGAACACCGGTGATCCGGTAATTCCCCGAAGCATCAGTCACGGTCCCGTTGGAAGTTCCCGGTATGCTGACCGTAGCTCCGATAACGGCCTGATGGTTTTCTGTTGAAGTGATGCGTCCCGAGACGGTGATCGTTTGGGCGTGGGCAGTCCCCCAGCAGGATATCAGTATAACCCCCGATATCAGAAGGTTTCTTTTCAAAAGTTTCTGTTTCATGATGAACAGATTTAACGGGTGAACGAAATACTTTTTCAGCAACGAGGTTTACTTAAGAGATGATCATCCCCTTCCGGCTCCTTCCCAAAACTTTTTCGACAAAAGATAAGAGAACAACCAGCGACCCTGACATGGCAACATGCAGGGCAAACCATCAGGTTCAGGCAAAAAACAGGTTAGCTTAGAACAACATGCAGGTCGTGAGTTCCCTGCTTTTATAAAACTTTTATAAGATTTTTATAAGATTTTCATTTCCTGCGGACTTTTAAAATCCGATCGAATTGCCGCCATCCACGGCCAGGACGGTACCGGTCACATATCCCGCCGCATCCGATGCCAGGTACACTGCCGCGTAGCCGATGTCATCGGGTTCTCCCAGATGCCCCATCGGTGTTCTGGCCATCACCCGGCTCATCCTCTGGGTATCGTTCTTTAATGCTCCTGAAGACATATCCGTTGCGATGAATCCCGGGGCGATGCAATTGACGCGAATGCCCAGAGGTGACAATTCTACCGCCAGTGCCCTGGTCATTCCTTCCACGGCCGATTTGGCAGCGGTATAGGCAATGACCTTCGGGATGCCATACTTAGCTGCCATGGAACTGATCATGATAATATTCCCCCGTTTTCGTGTGACCATTTTTGCAGCTACTTCCCTGGTCAGCGAAAAAACAGACAATTGATTGGTCTGGACAACCGCTGCAAATTCCTGGTCACTGACTGCGCAGGCTTCTTTTTTAAGATGAATCCCTGCGTTATTGACCAGGATATCGATGGGGCCGTGTGTGTCTTCCAGTTCGGATACCAGCGACGGCAGCTGCCCGGTATTGCTAAGATCGAAGACGTGATAGCTGCACCGGGCGCCGAGCTCCTCACAGGCACACCGCAAGGGTTCTTTCCTTCTGCCCAGGATAATGACCTCGGCCCCATAAGCGATTAATGTTTTGGTAATGGCAAGCCCCAGCCCCGATCCGCCGCCGGTGACCAATGCTTTTTTCCCCGACAGGTCAAAGGCTGTTTTCTGGTTATTCATCGCTTCTTTTATTTTTTTGAAGAGGATGCCTCCTGGGCCATCTCCAATGCTTTTGTGGTTGTGTAATATTTGGTGATCATGCCGGGTATTTCCCAGTCGGGCATTTTACCTGCCTTAAGATAGGAGAGGTATCTTTTCATGACGTCGGCAAAATGCGCTTCATGTCCCAGCCTGTATTTTGCCGGGATGATGACCTTCCAGCCTTTCCCCTGTTTTTCCAGGCTTACCCCTGGATATTGTCCGGCGATGCCGGTGATCGCATCCTGAAGATCCTGGCTGTATTCCTTATCGTCCCTTGCCGCCGGTGTAGGCCAGATGTATAAAGTGGGTTGCCAGGACTCCTCAGCTCCCTGCCTGATCTCCAGGCTTGCCAGCGTTCCCGTGATCAGGCAGTGATAAGTGTCGCCTGCTCCCGCGGGCGCCCCGTAAGTCCATTTGGCGGTTACACGCGCGTGAATCCCTTTGATGGTATAATCTGCTTGCCCGTTGCCATGGGTTAAAAGGATGGAATCATCCTGCACATATTTTTTCAGAAAATCCGGAAAATGATCTTCGGCGGTAATGGTGGAAAACTCCGAAAGCGTCAGCGGCGTAGGCCATATCTTGGCCGATAAGACGCGGATATCGTTTCTATAGTCAAGGGAGACATCCGGGAAACAAACCCATTGTACAAGGTCCACCAGGTGGGTGCCTACATCCACGATGGCGCCTCCTTCCTGCAGTGGGTCAAAAAACCAGTCAGGACGGATCAGCGGTTTTCCGGAAACTTCCTTATGGTACCGGTGGACACTTTCCAGGTTGATCGCCGGTTTTTCGGTTGTTCCCCGGGTTAATTTGCCAAAGACCGCCGGTATTCCGGCAAACTTCCGCTGAAGGATGGTGGCCATCACCGAACGTTCCGTCATGATATCATACAGGATCATCCCTTTTTTCCCGGCATCGGTAAAAGCCTGTTTCAGCGTATCAAAATTGGCGGGACTGATCGCCATGGGCTTATCGGCGAGCACATTCAGCCCATCGTCTATTGATTTTTTGATGTACTCTGTTTTCCTGTGATTATTCCCCGCCAGCACGACTACATTGCCCTTTTTTTCCTGCAGCATTTTTTGCAGGTAATCCGGGCCTTTGTAAACATCCTCCACCCAGTGGGTGGGATTTGCCGGCCGGCTGTTGTATTGCCTGATATAACTAAGCTGTTCGGTCAGCCCCAGGCCTTCCGGAGCATATACCTGTACGACGGAGTCGATGCCGGGATACATGGTTTTCTGGACCAGTGCCGCATGGAAATGCGCCGGGTCCAGGGTGATCAGTTTCACCTCCAGAGAATCATTTCCCGAACTGTCCTGGCCTTTTTTTGACTGGCATCCTGTCACCATGAGGCCGGCGATCAAAAACAGGGTGATTATTTTAAAGGTCCGCATCATTTGTTTTTGGTTGTTTGGGGTCAGCTGCCTACAGGACGGTTTGTAAATCATATTGCATGTCAAGCTGGTAGGGCCAGCGTTCTGCACGGCTTAACATGGCATTGGCCTCCGAATCATTCTTGAATCTTTCTGCCGCGGGGTCCCAATATAGTTTTCTCCGCAGCTTCATCGCTATCGCGTTCAGCAGGCAAACAGAGCAGGCGCGGTGCCCCACTTCGATGGGCGCAATGGTCGGCTGACCGCTGAGGATGCATTCCAGCCAGTTGAGGTGGTGTTCTTTACTTTCGTATAAGTGGATCTCATTGGGTCCTATCTTCGACTGCAGGATTTTTGGATCGCTGGCGGCAAGTGATTTGCTATTTTCGTTCTTGGATTTGGGATCGCTCGCGGTTACCGAGTAATGCCCGCGTCCCACGAATATCCGGCCTTTTGTCCCCACGAATTTCACACCGTTGTCATAAGAATCGCTGGCAAGCACCTTGACCCCGTTGGCGAAGAGGTTTTCTGTTTTAAAAGGGCCATGTACGTCCCACAATCCCTCTTTGGGCGGCCATACCACTTCCTGGCAGGATATCTCTATCGGGCCGGTATGTTCGGTCCCCATACCCCAGTTGGCGATATCAAAATGATGCGCCCCCCAGCCGGTGATCATGCCCGCGCCATATTGCTCGCAACGCAACCATCCCGGACGGGAGAAGCCATTCTGCGGGTGTACGCGGTGTTCGGTATAAGTGGAATACGGCGTGCTTCCCGACCACATCTCATAATGCAGGTTTTTGGGGACCGGCATCTCCTGTTGTGGCTTGGACAGTTTGGGATTGTCGGTGGGCAGGCCTACATAGACAGTGTGGATGTCCCCGATACGACCGTTGCGCACCAGTTCACAGGCCCTGTGAAACTGCGGCCACGGGTCGAGGGAACGTTGCTGGCATCCAATCTGGAAAGTAACCCCTGACCGGTATACTTCGTCGCTCAGTATCCTGCCGCCTGCAATGGTAAGCGAAGCGGGCTTTTCCATATAGATGTGTTTTCCTGCCCTTGCAGCATGGATGGCTGCCAGTGCATGCCAGTGATCCGGTGTGCAGACCAATACGGCATCGATATCCTTGTTGGCCAGCAGTTCCTGGTAATCGCCGTAGGTTTTTGTCCCGTTATAAGACTTCCCGCCTTTCTTGGTATAATAATCATCTATGTACTTTTTTCCCTGCGTTACCCGGTTGCTGTCCAGGTCGCATACCGCCATAATGTGCGAGATCTCATGCTGCCAGGTGCCGGGGATGTCCCATCCGCGGGCGATACGGCCCACGCCGATCACGCCGACATTGACCCGGCTGCTGGGAGGATTTTTGCCGATCACACTGGCGGGCACGATGGTGGGGAAGGCCTGGCTGGTGCCTGGCAGGTGTGCCAGCGCGAAAGCGCCGGCCGCCCCTTTGACCGAAGTGGTTAAAAAATTTCTTCTGTTGAGCGCTTTACTGGTAGGTTTGTTATTCATTGCTGGTGCGTTTTAAGGGATACAGAAATCATGTTCTACAAGATCATGTTTTATAAAGTGACGGGCTACAGGTATTCGTAGCCCGTTTGTTGATGCAAGACGGCCGTTAGTAGGGCAGGGGATCGTCGGGTGACTGCGCATGCGCCCTGGAATAATCCAAAGGTTTATTTTGTCCGATCACCCACTTTAGCCCCCCCAGGATAAACTTCTCGAACACGGGGGTTGAATACGTTTTCCCGTCATGGCCCAGGGCGGTATACCACTCCCTCCCGCCATCAAAACTGTGGCACCAGGTAGAGGGAAATACATCCCCGTAAGTGGCCGGCTTATTTTTATCATTTACCGTGGAAAGGTCGTGCACTGTCAGCACATGGAGATCCGGGTTGATGTCTTTCACGTAATAACATTCGTCATTCACTTTCCAGTGGGTGGGTAAAAAGTTGGTCGAGGGGTTTGTTGAGTCGATCACGATTTCCTGGAAGGGCTGATGTTTTGCATGACGCACAAAGGTGCCGCCTACCAGCCTTTTGAACCATGGCCAGTGTCGCTCTGTCCCGGTAACAGAGTGGATACCCACAAAGCCGCCGCCTGCCTGAATGTAACGCATCAGGGCCACCTTCTGGGCATCCGTATTGAATACATCGTTGTTCGTGCTGGTAAAGATCAGTGCATTGTATTTTTTCAGGTTCGCGTCGTTAAAATCAGCGGGGTTATCGGAAACATCCACGCCAAACCCGTTTTGTTTGCCCAGTCGCTGAATGCAGGCTACCGCTGAGGGGATGTTGTCATGAACATATCCTTTGCCATTTTTTGTGTAAACCAGCACCCTGACTTTATGCCAGTTGACCTTGCCGGTAGTGGCATGGTTCGTTGTGGCACAGGAGGAGAGGATAAAAATAAGCATCGCGGCCGTCACTAACCAGTGGATTGATCGTTTTTGTGTCCTATACGTGTACATGTTGATTAAGATTGATTAAGATTGACTAAAAAGTTTATGGGTGGAATAGTGTGTTCAGGGTCCTGGTGTACGGCCGCTATAGTTTTGTAACGGTTATCCGTGGCGGATGAGCAAAACTTTTCCAGGTGTTTTCTGCCAATTTGGGAGAAATCGTTCCTTCATACACGAGCATCCGGTATTTTAATACGTATCTTTTATCCGGCATCAGGGGCCAGTCCATGTTGCGTGTCGGGCTAAAGCTAAAAAAGACATCTCCGCGTTTATTGGCATTTACCGGCCATACACGCATGGGTTCGGGAAAATTATAGTTGGCGGGATAATCCATGAACAGTATCCCGGAGTGTCCGCCGGCAATAGCGCCATCGATCATACACCAACGGGCGCGGGTGGCATCCGCATCTATACGTGTCTTCCCTGCGGAGGTTAATACTTTGCTGTTTTGGTTATTCCAGTCTTTTGCCGCCCTGAATCCAAATCCTCCGTAACGGTATTTTTGCAGGATGACGGGGTCCGGTGTGGCACAGTTTAAGGTAGAGGTGAAATCCCATAACCATATTTTAGGCCCCAGGTTGTATACCCGAATATCCCAGACCTCGTCGAGCGCCACCTGCCCTTTTTTAATGGGCGGATCATCTAAGACCACATGCTGCTGTAACACCTTAAATCCGCCGAACACAGGTCCCTCCGTTTTGGAAATAAAATCGGCAAACCTTACCGTCCCCTGTTTTTTGGATAAATTCCAGAAATCCACCTCTTTACCCTGAAACAACACCTTTGTCCAGGGATTCCAGATGCCCACATGATGATAATGATCAGGAGGGTTGATGCGCGTGAGCACGTGACCTGCCGGGGACCACAATGGGTGGATGAAACCGCTTCTTTTAAAGACAGTGTCTACGCCTTTTGGAGGGTAAACCGTTTGATAGTGGTAATTGAGGATCTTTTTCCCATCCTCGGTGACCAGCAGGCTCCCGTTTTGATCGGTCACTTTGATGGGATGAAGTTTTGTGGCCGGATGGTCTGCTTTGGACAGCTCATAAACGGCGGTGCCGCGTGGCCCGGATTTTTTCACCATCCACCATAGAAACCGGTGATACCCATGTTCTATCTGAACAGCGACCGCCACCTTTTTATTACCGATTAATTGCTGCAACACCAGCGAGGAATCAGCTGCATCGGTCAGCCCGTCCAAATCGATGTATACCGGAGCTGCAATGCTGTTATCAACATCATGAAGGGTCAATTTTGCAATGGGTTGTGAAAAACAATCCTTACTCATGGTGATTCCCATGAACAAGAAACTTAACAGGATTGATTTCTTCATGACGGGTTGTTTTGTCTATAAAAGCAAAGGGTAATGATTTTACCAATGATTTCATAAAGATAGGTACTGCCTTTCAGGCTTGCAACCACCCTGAAAAGAACAATCAATTTCCAATCATTGCACTCGTTACCGGCAACGATTGCATTAGATGTATTATATTTATTGGCTAAAAGGTTTTCAAAACATTTATTTCGGCTGCATCGCCGAGCGGATTTTTTAAGACGTGCCTTATGAAAAATACTCGTCCCAGTACCATTAAAGACATTGCCAATCAATTGAAGTTGTCTCCTTCCACCGTGTCGCGTGCCCTGCGGGGCAGTCCCGAGATCAATCCCAAAACAAGGAAGCTGGTGATGGAGGTGGCCAGGCAACTTAATTACAGTCCGAACCCGATTGCCCTTTCCCTGAAAGAGTGTCATAGCCGGATTATCGGGGTGATCGTGCCGGAGATCGCTAATAATTTTTGCTCGGCCACCATTGCCGGCATAGAAGACATCTGCTATAACAGGGGATACCACGTCGTGATCTTTCAAAGTCACGAAAAGTACCAACGGGAGGTCACTGATACACAGTTACTTGCCTCTCGCAGAACCGACGGGCTCCTCATTACCCTTTCCAATGAGACCACCTGCTATGAGCACCTTAACAGCCTGATAGAGGGCGGGATACCGGTGGTGATGTTCGACAGGGTATGCAAGGAAATAAATACCCA
>DASULB010000437.1:0-3943 GCA_036278455.1 Chitinophagaceae bacterium | reverse complement strand
AATACATAGATATAAGTCTGCTTTCTTTATCGTCTGAAAATGGATCCCGCATTCACTGTATTTTTATTTCGTTAAAATTGTTTCATAATTGGCAGCAGATGCATACCTTTGCATAAGTACCCGGAACGTGGGCAAAAGGCGATGGAAGAAGATTGAAAAAGAAAAGCCCGGGTTGTTTTTTTCGGCACAACGAGGGTAAAATGAAACCGAGAAGGCCGTTCATTCAATACGTTCAAATTCTTTTCATGTGGTTTTGGTTTAACTGACCGGTCTCAAAAGGACCGGTCTTTTGGTTCCTGTCCTTGTCAGATGGCTGCATCTTTACCGGTGGGGCGGAGCTCCGTCTCACGGTCATCCTGCGAAGCAGCAACTTGCTGAGAAGCCAGCAGGCCGGCGTAATAATCAGGGCCCCGGCGATGTCAATGCTATAGTGGACATGCTGGAACAGCAGCATCACCATGACCGCGATCAGGGTGATGGCCAGAAACAACTTCAGCAATGGTTTCCTGACGACGAGTAACAGGATGAACATGCAGGCTGTGTGGCCGGAAAAAAACAGGTCCCTGGAGATGGGCACCCCGCCGTAGGCAAAGTGGAGGATGAAGGGATCCGACAATCGAACATAGCCGGCAGGAGGGTCCAGGGGAACGAAATATAAGGTAAGTACCCGCACCGAATACATGATGGCCATGGTGACCAGGCCTTCCAGCAACAAGTGTGGCTTGTTCACCAGATAAGCCAGGGTGACCAGGATGCTGAGGTAAATGACGGTGAATATCCAGATGGAAAGATCGGCGGCGGGTAACCATTTCAACAACGGGTCCTTTAGGACAATTCCACTTCGGCGATTGATAAAAGGAAGGAACCGGTTTAAAAAGAGCACCATGGCGACCAGGTATAATACGGATACGACCAGCCAGGCGGTAAATTTTTTTTCAGCGAGGGCCTGCTTCCAGCATGCGAAAGCAGTGCCGGGATAAGATTGAGTGGTTGTTCGCTGAATAGCCATAGGTTGTCAACGCTTATGCGATTCGTTTATCATCATGACGGTCAGGGCAGAGAGCAGAGGTAAGGTCTTTTTTAGGTTCAATCATTTCTTTACAGGAAGGCTTCCGGTCTTTTCTCTTTTTCTGTAAAGGGAAGCTGCCATCTTTTCTACCCAGAATTTGGGCAGATGCTTGATTCCGAAAGCCATGAGCCGGTTTGACCCGCCGGGGATAACGGCTATTTTTTTATTAAAAAGCGCCTTTACGGCGATCCCCGCCACCTGTTCGGCGCTCATGGAGGCCCGCCTGGCCTTTTCTTCCATGTGCTGCATGCCGGACACCTCCACAAAGTTGGTGTCCACACTGCCGGGAACAAGTACCGTCACCTGGATACCGGAGGGTTTTAATTCATGATAGAGGCCCCGGCTGAAAGAATTTACAAAGGCCTTGGAAGCGGAATACGCGTTTACGGATGGCATGGCCTGCAAACCGGCCATGCTTCCTACGTTTAATATATAGGCCGGTGTATTTTTCTGCAAGAGGGGAATCATCTTATGGGTGAGGTTCACCAGGGTCGTGATGTTGATTTGTAACATATTCATCTGCCGCTCCAGGGACAGCGTGTGAAAATTGCCCCACAGTCCGTATCCTGCGTTGTTGATCAGGATATTTAATGGAACCCCGGATTCGTTTACCCACTCAAACACGCGCTGCGGTGAATCGGGGGCCGACAGATCCATGGATAAATAGCGTACATCAACGCTGTATTCGTTTTTCCATTTTTCAGCGTTTTCCCTGAGTAATTCTTCTGAGCGGGCTACGAGCAAAAGGCCATATCCCCTCCCTGCTAAACACCGGGCGATTGCTTTGCCGATTCCTTTACTGGCGCCTGTAACAAGGGCATAGGACATGTGCGTTTGAATACCTTTTAATTTTTTTTAGATGAACAAAGGTACGGCTTTATGAGGCCATTTGGTGAGAGGTAGTTTAACTTTTGATGAGGCGGTTCAATTTGTGGTATATAGGGGTTGGGCTGCGGTGTGTCTTGGGTTTAAATTTCCCCTTGATAATCGGGAAATACATGACGCGCCGTACACTGGCACGGCCTTGCACGGAAGCCAGCGCCACCCTGTGCCATAGCCGGCCGGAATGTACCGTGAGGTCGCCTGCAGAGGCTTCCACGATAAACTCATCCGGATCTTCGGTGTTGTCGACGAAATATTTTTTCCTCAGCAGCATGTCTTTTAATCCCTGCTTGTGTGTGCCGGGTATGATGCGCAGGCTACCCTTCTCCTTAGGTGAATCATCCAGGTATATACCGACATTGAGCATGGGCTCCAGCTTAAACTGAGTGAAAAGGTCCCTTAACCCGTCGGTATGCCAGCCCAGTTTGGTAAAATTGCTTTCGCCGGTGTTCACATAATGGTTGATGACCAAACCGTCCTTCTCATTCTCGGCGATGCGGGCGTCTTCACCCAGAAAGCGTTTCAGGCTTTGTATTCTTTCATCCTGCAGGAGCTGGTGCAGGTATTCACTCTGCAGGGAAGAAAAGGCGAATCTCTGGACAATGGGACGGCCGTTTTCATCCTTTCCGTATTTGATGGGAATGCCGTTTATCTTCTCAATGCTGGCGTTGATCCATTCTTTTTCAATGGCGGCTATGGCATCCAGTGCACCCTCAATTTGTCCTGTAGAAAAATAATTTTTAAAGTGGATGAACCCAAATTCATCAAAAAAAGCTTTTTGTTCAAGGGTTACACCTTCATCGCCCAAAACAAACTTTTCTGTTATGTCCATGGATGGAAAAGATTAATGATGTAAATAATTAACCATTTGATAATGAAATCTTAATAATACCACTTCCAAAAATAAGACAGTTTTCTGATTTTTAATAAGTTTTTCCATAAAGATGCTTTTTACATGCAAGAACACTCCCGGATGTTTGGTAAAAAGATTTTACGGATGCGCCTTTTACCGCACTGGAAATCCGGCCCGCCCGATGTGTTTTTTTAGTGCTGATGAAAAAAGATATAGGCGATGATGATGGCTGCAATGATGCCGGCCGCTTCCGACAATAACGCGCAGGGAAGCGCATGCCTTGTTTTTTTGATACTTACCGACCCGAAATAAACCGCCAGCACATAAAAGGTGGTTTCCGTCGAGCCCTGCATCACGCAGGCGACCCTTCCGGGGAAGGAATCAGCCCCGAAAGTATGCATGATCTCCACCATCAGTCCACGGGCGCCGCTACCGCTTAAGGGCTTCATAAAGGCTACCGGCAGCGCGGGAACGAAATCGGTGTTGATGCCCATGGCATGGAATCCCGCGCCAAAACCCTTTACCAGGTATTCCATGCATCCCGAAGCCCTGAATACGCCCACAGCTACCAATATGGCCACAAGATAGGGGATAATCATGATGGCGATGTTAAAACCTTCTTTGGCTCCGTCAATAAACGCCTCGTATACATTCACCCTGCGTATAAAGGCCAGCAGGAAAAAAGAAATGATCACGGAAAAAAGAATGACGTTGCCCACCACGGAGGAGATAATGCCTATTTCCTTTTGTGATAATGTGGAAAAATAATAAAGCGCCAGCCCGATCACTACCGTGATCGAGCCCACATAAGCCAGTACCACCCTGTTGAGCAGGTTGATCTTCTGGTAAATGGCTACCGAGATGAGTGCCGTGATGGTGGAGAAAAAGGTCGCCAGTATGATCGGTAAAAAGACATCCGACGGATTGGCGGCGCCTTCCTGGGACCGGTATGCCATGATGCTGACGGGTATCAGGGTGAGGCTGGAGGCATTCAGCACGATAAACATGATCTGCGCGTTGGTGGCGGTGTCCTTGTTTATATTGAGCTCCTGTAATTCTTTCATGGCCTTTAACCCGAGCGGTGTGGCAGCGTTGTCCAGGCCCAGCATGTTGGCCGAATAATTCATCAGGATAGAGCC
>DASULB010000436.1:0-3720 GCA_036278455.1 Chitinophagaceae bacterium | reverse complement strand
GGGGATGTCATATCTTCATAAGAAACAAAGACAGTATTTTTTCTATAGGGGGGATTCTCCACCTTTATGCTGTGATATGGCTTCTGTTTGCAGCTTAGCAAGGTCATAAACAAGACAGTAATAATGCCGACATTTCTCATTTAAATCTTATTTTAGAATGAATCATTTTTATATTTTCCCATGTAAGCTTTTAATTTCTTCAGGTACCCTTCCAGGCCCAGCTTCTGCTCATCATAGATGAGGTAAGTCATATCCGGCCTCCTGTTTGCAAAGTGCCTGGTCCTGTCCTGCCGGTAAAAATATTTTTTGCCGGCTGTAGACATGCCCTTGGGTAATCTTGTTTTCTGCCATGTATCCACCAGGTCATTGAATACAACGGAGCGCTCCTTTAAATTGCCTTCGATGATATCGGCGGCGTGCTTTAAACTCTTATAGGCGCTGTCACGGTTAACAAAAGTCAACTTATTTGCCTTCCCTATCGCATGTTCCACTTCCGAAAGATCCAGGTAAGTGCGGCAGGTATGACGGATCAACCGGGCGATGGATTTAAATATTTCAAGATCATAAGGGTGCCTGACGCCCGATTCGCTATTGGCTTCAATGATTGCAAGAGCACTGTCCATTTTTTTCAGCTCCACTGCCGAACGGTTGATCATTTCCCTATGTTGTCTGTTCCAGTAAGGATCATACTCCAATGCATCCCCTCTTGGAAGATCCGGCAAATAAGTTTTCCCCACATCTCCGAAATGCCACACTTTTCTTTCAAATGTATCCCAATAATAATAAGATCCCTCATTTAAGAGATAGAATAGCCTGTCCATATTAACAGATCCGGGTCCGTAATAATTTTTGAAAAACGTTTTCCTGAACTCTTTTAAACTGGGTGTTTGTCCGTTCCACGAGAATTCCGCGGCATTCAAAAAGCACAGCATCCATACCTGATTATGCAGCCCTGCATCGTCCCATGATGTTCTTATCATTCCATCAAACGAGCCGGAAGCGGCGGCCTCTTTTAATGAGTTATAAGAATGCTCAAGACATCCTGTTGTTCTTTTGCCATCTCTTATGCGGTAAGAGTAAGGCAAAAACAACGGTTCAATACCCGGGTTGGGAACATAAAAAAAGGCCTTGTACCCGAGACTTTTCGCCTTTTTTGCCCTTTCAACGCCCACTTCGCCCATCCCTTCGGTAAGCACCAGATTTTTATTTGGCCGGGTTCCTTCAGGGTTGTCTTTCGTCCACCCCATCGGACTTTCCCATATCATCGGCTTTCTTCCCTGCGATACGATATATTTAGCCGCCTTATCGCTAAATAAATGATAGAGCCCTTTCTTGCCGATCTCATTTGCCTTGATTTTACATTGATCGCCAAGTCCAAGCTCATACGTTTCATCGGAACCAATATGGATGTATTCAGAGCCCTTTGTTGCATCCATCGCATCCTTCCACAGGTCAAAGAGTAAATCGTAAGTTCCTTCCTTCAGGGGACAGAATTCAAAATTGGAAGCCGGTATTTCGCGCAAATGGGCATATTGAGGCCACTTCAAAATATAACTTGCGTGGCCAAGTCCCTGCACCAGCGGCACAATCTGAATATGATATCTCCGGGCATAATCGGTCAATCCCTGTATTTCCTTCGGACTAAATGCGCCCGGAGCACCGATTTCGGGATGGCTTGGGTACGCGAATTTATCTTCCCATTCCCAAACCAGGATGTTGATCTTATAATGCGCAAGCTCTTTGATAAAGCTTTTTACATACGATATTTTATCCTGGTGATGCTTGGTGTCATAATGAATAGCGCGTTCCTGTATATCCGGCCAGTCTGTAATCTTTAAACCGATTACTTTATGGCCGGATCCAGTCTTTTGAATGAGTTGCAGCAGGGTTTGCGTTCCGTAAAACAATCCTTCTTCGCCGGAAGCCGTTATAATGATCCCGTTTTTGCCCGCTGAGAGCTGATAACCCTGTTTGCCAGTCTTTGGAAGATTTCTTTGGCGGCTAAGAATAATTGAGTATCTATCCTTTTTATCGGTAATTGCAGCATTTATGTTCCATTCATTTTTCAGGTCACGGATAAGCTCATTCGCTGTAAATTCATCTGCAGCAGAATGATTTTTATCCAAAACAATATCCAGGGAATTGCTAAAATTAAAACTTTCTCCTTCTATAATAACCTTTTGCGGGTAAGGGATCACATATACCCCAGAATCTGATAACGCCGTCGCCATACATTTTACCGGACCGAGGAAGTAGGTAAAAATGGAAAAGAAGACGAAAGCTGAAACCAATGTATTCCTGCTGTATGCTTTACTTTGTAAAAATCTACTGTTTGGACTCATTTTATTCCAGATTACGCTTTTCCCATGGTTCAAAATTATCATTTTTTAATCGGACCAATATACCTGTCTGCAACGACCAGATTATCGAACAGAATATAGTGCCGGGCGCTTTCGGGGCTCTGATCGTGATAGTATTCAATCCAGATGTAATTAATATCCAGATTCTCGTCTGTTCTCCAGCGGAAACCTTCAAAGGGAGGATCGGCTTCATTGTAGTGCCAGGTATCTTTTTCCCAATGCCCCTTCGGAAAGCCAGGCCCCCAGTAACCTACTTCCACTCCATCCTGCCATATCCTTAATTCTCCGTTGCTGGCGCTGACGGGATTATTCAGCTTTATCATTACTTCCACACAAGTCCATTTATCCCAGGGCACCTCATGGGCGACAGGGCTCTCATGGATCATTGTATTGCCATAACAACTGGAGCCCCCATTCCAGCTCTTCATTCCACCCCAGTATAGATAGGTGTTCATATCGGTTTGGGAAACAGGCTCATAAGATACAGAGAGCCTGGAATCGCCTAAACCACATATACCCGCCTTTGGAAAAGGATAAGTAAGAGAAGGATTATATCCGCCGAACCAAATGGCTTCATGATGTGTATATCCTTTTGAAACCAGGGGATATTTCACGTAATATCGGATATATACAACACTGTCAAAACCCGGGTCAAATCTCCTGAACAAATGTCCGCCGGAATTTACACCTCCTATGCTGGTGATCTTTAGTGAACTCGACCCTTTTTTGCTGCCGGGAGGAACATCTGATTCCACTGACATACCTTCGCTGTTCAGTATATCCGAATAGCGGGAAAGGATATTTGACATTCCGTCGTCGAATTTTTCCACATACAACACATCCGGATCTTTTTCTATGCCGATATCATGTGGATAAGAAGCGGCAATGGCTTTTTCCACACCACCGCCATCCTTATCGCCATGGCCGGACAAAAAAGGGCTTTTTATACACGATTGTGGCTGAATAATAACTGCTAAAATAAAAATCATAGCAAAACGGCTGTAAGCTTGTTTTTCCATCATTGATGATATTCAAGTTTCAAGGTTGTTGGTCAAATCCGCTTCTTATCTGATCAATTCGGCGGAAACATACCCTGCTTGGGATGAACGTAGGGAGCATTGGGGTTGGCGTCCCACCATACCCTGGCGGTCAGCACATCGCCATCCGCCATGCGACCTACAACCTCTGCATAGCTCGCGCTGTTGATCCTTTTTTCATCGAAGGGATAATTCATTCTCCTTGGAATTTTATTGCCGGTATCCCCCGGATCGGAACCCACCCAGATCTTAGGATAACCTGTTCTCCGCTGTTCGGCAAAAGCTTCATAAGAATCAAGCGGAAATAAGGCAATGTATTTCTG
>DASULB010000435.1:0-13523 GCA_036278455.1 Chitinophagaceae bacterium | reverse complement strand
CCATAGGAAAACTTGGGATATGGATTGCCGATAATGGTATAGTCGGAAATCGGGGTGATCGTTCCGTCGCCCATGAGAATACACTTACCTATGAACATTCCTTCCGGGGAGGACCTCTCGTCAGAAACGGTTCCATGCAGGACAACCTGTTTATCCAGTTTCAGCTCGAGCTCCGGCTCTGGACGAAATATTCCTACACGGGACATGCAGGACAGTTATGAAAAAAAATGACAAACGCGAAGCCGCTTCCATCGACTGGTTCGTTGATCCCCATAACGAAGCCTACGACGAAGCGCAGCATGACTCCATGCGTTATATTAAAAAGTTCGCGGCCCCTCCCACCCTGCCCAATGAACAGGATGTCGATTCCCCGGTGTACCGTTACGCCGAGGTATTGTTATGGGAAGCTGAAGCATACAACGAACCGGGGCAGACCGCCCAGGCTTATCCGAAAATTAACAAAGTAAGAAACCGGGCAGGCTTGGCAGATCTTACCTCCGGTCTCAATCAGGCGGCTTTCAGAAAAGCTGTCTATCATGACGAAAGGGTCGAATCGGCTTTTGAAGACCACCGGTTTCAGCTGCTCCGGACAGGAACGGCTATCGATGCGATGACACAACACGAGAACAAAAAACCTGTCAAGAAATGGTTGCTGAATGAGAGCTATGATATGCAGGCATAGAGATTACTCTTCTCCATTCCGTTAAGGGAGGTAACACTTAACAACCTGGGACAGAATCCTGGTTGGCATTGACAATAGCTTGTATCGCTAAAAGCTAATTGGCTGATCGCTCCTTGGTCTAATGAGGGCTTTTTCAAAAATAAATTCCGGAAGCACTGTGATGACAGTGCTTTTGTTTTCTTGTTCAGGGATATTTCGGGGCACGGAGTATATTGAGTCATATATGAAGAAAGGGATAAGGGGATTCCGTCGATTTTGGATATCAGGATTAGCGCCCGGGTCTGGAAAAGAAGCAGAGCCGGAATTAGCATCAGCATCCTCAATATTTTGTCATACCGGCTTGGGGTCATATTGACCAGCATCATTGTATCATGGATTTTAAGCCGGTTAATGGTCCTGGCCAGATACGGGCATCAGCATTGCTTGAGAATCAATTGATTCTACCGGAGAAACCAGCAGGAGTGATAAAATGCTTGGCACTTGGCATTGCTGGAAGAAGGCAATAAATATTTTGCCGTACTTTTGGCCGGAATGCAGGTCGATTATGCAAGCGGATATAAAATGGATATTAAGGCCTTTTGACCGGTTGACCGTGTCGGAGCTTTACCAGGTCATGCAGCTGCGCAGTCAGGTATTTGTGGTGGAGCAGAAATGTATTTACCTGGACGCAGACAATAAGGATCAGCAGGCATTCCACTTGCTGGGCTACAATGGGGAGTTTTTAACAGTTTATGCACGGTTATTTGCACCTGGCGAATATTTCAAAGAAGCGGCGATTGGACGGATTATTACTGCTCCTGCCGTGCGGAGAAGCGGTGCCGGCAAGGCCTTGATGAAAAAATCCATTGAAATCGTCAGAAGATTGTATGGTGCCGTACCGATCCGGATTGGCGCACAATGTTATTTGAATAATTTTTATACTTCTTTTGGTTTCCAGCTGGATAGTGACGAGTACCTGGAGGATGGCATTCCGCATGTGGAAATGCTATTAAAGCCAGAAATTGAGTAGGTTTCCTGAGGAGTTTCAAACAGTTGAAGAGAATATGGCTGATGATAAATATACCTGGCATCGGATTGCGGACGCGGAGGAGGTATTGGTGAGGGACAATGAATTATGCATAATAACGGCGGGTCCAAAAAAAATCTGTTTGACCCGCTGGGAGGGAAAGCTTTACGCTTTTTCGCACAAATGCCCACATGCAGGCGGTTATCTTGCTGATGGACATCTGGACGCACGCGGCAATATTGTATGCCCGGTTCACCGCTATAAATACAGTGTTAAAAACGGGTATAACAGCAGCGGAGAAGGGTATTATCTCAGTACGTATCCCGTAGAATGCCGGAAAGAAGGAATTTATGTGGGTTTTTCCAAAAGTGGGTTGTGGGGTTTGTTTAAAAAATAAAAGGGGTAAATTCAGATTTGGGCGAATTGAAAAAAGATGTATTTTTGCAGCCCCGATTTGGAGGCTAAAACGCCTTGTTAATCAAACAGATTAGGGAAAGATTAGGAAATTTAATAATAGTATTCCTCCTTAGCTCAGTTGGTTAGAGCATCTGACTGTTAATCAGAGGGTCGTTGGTTCAAGTCCAACAGGGGGAGCCTGATAATCAAGGAGTTACATACAATGTGACTCCTTTTTTCTGGCATTTGCACAAAATTTGCACAAAAACTGCGGTAAGAAGTATGTGAAAGAACTGAAATAGTACTTTATTTCTTTAAGTATATAGGCACTCAAAAAAATAGGCTGCTTTGATTTAATCACCGGCTACAAAATAACACCTCCTATAGCTCCCGATACTTCCAATATTACGCATCAATAATAAGCAGATGCCCAATAGATGGCTTGACGTATTTCTATAATAGCTGGAAAAATCAAGTCAATACCGTTCATGATTCAGTGCCGGCCGCTGATTAGATAAATGACTTGGATAACCAGAGCGCTAATAACTATGTTTATGACAACGTCGGTAAGCTGATCCGGGATAATGCTTCCGGTATCAGTGATATACCCCAGGACTGTATATGGCAAACCGGGACAGGTCAGCAAAAGCGGAGGCAACATCCGCTTCCGCTCTGATGCAGGCGGCAACCGGATCGTCAAGGAGACGGGCGACAATCAGTAATACTACATCCGGGCTGCCCAGGGCAACATATTGTCCGTGTACCGCTATGACGGCACGAACCTGACCTGGGCCGAGCAGGATATTTACGGGAGCAGCCGCTTGGGCACCTGAAGCTCGGATGCCACCGTTCCTGCCCGGGTCATGTTACCGCAAAATCAAGCAGACATCCTGAGCGACTGGTATCTTCCCCTCCCCATCGGTTACGGATACTGGAAGAATTCTGTTATTCCCGAAACCGGGCACGGGCGGAGTAGCGATGGTTTAGTATTTTTGGCTTCTTTTTTCTTTGATGAATATACCATCCTACATACAGCGCGGACTGCTGGCCGCCGGACTCATCTTTCCCATATCCTCGCTGCACGCCCAACAAGTTAAACTCGGCACACCCGATTACGTGAAACACAAGATGCCGACCACGGACATCAGGAGTTCTCCGGGCGTCTTGGGGGATCACTATTATGTGATATACCGGGACTTCGGTGCGGCCTTCGACGTGAAGAAGGACGTAGAAACCTATATTAAGGATTACTCAATCAAGCGTGGACACCTGACGAAGTCCATTTACCTGAACCCGGTGGTCGACCCGGAAGCGAAACGGTTGCTCATCAACCAGGTGTATCTGTGGAAAGGCCGCTTTTTGGCGCTGTTTACCGAGAAAAACGCGACCGGTCGCGAATTCTCCATAAATGCCCGGCTGGTGGATTTGAACGGCAAAGCGCTCGGTTCCTCCGAGCTGCTGGGTTTCTATCCCCAGGTGGCCCGGCCCGGGGGGCTGTCGGGGGTGATTTTTCCCAAAGGAAGAAGTACTCTTGCGCCCACCCCCACCTTCGGGCTGCTGAGTGCCTTCAGCAGCGATTCCTCCTCGCTTGCGATACTCGCCGTTGCGAAGGGAGAAAAAACACAGGCCAGTTTATTGATCGTAGACCCGGAGCTGCACGTGGTGGATAAGCTGGCGTGCAACTTTGCGATCGATGAGAACGAGTTCCAAATGCTCCAGTTCCGCCGGTATCGCTCCGGCCCGATGTACGTGTTGATCAGGGAAGGTAAGACACTGAACCGCAAACACGCCATTTATGACCTGTTCCGGATCGATACTCGGACCCACAGGACGTCCAGGATCCCCATCAAGGTACCCGAGGAGATCATCCTGGACGCACGTTTCTGCTTTGACGCCCAGGGGAATGTGATGGTCACCGGCTGCTATACCCATAAGCATGGTCACGGCAAGCTGACCGCGACGCATGGTGTGTTTGCCGTCAGGGTCTCCGGATCCAACGGGCTGGTGATGGGGACAGAGGCCTCTCCCTTCCCCGCGGACCTCGTCAGGAGCCTGCGCAGCCGGAGTGCGGCCGCGAAGGGCAAGGGCCTCGACGAGATCATCGAGATGCGCAAAGCGCTGCCCGTGCCCGGGGGCGGGATCGTTGCTATGGGACAGGTCCACTATAACTCGATGAGCGCACAGGGGAGGACCGGTGCGCTGAACCAGTATGCCGAAGAATTCGGGGACGTCATCTATTACGGAATATCCCCGGAGGGAAAGATCCTCTGGAGCGGCGGGGTGGAGCGGACGGAACGAAACCCGATTATGATGACTGCCACGGGCCCCATCTACCTGGGTAGCGCCCCGGGCCGCGCGCTCGTGTTATACGACGCCGAAAAGAAAGAGAACCACTCCAGGCCTGCCGTGTACCAGGAGCTCTATGAAGAGGGAAGAACCGGCAAGACAGGCTCCGCCCTGATCCCGTGGCCCCGCCACAATAAATCCAGGATCATCTGGTCTACCGCCGTGCCCCTCGATGAGCATCACGTGGTTGCGGCCTACTATAGTCTCTCCGATAAAGCGATGGGCATGGTCACCATCACCGTTGCTGAGTGAGCCGGTTACCGATAGCGCGCACCGTCGCTGACACCAGGGTGCTTCCTTAAAACGTGGTCTGGGCTGGTGCGCCCGAGAAAGACGTTTAATGACTGGATGGAAAGGGCGGTGGCCCTGGAGACGGAAACCTTTCCCTCGACCTCGCCTCGGAAGAGCAACTGGATGAAGCGACCGCTTTCCTCCGCTCCCTTGTAGGCCGTCGGCTACTGGCCGATCCAGTCCATGCGCTGCATGAAGAAAAAACTGCTGAGCGTAAGTCTTGTAATGATGCCACAGAGCTGGGCCCTTCTAACGATCCCTTCCATTGATGTCCTGTAACATCTTTTAATCTGGCCCAGCTCCGCCGCAGAGAGCTTCTTTCGGACGACACTCAGGTCCGCCTTCAGCGTCTCTTCCGGGAGTAGTACCGCGGCGACGAACTGCTGCTGTAGCCGGGATAACAGCCGGATCTTCGCCATTTACGGGGAAGACGTTACTTATGATGCCAATGGCAACATCCTGTCCGTGTGCCACTGTGACGGCACGAACCTGACCTGGGCCGAGCAGGATATTTACGGGAGCAGCCGTCTGGGTACCTGGAGCCCGGATACCACCGTTCCTGTCCGGGTGATGTTACCGCAAAGTGAAACGGTATAACTGAGTGACTGGTATTTTACCCCGGGATTATGAACTGACCAACCATCTGTAATATGCTTTCTGTGATCACCGACAAAAAGATTGGAGTATCTTCGGGGGGAAGCACTGTAGACTACTACCGTGCTCAAGTTCTTTCACAGCAGGATTATTATCCCTTTGGTGGACAGAGCCGGGGAGAAGTTTTAATATACAGGATTATGTGTACGGCTTCAACGGCAAGCGGATAGATAATGAAATCTACGGCATCGGAAACTTCTATGATTATGGGATGAGGATGTATGATCCGAGGGGCGGACGGTTTGGAAGTATGGACCCAATTTCTTCCGATTATTCGACATTATCTCCATTCCAATATGCAAGTAACAGACCCATTGACGGATTAGATATAAAAGGACAATAATGTTAATTTATAATTAAATATTCCTTAGTAAATCAAATCTGAGATCGAAAGGTCTGACAACTTATGAAAAAGGCTTTTATTGGTATCGTTCTTCGTGCCGAAAATTATTTCTTGTGAATTCGGTAATGCATAATCATCTTCGAAAAGTAGGGAAGCCCGGATTATAAAGTTTTTAATTTATTGATTATTTGAAGTTAAGAGATGTCTTAATTGTAAAATAACTGTTATTGGAAATAAGAATGCCATATGGCTGTTTCAATACAAGATATTAGTGCCGGTGATGTTTTAATAGTCGGCGCAGGCGCATCCGGACTCATGGCGGCCCGTGAGCTGTTATCCCGTGGATTTAAGGTTATAATTCTGGAAGCTGGTCAGGAAATTGGAGGTAGAATTCGGACTATTCATAGGCCTGGTTATCAACCTATCGAGGCGGGTGCGGAATTTATCCATGGCGACTTGCCTATCACCAAAGAATTGTTAGCTTCTTCAGGATTGGAACGGCAAGAGGTCGGTGGGAATATCTTCCGCGTATCCAATGGACAATGGTCTATGTTGGACGAAGTAATCGAGGGGTGGGACAGCCTTATCAAAAAAATGGAAGAGATAGAGCGTGACATGGTGCTAAGTGACTTTTTATTACAATATTTTGGTACTCCACAATATGAGAGGCTTAGACAGCAGACCATAACCTTTGCCCAATCTTTTGACCTGGCAGATCCTAATAAAGCGAGTATCAAGGGTCTTTTAGAGGAATGGAAATCCGAAGACCACCAAAACAAGAAGGTCGTTCAGGGCTATGGCAGCCTTATTGAATATTTGGCTACAGAATGCCGACAGATGGGTGGTATTATTAGAACCGGGGCAGCTGTCAGGCAGGTAGAATGGCAGCGTCATTATGTTAAACTTACTACTTCAGATCATACAGTCTATCGAGGATTCAAAGCTATCATTACAGCCTCCGTGGCCATCCTGGCTGGAAAAAAAGGAGTAAACTCACTTAGTTTTGTTCCGGAGCTGAATGATTATCGCCTAGCCGCTTCTCGCATCGGTTTTGGCAACGTCGTTAAAATAGTGTTTTTTTTCAAAGAGCGCTTTTGGAAGGAGGTGCAAGAAAATATCAGTATCATAGTTTCTAATTCGACAGTGCCAATTTGGTGGACCAGAAGTCCTCTTGAAGAGGCCGTCCTGACGGGGTATATAGGCGGCCCACCATCGTTGGGGTTCAGGAATAAAAATCCCGACGAAATTGTCTTTTTGGCCCTAAAGGCCTTATCGGAAATTTTTTCAATGGATATGACGTCTTTAAATGATTTACTGGAAGACAGGATGGTCATCGACTGGAGGACGGAACCTTTTATTGGAGGCGCATACAGTTATCCTGTTATTGGCACTTCGGAAGCCAGGGAGTTGCTTCTTACGCCGGTGGAAGACACTCTTTATTTCGCTGGGGAAGCCTTAGACGAAGGCTCCCATCCAGCCACGGTTGAAGCTGCATTGGGTTCTGGCAGCACTGTAGCGTCAAAAATAACTAATTCTTTTTTGTCAACTTAAGCTACCAAGATAGCACGTCCATTTTGTAGGCTGTTCTTTTTAGAATGGCACAGTGCAAGTAGTTATTTTTTAAAACCTATCCGTTCTCCATCATCCCAGTTACGCTGCTCGGCTTTCTCACCTAATAGATTTTCCAATGCCTGATAAATCTCACCCGGCTGGGCATCATGCGATCCAACCATTTCCTTCAACTGCTTTAATTGAGTTTTAATTTCCGATTGATCGTATAACATTCTTCGTATTTCAACAAAAGCTCTCATTATGGCAATATTCGTCTGAATGGCGCGGTTTGAATGTAACACCGAGCTTAACATAGCAGCCCCCTGCTCAGTGAACACATAAGGAAGTGTCCGGCGCCCACCGTGGTGGCTTGAAATCACAGATTGTGATTTCAAGTTGACACGCTTGACTGCTACTATTGTCCATTCGTCTTTTGTCAACTGAAACATAAAATCGGCGGGAAAGCGGCTGAGGTTTCTTTTAACTGCCTGATTAAGCGATAGGGTTTCAACGGAATATAATTCAGCGAGATCCATATCTAATATTATCCGTTCGCCTCTGACTTCATAAATTCTGTTTTGAATGCTGTGAGTGAGCTCCATAATAGGTTTATTTGTATTACTACAATTACACTAGGTTTAAATTTACGTCTTGGCGCTTGTCCATATGCTTTTTGCTGCGACGTCTCTGTCATCTACCTGGAGATCACCGTCCGCTTTCCTTTAATCAAGCATGTTATTAATATATGCGAGCACGCCACCAATCTGTTCAGGGCTGAGGTTATCAGTTTCTTTTTCAAGATTTATTGCAGGATCTTTCTTTAAACCAGCTTTCTTGAGGTCATTTTCTTCGGGATTAGCATTATATTTGGTCTTAAACCTATTGACGATTTTAGACGCCACTTTTTGCTGTTCATCTTCAAAATCTCCAAGATAGTTTTCAGTGGTTTTGAGCAATGCATGCCTTAATTTTTCCTTTATATAGTATGGGGAGACTGCTGCATTTTTCAGTAGCACCGGGGATATGTATAGGATTATCGGAAAATCTCCACGCTGTGGCCTCCGTAAGCCTTCATCTGTTATGATGTGCGGGAAGAAGACCTGTTGGAAAGCATACTGCCACCCAACTTTTCATCCCGTGAGTGATTTCTTTAGGTCAACTGTCTACGCCTGATGTGGTAGCAAATGCGAGAAGTGGTTTTGCTTCTCTTTCCCCGATTCAAAAACATTTATTAAACAAGAATGCCTTATTCGCTTTTATACAATGATGTCACAGGGTCCGATTGCCAGAATTCCAAGGTCGCGACATTCATGATGGTTAACCTGCCTGTATCTCCGGCACCCGTGTCCAGATTCCAGATATTCACTGCATGCATTGGTTGGTCTGTTTCCCAGTTCATGGTAGAAGTATGTCCGATAAATATGGACTGAAACGGTGTAACCATTTTGAAAATTCCCTTTACGTTATTTTGACCACCGGCTTCATAAGACAAAGCTGAATGCCATAATTGACGATCCCAAAAATAAGTTTGAGGCTGCTGACCCTTAAACGGCAGCGCTCTGTCAAATCCGGCGTGTACGAAGCAGTTATTGAATTCATCAATGTAATAGAGATGCTGCTTTTGAAATAGCTTTTGGTGGGAAGGGGGGATATCAGCGGGATTTAATGCTGTTTTGTAGCCATTGCCGGATGGAATAATCAAATGCTCTTTCCCAATTCTCTCCAGGTAAGATGCAGCAGTCGCCGCACCTCCTTGTTCCCATTGGTCCGGATGAAAGCCAGTTTGGATGAAGTCATTAAACCAATCATCGTGGTTGCCTTTTATGGCGATCAGATTTTCTATTTTAAGCAGTTCTTCGACACATTCAAAAACTTGTCGCCGTCCATCCACTATATCGCCCAGTTGGATGAGTGTATCTTTTTTATAATCAAAAGCTGACGTTTCCAAGCATTGTTTCAATGCCTTATAGGCTCCGTGGATGTCTCCTATTACAAAAGTGTTCATATTAAAGTCAGATAGTGGCAAAATAAAGGCATCCGTTCTTTCTCAAAACATTGAATAATTTGGTAAACGCCAAAAGATTTAAAAATATTATAGCATTTAGAAACCGGAGGGGTTAGGAAGCTATCTTTTAAGATTTTTGGAATTTGCTGAGGCTGATTCCAGGAAAGATTTGAATTCTTATAACTGTCCAGACATAAACCTCTGAATCGAGTGATGGCTGACTATAATATTTTATTCCCCTCCATATCCTAAGTTGAGCAAGGTAATCTTTCTCATTTCGTTCAATGCTTCATATGCCGGTCAAACACCATAAGATGGCAAACCGGCAGATCGCTGAGGTCATTCCAAAAGGCAAAGCCTTTTATTTACCTTCCGAATGCTACAAAAAGCGGCATTCCAAGTTTCTCCTTCAACGAGACCAAGCCATTCTCTATATTGCATCTTTTCCGAATGATTGTCAGACTGAAATCCTTCGAGCATGCTGTTATAACCGCCTATGCCACCCACATCTTCCGGAGGACAAGCACCGGCTCCTTTTAAACAACACAGAGGGTCCATATCCTTCATTTCTTTTTTCTCGAAAGTTATCCGATGCTCCCAGTTGTCTCCAAAATCATAAATGTAAACAAGGCTTTGTCCTCTTTTATTGAACACCTTATTTATTCTGGTTTTTCTTGCATCAAGAATCACAAGCTCCGGATCCGTCTCGTCATCATCAGGTATCCCGTAGCAAAGTTTACTCTTGAAGCCGTTTTCTGAAAACTGAAATAGATGGCGGTTTTCCCATCCAAAAGCTCCCTGTATCGCCATGTGCAACTTATAAAACGAGTAATCAGCTGGTACGACAATCTTTCGCCATACAAGTGGGTCACTTTCTTCCAACGCTATATTAAAATGATAAATCAAAGGCCAATTTACGTTGATTTTATTCTTCGAATATTTTGCTATCAGGATTACCCCCCCAAAACTAATATTTTTCATGCTTCCAAAGGATGAAAATATTCATATTTCGCAAAAAACGTGTTGTTTTGGGCTTTTGATGTCCTTAATAACAAAAACATGAGGCTTTCTCAAAATTGTTTACTTGGCGAAATGATGCTTGTAGTGGCACTTTTGATACTTTATACCATCTAAAGATCTCACAAATTGATATTGAAATTTCGACAGCCCGCAGATCATTCCCTCGAATAAGGCACCTTCGCCAATGGCGGGTATGGGTGGATCGGACGTGTGTAACCGATTATTTACCAGGATAACATCCTGGGGCCTATTTTCAGCCCACAACTTCCGGCCATGATCGTTGGAAGCTACATACCCTTCAAAGGCGACTCAGTCTGGACGATTAGCGCTGGTTGAATAAACTTTAAAAAAGGATAAGAGCAGGCCAAATTGAAGTACCTTTGCATGACCATTAATCTACTGGTTTAATACGATGAAGAATATTTTTTCAGGAGAGTTTAAAATTGGCATTCTTGGTGGCGGGCAGTTAGGTATGATGTTACTTCAGAAAGCCCGCGATTTTAACTTGCATATAGAGGTACTGGACCCTTCTGCTAATGCACCGTGCAGGGATCTCTGCAGTCGCTTTGTGCAGGGTGATTTTAAAGATTTTGATACCGTTTATAATTTTGGTAAAGATCTTGATCTTATCACCATAGAATTTGAAGACGTGAACGTGGAGGCGCTTGAAGCGCTTGAAAAAGAGCGAAAACAGGTCTATCCCCAGCCGGCCGCGTTGCGGATCATTCAGGATAAAGGGTTACAAAAATCGTTTTATCAACAGCATCAAATCCCTACTTCTCCATTCGTACTGATAGAGAACCTTGCTGATATTGCTCAAGCCAATATTAATTTTCCTGTATTTCAAAAGTTGCGGACTTCCGGATACGATGGATATGGCGTGCAATTTTTGGAGAAGAAAAGTACACTTCAAAGCGCCTTTGATGCACCGAGTGTTTTAGAAAAAGGCGTTGATCTGGAAAAGGAGCTTTCTGTAATTGTAGCCAGAAACGCTCATGGTGACGTTGCACATTTCCCACCGGTGGAAATGGAATTCAACCACGAGGCTAATATGGTAGAATATCTATTTGCTCCGGCCGGCATTTCTCCCCAAATCGAGAGGCAGGCCATCTCCATAGCAAAAAGTATTATTGAAGGAATGCAAATGGTGGGGTTGCTGGCAGTAGAGATGTTCCTTTCAAAAAAAGGTGAACTACTGGTAAACGAAGTAGCACCAAGGCCACATAATAGTGGGCACCAAAGCATTGAAGGAAATAGTACGTCGCAATATGAGCAACATCTACGGGCCATTCTTAATTTGCCGATGGGTAGTACCACGATGATACAGCCTTCGGTAATGGTGAATTTGTTGGGTGAAAAAGGCTATCGCGGTAAAGCGATTTATAAAGGAGTAGAAGAGGTTTTGAAAATAGAAGGAGCTCATGTACATTTATACGGAAAATATGAGACAAGGCCATTTCGTAAGATGGGACACGTTAGCATTGTGGCTCCTTCATTAGAAGAAGCGAAAAGGAAAGCCGAACAAGTAAAGAATACATTAAAGGTAATTGCCTAAAACAAATTGAAAATGGAAGCAAAAGTTGGAGTTATTATGGGTAGCCAATCAGACCTTCCTGTGATGCGTGGCGCGGTAGAAATGCTCGAAAGGTTTAACATCCCCTATGAAGTTGAAATCGTTTCGGCACACCGTACACCTGAGAAGATGCTTGCCTATGGTAAAGAAGCGGAAAAAAGGGGCTTGAAAGTAATCATTGCGGGAGCAGGCGGTGCAGCTCACTTGCCGGGAATGGTAGCTGCAGCTTCTACTTTACCAGTAATTGGGGTACCGGTCAAATCGAGTAATTCTATAGATGGTTGGGATTCCATCTTATCCATTTTGCAGATGCCGGGTGGGGTGCCGGTAGCCACTGTCGCGTTAAATGCCTCAAAAAATGCGGGCTTGCTTGCCGTACAAATTTTAGCCACGGCCGACGCATCACTCATGAAGGCATTCTACAATTACAAAGAAGAATTGAAAGAAAAGGTAGCTCAGATGAACAAAGATTTAGAAAGGTAAGGCTGATATCCTGCATAGAAAGCCGTTTAGATAGTACCGATCTATTGATTCTGCATGCAGAGAATCATCAATTAACTCCATTAGTTCCCGTTCGCCACGATCTGTATAAGCCCAAACGAAGTAACCATTATCGCCTTCGACAGAGAACCTAACGCAAACCGGGAAGAAAACCAGGCCAAAAGGAATCCAAAATGCGGGCAACGGATGGACATACGCTCCGAACACACTGTACTCATACCACGTCCCAAAGACTCAATATAACCAGCTCTGACAAATGCATCCGCTATCAAAGGGTTTCGGAGGTTCGACCCATGGGTTATTCAGTTACGATGATCTCTAAAAAGGAAGACCCGGTAAGCAATACATGAATCTTGCTGCCGGATTTGGCCTTACCTGTATGGGCCATTTGTTTGCGTTCAATTCTGCCAGGAGATTTTTTTGGGCCTCGCTTCAATGACTTTTGCTTTATCCCGCAGTGATTGTCGCCACCTTCTAAACTCATGGTGAATGAGCAGGCTGTTAGTGGCGGGCTTTCCCTATTACATTCCCTCATCCAATAAACCGTAATCTACACCCTTTTCAAGACGGCTCCTGGTCCGGTATTGTCTAAAATACGTTTATGATAAGATCATATAATAATATGTCAAGATGTTAAGGTTCTACATTTATATATAAATTTAATTTTGGTCTGTAAATATAGATGCACAAAAGCTTGCATGAAATATCGGGCTGCCAGGAAAAACGAGAATAAGGCAATTGATACAAAAACGTAAGGGTCCGAGTCCTGTTATACAAGTTAAAGAATATGAAACAAAAAGCTTATTTAAATATTGCCATGCATTTAATAAGGAATGTACTTGTCTCAGCAGGCTTATCAGCGAGAGAGGAACGACAGCTGAATCATGATTGATAAAAAGTCTATTGTGTATACAAAATGATTGAATAATTGAAGCTTCTTATGTATCCCTGCGACAACAACATATTTCACAACCTTAAACATCTTTAAGATGAAACGAGAATTACTATTAAGGATCTTTAGACGGTACACGGGTAATGTCTTGTTGCCCGTCTTCCTTTTAACTTTCATGACTGCCGGCGCACAAACCGTAGCGGTCAAAAACATTTCAGGTACGATTACGGATGCTGATGATAACCCTGTAGCAGGAGTTACCG
>DASULB010000434.1:0-8849 GCA_036278455.1 Chitinophagaceae bacterium | reverse complement strand
GTGGGTATATGTCAAACACTCCTGTAAGAAATTTATTTGCTAAATTTGGACGTCGGTTCTGCAGTTGGACGTAGGCATGCGAATTTTCGTTTCCGTCCTGCGCCTGATGGGTCAGGAAGGGGACTTCCAGCCCTGTGTGGCCAAATAGTTTCGGATTTTTTTGGATCTTGGGAGCGGCTTCGGGGAATGAAGTGCATAACGCTCCATGGCTTGAACCATTAATTACAGCATTGCATGGCAACAAACGCTTTGATGTCGGATAAAATACTTGGATTTTATCAAACCCTGTCTCCCGATTTTTTCATGCCGGAAGGGGTAGGGGTGATGCATCCATACGGGAAACCGGAGGTATGGGAGGCTGTCAGGCTGTTTTATGAGAAATATTATTCCGATCACGAGCGCCGCACAATTCTCTTCGGCATCAACCCCGGTCGTTTTGGCGCGGGAATCACCGGTGTACCGTTTACCGATCCGATCCGGCTGGAGAATGCTTGCGGCATTCCCAATTTGTTTCAGAAAAAGCCTGAACTGTCCTCGGAATTTATCTATGAAGTCATTGACGCCTGGGGAGGGGTCGAAGATTTTTGCGGTCATTTTTTTGTTTCCGCACTCTCTCCGCTTGGCTTTGTCTATAACGGGAAAAACCTGAATTATTATGATGATAAGTTATTGCAGCAGGCCGTTACGCCGTTTATATTAGACTGCATTCGACGGCAGAAAAGAATAACTGGTATTCGAGAGACCTGCTTATGTTTGGGCGAGGGAACCAATTACAAGTACTTTAATGGAATTAACCAGCAGTATAAGTTGTACCGGCGGATCATTCCTTTGCCACATCCCCGTTGGGTCATGCAATATCGCAGAAAGCGTAAGCAGGAATTCATTGGCTTATATGTGGACAGGTTACGGGAAGCCCTCGGGTGACAGGGCTGTTCCGCTATAATGGGGACGTTTTTCTATTTAAGCTGGAAACATAAAAAAAGGGGCTATGAGAAACCGGATTTACGACAGGGCTTTTTTGAGTAAGAAATGGATCATTCTTTTATGCCTGGCGTTTACCCTGTCACCGCAAGCGCTTTACGCCGGGTACAGCGCCCGGGAGGACACGCTGGGAGGATTAATGGTAGGCATCGCGGGCACGCCCCCTTTTGTGGTGGACACTGCCAATGATGATGGCATATCGATCGAGATATTTCAGGCCATGGCCTTACAGCTTGGGTGGAAATATAAAATAAAATATTTCGATGATGTGCCCCAGGCCCTTCAGGCCCTGGAATCCGGAAAGATAGATGTGGTGGCCGGGCCTGTAAGCATCACCTCCGAAAGGGCGCAAAAGGTGAGCTTTACACAGCCCTATTACCAGTCGAGCCTGTCTATTTTATCACGCACGGATGCCCCTTCACTCTGGCAGCGCATCAGCCCGTTTTTTAGTACACATTTTTTTATTGCGGTCGGTATTTTCATCCTTATCCTTGGGGGTGTAGGCACGGTACTCTGGCTGACTGAAAGGGAGGATAATTCCGAACAGTTTCCGGCTGAACCGGCTAAGGGCATCGCCAATGGGATGTGGTGCGCAATCGTCACCATGTCCACAACAGGATATGGAGACAAGGCACCCGTGACTTTCTGGGGGCGTCTGGTGGCCGCTTCCTGGATGGTGGTTTCCATCATTTTCGCCACGACCATGGTGGCCGGGATCGCAAGCACCCTGACGTTGACGGGGTTGAACACAACGGTCATTTCCACGGCTAACGCCCTTGCCGGTAAAAAGGTGGCGGTGGTTGCAGGATCACCTGCTGAGGATTTCATCAGGCATTATAGAGGAGGAGAGGTGGAAATAAAATCATTGCAGGAAGGTTATGATAAGCTTAAGGCGAAACAAGTGGATGCGGTAGTGTATGACAGGCCGCAATTGCTATACTTTCTGCAACAACATCAGGATGATGGAGTGGCTGTTTCCATTGCGGAATATTCACCACAGGGTTATGGGTTCGCGTTGCCACTGCATAGCCGGCTGTTACACCGGGTGAATATAGAGCTGTTGACAATGGAAGAATCGGGCCGTGTGGACCGCATTGTGAGCGATTGGCTGGGAAACAAGCGTTAATGGGAGGAGTGTCCATACACTCCCTGAGTTTTCGGATGCAGAAAAATATCATTGCAGAAAAAAAATCTGTTAATCAGCTGGTCGATCTGCTCATAGCGCACTTTTTTCGTTTCGCCAGGGCCCGTGACTTGTTCATAAATACCAACGACCCGGATAATGACAGGAGCAGTCCGGGAGATCGTAGCCACTAAGACATGAATGCTCCCTTAGGCATAGCCATCACGCGCGATGAAGGAAGGGCTCTGCTGCCCTTGGCAAAACAAATGGTCCGGCGCCGGTTCAATTTTTCCATCATCGATCGGTATGTGTTGCGGGGGTACTACTTCTATTTCTTGCGTTAAAGGCGCAGGGATTATTAAAGGCAAGGGGAGTATACAACTGGCCAAAGAATGTCTTTATAGTCCGGAGACCATTGTGCCTATACTGACCTCTATGGCCCTTGCCGGTATAAAGAGTCTTGAACAGCTTAAACAATGCAAGCCGGGAGAAATTGGTCGTTTAATGGGGTGGCTCTGGAAAGACGATTTATACATATGGGACGGCGCAGCGATTCGGGTTTCGAATTAATATTATTTTTGGCTTGATTTAGAGGCCGGACAGCTGAGAAATGGGTAAATTCGTCAAAATGTAAACCTGGAGGCGCCGGTTGATAGATTCCTTTTAAGGAATAACGCGCTTGATTTAAAAAAAATAAAACACTATATGAAGCACACACGATTGAATCCGGGAGTACTGTTCTTTGCTTTAATGGTACTTTGCGCAGCTTTTAGAAACGTCCATGCCCAGGCAGCAAACGACCATAAACCGTTTTTTATCATCCAGTTGTCAGACCCCCAGATTGGCTTCTATAAGGACAGCACCGCTTTGGAGGTTGCCCGCTATAAAAAGGCTGTTGCTATCGTTAACCGTCTTCATCCGGATTTCGTGGTGATCACCGGTGATTTGATCAACAATGCCGGAAACGAAGATCAGCTGACCAAATTCAGGCATGTCACCGCGATGGTCGATCCGGATATCCCCGTATTTTTAACTCCCGGAAATCACGATGTGGGCAATACACCTACAGTAAATTCCGTAGAGCATTATAAATCGCTTTACGGGTACGACCGGTTCAGCTTTATGCACAAGGGCATCCGCTTCATAGGATTCAATACCAGCCTTGCCAATAAGAAAGCACCCAAAGATCTGCGAGATGAGCAGTATATATGGCTGGTGGATGAGCTCAAAAGATCAAGAGATGCCAAACAAATTTTCGTGTTCGGTCATATCCCGCTTTTCTTAGATAGTGCCTCGGAACCCGATCTGTATTACGATAAGGCGAAAACGGAATTGAAAAACATGGAGACCTCCGAAAGGATGAAATATCTGAAGCTATTTGAGAAATATCATGTCAATGCCGTCATTACCGGGCATATGCACAGAAATGAACACGGCCAGTATAAAGATGTAAAAATGATTACCACATCTGCCGTGGGCGAAGCTCTTGGAAAAGACCCGAGAGGGCTGAGGATTTTCGTCTTTGATAACAATAAGATGTCTGAGCATTTCTATAGCCTGGATGACGTTCCGGATCATGTTAATCTGGAGCCGTAGGGTGTGAGGCGTTCTTGTATCGCATGCGGAAAGAGCCCCGTGTAAGGATAGCGCGGTGCTGGGAAGGAGTCTCCATTTGGTGTCAGCCCTTTGATAGCGGTGATATAATTTTGTTAGTTAGGCTCAATTGAAGTGCTTCGTATGTGATAGGTGTTTGATAATAACACCCTGACAAGTCAGGGATAAACCAAAGTGTGCGGCGGGGTGGGATTGAATATTACGTCGGATGAAGTCCCTGGTGGCTCGTGTGTGCCGGTATTGAATTTTGTGTGCGGGCTTATCATCTTTCACTACCGTGAGCATTTAACAACAAACAGCTGGAGGCCGTGGAAGAAAATAAGCGGTTATATGAGGCCTTAATGAAAAGGGAAGTGAAAAAATCAGGATGCTTGAAAAGTAATTGCAGCAAAGGGATGAATGAGTGATGATCCTTTCAACAGAAGGGTGTGACGCGTTTGCTTTTCTCAACTAAGGGCGATCTCGGCGTACATCAGTGACAGGTAATGATGGCCAATTTTTCAATGCTGTATTCCTGATGACCTCGGTGCTTTGAAAGTACTCACACCTGAATGACCAGTAGTCTGTCACCTTCCAGAAAACAAGTGGACCGAAAAGACCTTGTTAAGCGGGTGTTTATTTAGATCGGGCTTTTTGAATTCCTCACCCTTCTATGCTTTCCATTTGTTCCTGGTTGAACTCCTCATGGGAGTAATCGTGCAGTTCATTGTACACCGTGTCCCTTTCAATGGGAACCCTTCCCGCTTTTTTGATGAGCATGACCAGTTCTTCTGTACTCATGCCCGGATGCTGTTCTTCCGCTCCGGCCATGGAATATATCTTTGTCGTATCATCGATGGTGCCGTCCACATCATCCACACCGTAGGCAAGGGTCAGCTGTGTGGTTTGCCGCCCGAGCATGGCCCAGTATGCTTTGATGTGCGGGAAATTATCCAGGTATAAACGTGCCACGGCATACATTTTAAGGTCCTCCACGATCGTCGATTCCGGCACACCCGACATGTCGTTGTTCTGGTTGCGGAATTTCAGGGGAATGAACGCGTTGAATCCATGGGTTTTGTCCTGCAACTGTCTGAGGCGCTCCATGTGATCAATGCGGTGGGTGTAGTTTTCGATATGGCCATAGAGCATGGTGGCGTTGGTGGGCATACCCAGCCGGTGCGCCGTTTCATGGATCTCCAGCCATCCTTCGGCACCTACCTTATCGGCGCAGATCTTTTTGCGTATGTCGGGATGAAAGATTTCAGCGCCGCCACCGGGCATCGATTGCAATCCGGCGGCCTTTAATTTTTCCATGCCCTGTTGCACGCTCAGTTTTGCTTTGCGGAACATGTAGTCAAGTTCCACAGCCGTGAAGCCTTTTACATGAAGTTCAGGACGATGGGCTTTGATACGGCGGATCACATCACAGAAAAATTCAAGGTTCAGTTTTGGATGCACCCCGCCTACGATGTGCACTTCGGTGATGGGTTGGTTGTCGTATTTTTTAACCATCTCCAACATTTGGTCCGCCGACAGTTCCCATCCCTCCTCCCGGTGTTTATAGACACGTGAATAAGAACAAAAAGCACAGGTGAAAATGCAGACATTCGTTGGCTCAATGTGGAAATTCCGGTTGAAGAATGTTTTGTCCCCCGATCTTTTCTCCCGGTCATAATTTGCCAGAGCGCCCAAAAAGGGAAGCTCTCCTTTTTCAAAAAGCAAAAGGCCTTCCGCGGGTGAAAGCCTTTTTCCGGCGAATATTTTTAGGGCAATGTTTTTCAGTTCTTCCGGCAGTGAAGTGTTTGTCAGTAAGAATTCTGTTTGACACGGTTGATTGGATTCGCTGCTCATTTGATTTTCACTATTTTTTTGACTGTCTGATGGTCCGTATAGGAAACTTTTACAAAGTAAACGCCATTTGGTTCACCTGCCAAATTAAATTCAATGCGGTTCTGGGTGTTTATCCGGGAGGCATCCTTCCGGTAAATAAGCTGTCCGATGCTGTTATAGACGGATACCGCCTGAAGCCCGGGTGGCGTTCCGAGGAACTGCACGCTCAGCCATCCAGTGGTCGGGTTGGGAACGACCAGCACTTTTTCCTTTTTAAGTATGGGGTTGGTCTGCCGGGTGACAAGGTTAATGTCATCCAGGTAAATATTATTTTCAAAATTTGTGATATTGCGGAAAATAATCTGAAAATTACCGTTGCCCAGGTAAGGTGTCAGGTTAATGGAGTCGCGCCGCCATTGGGTGGACTTAGGGATAAATTCCCCGGGGGTGGCTACCGTATCGGTAATCAGGTTTTTGCCCCATTTTTTATACAGGCTGGTGCCGGTCTGGGCGCAGTCATGGCTGATGAGGACCTGCAGGGTGTCCCAATATTGATTGGAGCCGTTGGGGTCCGACTGTACCCCTGCCGCCACATAAAAGTATAAGAATGCGGAGTCGGCTTTCTGGATATCAAATACCGGCGTGATCAGGTCGTCGGTCGGGCCGTTGGCCTCATAGTCCAGGTTCCTCATGACGACCGAGTAGCTGCCGCCATGGGCCGCCGCCTGGGTCTTTTCCCAGGTAATGCTGTCATCGGGATTACGGATCTCCCAACCCGGAGGAGGGAAGGGATCTTCCTCGAAGCCTTCGCTGAAAGGTGCTGTAGCCAGGGGATCCAGGTGAAAGGTGGAAGACAGGGTATCATTGGTCTTTTGTTCGTCCGGTTGTCCGTTGGGCGCTGAGGTATAGGCTGTTAGTTTGTGTTTACCCGTCTGAATGCCGGAAGCGGGCAGCGCTACCTGCAGGGAATCCAGAGAACCCAGCGATCCGCTCCAGGCATAAGTCTGCAGGGTACCGCGATCCACGCTATAATCGATGTTCACTTTGGTCAGCGTCTGTTTACCCATGTTTTTGAGGGTAACGACCGGTGCAATGTCGTTCATACAAAGTTTGTCATGGGGGGAAATGATGGTTTGAAGCTTGGCGTCGAGGTTTTTCAGGATAACAGGCTTACAGCCATCAGAGGTCAGCAGACTGGCGCGCAGGTCAAACAAGGCCGCCTGAGCGCGGGCCACCTGGCCGTTGGTAAACATTTCCATGCAGGAGTCATCGACATAACCCATAAAATCGGTGATCATCACGCCGGGGGGGTCAGGGGAACAGTGGTCCTTAAGGTAAGGGAAAACGGGCGACCCATACACCGGTGCCGATTGAGGGGGAGTATCGTTCACTTCGTCACCCGGACTGCAGGAGCCGTCGCCGTCGCCCCAGGGGTGTAATAAGTTAAAGTAGTGCCCCAATTCATGGGTGCAGGTGCGCCCTTTGTTAAATTCCGGGTTCAGGTCGCCCACCGTGCCAAAGGCGTCGTATTCGATCACCGCCCCTTCTTCATCCGGCTGATAGAGTCCGGGCGGTGTACCGACGCCGAGGGTATTTTGCCCCAGGTGACATACCCAGATATTCAGGTAGCCGGAAGGATCCCATGCGTCGGCGCCCCCGGTAGCGGCGTGCTTTACAGCGGAGACCGCATCCTGGATACTGAAGGTTGTTACATTGGTCTTTACCCGGTCAATACCATTGGTGGGATTTCCCTCCGGGGTACGTTCCGCCAGGCAGAACCGGATCCTCATGTCGCCGAACAGGGACTTCCACACGCCGGGTATCTTTACCGAATCAGGGTTTTTGGCATTGTAATCCGTATTCAGGACATTGATCTGTGATTGAACCTGGGCGTCGGTAACGGTGTTGGGATTGGGTAAAACAATATGGACAACTACCGGAATCGTAGCGATCGCGGCACCCCTGAGATACATGTTGCTCATGGGATGGGGCAACGCGAGACGTTTGAGGCGGTTGTATTTCTCAAGGAGCTTCGGGTTCTTTGCCAAAGCCTGTTTAATGGCCAGGGGAGTGCCGCAGGTCCTTTGGGCATCAACATGGGAAGTCATCATCAGTCCCGTGACGAAGATAATCATAAAGCAGGCATTCCGCCGGAGGAAAAACAGTAAATATCTTTTCAAATTCTTGGCTGGTTGGTGTTCAAAAGTAGTTTTTTTATGGAATTGGATAAAAGGAAACTTTGTGAATGGTAAGCCACCCAGGGGAGAGGGAAAGTGGTCGCCTGGAGTGCCGGGGGGCTTTTGATATGTGGCTATATGGGAAATAAGTTTTATTTTACTCCGGTTTTATGGTAAGTATCCATTCCTAACGATCCATGATATGGGCAGATTCACGGGCTTAATTGGCATTGTACTCATCCTCGGCATCGCCCTGCTCATGTCCAATAACCGCAGAAAGATCAATTACCGTGTCGTCCTGTCAGGATTGGCGATCCAGCTGGGTCTTGCTTTTTTTATCTTAAAGCTGCCTTTGGGCAAGGAGCTGTTCGCCTGGCTGGGGGCTAAGGTAACCACGATACTGGGGATGGCCGATGCCGGCGCAAAATTCGTTTTTGGGCCCCTGGTGGACCAGCCATTGCTCACCCAGGTCTTCGGTCCCAACAATAACCTGATCTTCTTTTTTACCATTATACCGACCATCATTTTTGTGGCGGTGCTGGTCAGTATGGCCTACCACGTGGGACTGATGCAGCTGGTCGTTAAATTTTTTGCAAGGCTGATGTACAGGATCATGGGTGTCAGCGGGAGCGAGGCGTTGAGCAATGTGTCCAGCGCCTTTGTCGGTCAGGTGGAGGCCCAGATTATGATCAAGCCTTATATAAAAGGGATGACGATGAGTGAGCTGCTTGCTTCCATGACCGGAAGCATGGCCTGCATTGCAGGCGGCGTGATGGCGGTGTATATTTCACTGGGTGTGCCGGCTGAATACCTGATTGCGGCGAGCCTGATGGCCGCTCCGGGCGCGCTTGTGATTTCCAAGATCGTGTGGCCCGAAACGGAGATATCCGAAACCCGGAAATCGGTGACCTTAAAGGTTAAAAAGACGACGTATAATTTACTGGACGCCATTTCCCATGGCGCCAGCGACGGGTTGCGCATCGGTTTAAACGTGACGGCCATGCTCATTGGCTTTATCGCCCTGATCGCGCTGGCAGACTGGTTGCTGGGCGGGATAGGGCATTACCTGGCGGGCCTGGGGCTCTCCCTGAATTTTATAGGCATTGATCTGGGTACCCTTAACATGAACCAGATACTTGGCA
>DASULB010000433.1:0-6273 GCA_036278455.1 Chitinophagaceae bacterium | reverse complement strand
CGATTAGCCTGGACTGCAATCCAGACCAGGAATAACTTACCCTTGCTGTTGAGAAAAAGGACAGGATTACAATCAGGAATCCGGTAGGTATCCGCCATCAAAAATGGCCTGCTCCAGGTATCACTTCCCTTCTGCAGACGTGCCCCCATGATCTTTACATCATCCGCCTTCCGCTCCCCGCTGCCCTGGAACCAAACTACCAGGAAATCACCATTCGGCAGATAAGCGATGCTGCTGGCATGGACATGCTTGCCCTGGAGGGGAAAAATCAGTTCGCTTTTTACAACAGGCGGCTCCACAGCGTTTCCCTGGCCAAAGGAAATCTCCGCTGAAAAAAGTAACCCTATAATAAAAAAAACCAGGTGCTTCATTGATCACTAAAATTTATCGTATCCCTTGCCCCTTTAGATATTGTATCAGTTTTTCAGGCTCATCCGTTTGCAAGCCGTCGGCACCGGCCTTTAATGCCTCCGCCCATACGGCGGGACCTTCCTCCTTATCCTCCTCGTCAACCCATACGGCTATTTTTTGTTGATGCAGCAGCCGGATTGTCTTTTGAGCATACGCATTATCCACGACACCCATCACATGATGATTCAGGAAATCCTCGCCTTGTTCCGAAGTCATTTCGCCGGGCAAACTTTCGATCAAAGGTATTTGCGGCGCGACTTTCCTCCATAAGCCATACTGCTTCTTTTTATTCAGGTACACCGCTATATGCTTTTCCATGCCTGCCGCTTTGATCAGCCGGTAAGTCCTGGCCACATCCGCGTCTTTAAAGTCAAGGTAGATATTAATATGCCCTTTGCATAATTTCAAAACCGACCGGAAGTCGGGTATATGGTATGTATGCTTATCGGATTTGACTAACGGAGCGATGGTCATCTGTTCTATTTCCCGGTAAGATAACGCACTCACCGCTCCGGTGTCTCCCGTCATCCGGTTTACCGTGGCATCATGCAACACGACCAGGTGGCCGTCCCGGGTGGTACGCAGATCCGCTTCCACATAATCCGCCCCCTCCAGGATGGCACTTCTGTAAGCAGCCAGGGTATTTTCAGGCGACTTTGTGTGATCACCGCGGTGTGCGATCACTGCCACCCTATTCCGGATTTTCGGCAGGTGCGGGCGCGGCTGCCCGGCACCGCGACCCGTGGCACAAAGGCAACTCACGCATAAAAGGAGAAATACTCTCACCAAATCAATTTCAAACAATGTTCAAATACTACTCAAATAAGTTCCATGCCAGTCCTCCGGGCATCATCCTGTGACAGGCTACCATGGCTCGCCGGTATCCTGCAGTAACCACATCTTGGACCAGGCGCTGTTCACCCCTTCCGGCCCTGAGAAATTAGTCGCCTTAAGATCTTTTAGCGCATTGTTCACATTGACCGTGTTCAGATTCAGTTCTTCACTGGAATATACATACCTGACGGGCAGCTTTTTCCGTTTTGCATTGGGTCCCGCCTGTAAATCGGGATACCCCGTCCGGCGATAGTCAAACCATGCCTCTTCCGCTGCCGACCAACTGGCAATCCATTTTTGTGTCATGATCTGTTCCAACGTCCCGTTATACGCCACCTCTGCTCCCTTGATGTAATTACCATAGTCGCCGCCCACTCCCCAGGTATCCAAAGAAGCTTTCACGGCGGCATCATAATAGGTTTCCGCATCGGCACCCACAGACCACCCTTTCAGGGCGGCTTCGGCTAAAATAAAGTCAACTTCGGCAAATGACATCAACCTTGCTTTCAATAACGGACCGGATGCATTCTTATAGATATCATTGAGGTAAGAGACATGAGGATTCTCAGATTTCTGCCCAGGGGTAGGGTTCAGGTTGTACCAGGAAGGTTCGCTGCCGATACTGGGTGGGATGCCAACATAATTCGGGTCTGTATCCACCAGTGTGCCCGGCGGAATCGCAGCAGGATGTATGTAGCGGACGCCATTGATAACGGTATCGGGATTTGTACTGGCGGTATTCGTGATGACAATGGGAATCTGTACTTTGGCCGCCCATACCCCCAACCGGGGATCACTATAGGATTCCAGGGCATTAACAAAAGTAGCGCACATCTTTATCCGCCGGAAGTTACTGCCGTTTGTGATGTCGAATTCCAGGTTATCCGGCCATGAATTATCCGCATTGGTCCCCAGAAAACTCATGGTGGCGTCATCGTCATTACTCTTAAAATAGCTGCCTGAGGACACCACATCTTCAATGCCCGCTTTGGCAACGTCGGGCAATTTCGACGAGATCCTCATATAATACCGGAGTAACAGCGAACCCGCAAACTTCTGCCATTTAGCAGCATCACCGTTATAATAGGCATCCCAGTCAGCCGTAACTGAATTCCCTTTTGCCAACAGCCCTTCTGCTGTCTTCAGATCATTAATGATGCCGGTATAAATGTCCTTCTGAGCATCATAGACCGGCATCAGGTCACCCGTCCCTCCTTTATCCCCATTCAGGGCCGCTGAGTATGGAACATCCCCCCAAAGATCCGTTATCAGCCCGAAAAGAAAAGACTTCATGACCAGGGAAACCCCCATGATAAAATCATTGCTTTCCGCCTCGGCGCGTTCGTAGGCTTTTTTGTTATCATTTAGCAATCCGTAATAACCATCCCAGTTCTGGTCCGACCAACTGTAGTCGTTGGTAGCATCGGAAAAAGCATCTAACTGGGTTTGTTGCATGACACCAGCAAAAATTCCCTGCTCGCCATAGCCAAGCCGCAGATAATCCTTCGCCGTTTCGGTTAAAACCTCCGTCATCAAAAAGGTGGGATTGACGGTTTCCGGCGTCGTCCCGTTGGGATTGACGTTCAACTCCGTGAGGTTCTTACAGGAAAACATTCCTAAAACGGACAAGGCCAGACTTATTTTAACGATCCTGTTTATCATTTTCATAACAGTAGTTTTTTCAGTATTTTTTCAGTATTTTTTTCATGTGAACTTTAGAAGCTTACGGAAAGCTTTACCCCTACCGGAATGATCCAGGGAAGGTTATTATAAAATTCTATTCCGTGTTCAAAGCCGCTTCCCGAAGGCTGAAAAGCACGTTCAGGATCTATGCCGATCTTCGCCTTGGTCCATAAAATAATGTCACGGCTGAAAACTGAAACACTCGCGTGCTGGATGCCGATGGAGCGGGTAAACTTACCGGGAAGGGCATAAGCCAGCGAGACCTCCCTGAGCTTGATGAAGGAAGCATCGAACATGGCCGCCTTATTAAAGCTCCAGGGATAGTTATCCTGGTACCTGATGTATTTGGTTCCCGGCCCGCCCAGGTTCTCCTGGTATTTGATAAAATTCCCCTGGGCATCCGTCACTTCAATCACACCGGGATTAAATACACCGTCGTATAAGGTAATACCGCCTTCGGTGTGTTCAAAACCACCCAGCGCCTTGGTAGGGCCTCCGACAATATGGATACCGCCGGTAATATCCTCTGCCGCATGGTCCTTCAGGTATTGCGGCAAGTCAGCCTGCGGACCGCTGTATTTGATCGTATTGTCCAGGAACCGCTGGGAATGCAGATCCGATTCCGTATACCGGTAGGTCTGTGAAATAAAGTCACCGCCATTGCGCCAATCGAAACTGGCCGAAAGGGTAAAGCCCTTAAAGGAGAGGGATGTTTGCAGTCCCATGGTAAACTTTGGGTTGAAATTACCGATCTTGACCGCCTGGGACTGGCCACTGCCATAATCCTGCCAGCTGCCATCCTCATCCAGGACCGGATAACCATAATAAGGGGACTTTTTATCCTCCACGGTCACCAGTTTGCGGTCGTACATATCACCAATGGCCTGCCCCACATAGGTCCATGCCCCTCCTTTGCTTTCGGTCCAGAGTACATAATGATCCATCCCTGCGGTCAGCTTTTCGATAATCGTACGGTTCCGGGAGAAATTGACATTAACATCCCACTGCCAGGCAGAAGAAGGTGCCGTGGGCGTTATTCCCAACAGTAGTTCCATACCCTGGCTCCTGACCAGGCCCGCATTGATCAGTTTGGAAGTATAACCCGAAGAGCCGGGCAGGCTGATTCCCAGGATCTGGTTCTTGTTGTCAGAACGGTAACGGGTCGCCTCCAGTCTCAGGCGGTTGTTAAAGAAGGCCAGGTCAACGCCAAATTCGTACGAAGTGGCGATTTCGGGCTTTAACTGGGGATTAAGCAAGGTAGCCGGTATGGTCAGCCGGGTATTGTCACCCCAGGCCCCCGCATTGCTGGTAACGGGGGTCAGGCTGTAGGGTCCTGTATCCTTACCCACCTGTGCCCAGCCACCTCTCAGTTTAAAGAGACTCACGTAAGTGGGCATGTGCAGCATCCGGTCCAGCAGGACACTCAGCGAAGCCGATGGATAAAAATAAGACCTGTTCTCTACGGGCAGCGTGCTGGACCAATCATTTCTGGCAGTTATATCCAGATAGACCATGCTCTTGTAACCCATGGACGCCAACCCGTAAACACTGTAGATGGCCTTCTGTGAGAAATAATTTGAATAAATCAAAGAGGTCGGCAGGATATTGGACAGGTTATACAAACCCGGCACGATGAGACCGCCGCTGTTGGTGCTGTTCCTGAAATCGGTGTATTTCTGGTACATGACATTGCCACCCAGGGAGGCATTAAAGTCAAAGTCGCCAAACTTATCCTTATAGGTAGCCAGGAAATCGGTATTCCTTTCCGAATGAAAAATGCTTTCCACGCCATATACGCCATTGGGGTCGATGGTATAACTCTTGGCGATCTTGGTTTCTCTTTGTTCATTGAACATGTCCATGCCATAACGCCCCATGAGGCTGATCTTCGGGGTGATCTGCCAGGTGGCCTTTACATTGCCGAACATCCTGTTGCGGGCAAAGCTATTGATGGCCTGGTAAGCCAGGAACCATGGATTATCCTGGTCGCCGGGAGCGTAAGATTTTTGCTGGATATTTTCCTGGCCGGGCATCCAGTAATCCTTCAGGTCCATGATGTTCACTGACGGGTTCAGATACGCCAGCGCGCTCATCGGATTTGCCCCGCGGGAGCCTGCCGGGCGATCGTTTGAATTACTCCTGACCAGGTTAACATCGGCGTCCACCGTGAAGTCTTTTGTCAGCTTATAAGAGGAAGACAGATTGATGGTGTTCTTGAACAGGTCACTATTGGGGATGATGCCCCTGTTGCTCATGTTGGCATAAGAAAGCCGGTAATTTATCTTATCAGTGGCATTGGAGATGGCGACGCTGTTGGTGGAGGTAATGCCCGTCCGCATGAAATTACTGGCATTATCGGGGTAGGAGACCAGTGGTGTCGGAATGGGATTGCCATTTGCATCCAGGGGGCTGTTCCATTGCACCGCCTTGTACCCTTTGTTGAGTTCCGGGCCTACCCAGGCGGAAGATCCGGAATTGATCGTCAGCACATTCCCGGGATGGTTATCCGGCGTATACGGCCGTTCGCCCATGGCAAAAAGGCTCGTCAGCAACGGCAGATATTTGTACGGGATGTCAAATACGGTACTGGAATTGACGGTGATGCCCAGGCCTTTGTTTTTACTGCCGTTCTTGGTGGTGATCAGCACCACGCCATTACCTGCCCTGGACCCATACAGCGCCGCCGCGCTGGGTCCTTTCAGGACGGTGATACTGGCGATGTCCTCCGGATTGAGATCGGATATGGCGTTGCCATAATCTACCGTATTGCGGTCGCCAAAACCACCTACATTGTTCAGCGAATTTTCGATGGGTGTTCCGTCTACGACAAATAAAGGCTGGTTGTCTCCGCTCAGGGAAGTAGCCCCCCTGATCACCATGCTGACCGAGGAGCCTACCCCGCCCGTGGAGCTGACCGAAACACCGGGCATTCGTCCTGCCAGGGCGGTCAGTACATTTTCATGATTGACATGTGTAAGGTCCTTGCCTGCAACCCTCCCCACCGAATAACCCAGGGCCCTTTCATCCCTTTTGATGCCCAAAGCGGTGATCACCACGTTGGACAATTCGTTGGCACCAGGCGCCAGCACAACATTGACCACCTGCTTGCCTGCAACAGCCACTTCCTGTGCGCTGAATCCTATATAGCTGAATACCAGGATGGCGTTTTTATCAGTTACGTCTAACTGATAATGGCCCGAGGCGTCGGAGGTGGTGCCGTTGGTCGTGCCCTTTTCCATAATGGTCACCCCGATCAACGGACCGTTTGGGCCGGATACCTTTCCTTCTACTGTGAAGGCCAGGGCAGCGGCCGCTTTGCCGGTAGAGTTTTCATGCAAACCGGAA
>DASULB010000432.1:0-23031 GCA_036278455.1 Chitinophagaceae bacterium | reverse complement strand
TGTTTTATCCAGCCCCGCCACGGTCAGGTACATCTTTGCAAGCATACCTTTCGCCGACCACTTGGTTAAGCGCCAGGGTTGATAGGGTGTTACAGGCAGGTCCTTGACGGCCATCCGGAAATCCCGGATAATGAATTGCCATACGCTTTCGATAGTATTGCGGTGAACACTGTCACCTAACTGATCCACATTATTATAAATGATGGGCACCGCCCCCCAGTTGCTTACCAGAAAATAATAAGCCATCCCACGCATGAAATGACATTCACCCAGGGCCTCGTTCTTGATGGAGTCTGAGAGGTTGCCTTTGCTGGCGACGATATTCTGCATGGTGATGTTGCTCTGGGAAATGATCTTGTAAAAGGATTTATAGCCCGGCAACAGCGTGCTTTGATCCGTAGCGGAAGGAGCGAACTGGATGAAGGGGGTGCGGTCATTTGACTGCAGGTCCCCGCCCCTGGCTTCGCCAAAGGCGAGGAAGGCTTTGTCGTTGTAATCGAACCATACAATATTGTACAGGGGTCCTGTTCCCGCCATGACCTCTTCGTCGGTTTTGTAGAAGTTTCCGGTAGTGATCTGGTCGAGGGGCGGTCTTTCCAGGAATGATTTGCTGCAGCTTTGCGCAAAAAAAGCAAGTGCCGCGATCAGGATCGGTAATTGAATGTATTTTTTCATGATTCAGTACGTTTTGGCGTCATTAAAAATTTGCTGAGAGGCTAAAGGAATAAAATCTCACCGTGGGATAACGTCCTGTATCCACACCTACCATTAAGGTATTGCTGTATTGCACCATACCCACTTCAGGATCATAGCCTTTATACCCTGTAATGGTGAGGAGATTTTGCACGCTGGCAGAGAGCTTCAGGTTGGTCATGGCCAAGTGGGAAATCCATTTGTGCGGGAAGGTATAACTGAGCGTTACATTTTTGACCCTCACATAGGAGCCGTCTTCCACAAACCATTGGCTCATCCTGTTATTCCCGTTGGGATCGCCTGGTGCAACACGTGGGATCTTGTACCCGGGGTTCTGCAGCACCGCTGTCGTGCTGGCCGAATCAGCGTAACTGCTGGGCCTGGCGAAGTGGTTCACCGAGGTATAGTAGTTGCCAAAGGTCCCCGTATTGCCCGGAATTTCCATCGTATAGCGCGGATAGTTCAGAATATCATTTCCTACCGAACCGGTGATGAAAACATTCAGATCGAAATTCTTGTAAGAAAAGGAGTTGTTAAATCCAAAGGTGAATTTGGGCCAGGGATTGCCGATGATGGTCCTGTCATCCTGGTTAATCAGACCGTCCCCGTTGAGGTCCTTGAATTTGATGTCGCCTACCCAGCTGCCCTGGGAAGGACTGACCGTCATGGTGCCGTTGGCCGTCTGAATGGCATGACCGGTGATGTCCTTGTAATTCTGGAACAATCCTTCAGCGATATAGCCGGTGATCATGCTGGCAGGCTGGCCCACCTTGGAGACGAATTCTACCTGAGAGGCGTTCCACGCGGGATTGATGGTATTCAGTAAGGAGGTGATCTTGTTCCTGTCCAGGGAGAAATTTAATCCTGTCCTCCAGGAAAAGCCCTTGGCGTTATCGATGTTTACCGTGTTGACAGTAATGCCCAATCCCTTGTTGCGGATGCTGCCGGCATTTACAGTGGGCCATTGGATGTATCCTGAGGAATAGGAGATATCGCCACCCAGTGTAAAGGGATAGGTATTTACCGTGATCAGGTTGGTGCTGTTTTTTACATAGGCATCTGCGATCACTTCAAGCCGGCTGTCGAACATGTGCAGGTCAAACCCTACATTGACCGTTTTGTCTGTTTCCCATCTCAGGTAAGGGTTGGGAAATTTCTGGGATAAAAAACCGATGCCCCCCGGCGTAGGAACGGTCTGCAGGGCGGCGTATATCCCGCCGCCCGATCCCGCGTTCCCCGATTCCCCTATTTCAAAGCGAAGCTTCAGGTCATCGATGGCCTTCACATCCTTCAGGAAATCTTCATTGGATATCCGCCATGCCACGGAGAGAGAAGGAAAGTAGCCCCATTTATTATTAGGTCCGAAATTGGAACTGGCATCGGCACGATAGGTAGCCTGAAGAATGTATTTGTTATTAAATTCGTAGTTGAGCCTGCCAAAATAGGATTCCTGTGCCCAGTCGTTTTTCGAGCTGGTGTTGCCGATGTTTGAGAGCACAGTATTGTCCCCTGCGGAGAGTTCCTGTACATCGTTGGTCAGGTAGTCCTTCCTGTTGCCCGACAACGATTCGTAGGTTCCTGATTTTGCCTCATGGGCTACCATGACGGTAAAGGCATTCTTGTGGATATTGAAACTGTATTGCAGGCGGTTGTTTATGCTCCACCAGTAATTATTAGTGGCGGTCCTGGTGGAGGTGGCGTTATCCTGGGTGACGATAAAGGCACCTGCCTGATAGCCCGGATGATAGGAATAGTAATTGTAATATTCGGCGCCCATGTCCACCTCGTTATGGAATATCAATCCCTTAATGGGCGTGATGTCCGCATAAGCGCTTCCCAGGAAAGAAAGCCGTTTGTTATAGTCGTTGTAAATGCTGGCGATCATCAGCGGGTTGGTGTATTGAAACTGCGCCGTGGCGGGGCCGCCCCAGCTTCCGTCCGGGTTTTTGGCCGGCACGGAAGGATTTTGTTGCAGCGCCAGATTAATGATGCCTCCGTTGGTGGTATTGACCTTTTCCTTGGTAAAGCCTACGCTGAGGTTTGTCCCCATTTTTAACCATTTACGGGTCTGATTCGTTAAGTTCAGCCGGGTGGAATAGCGTTTGAAACCCGATCCGGGCACGATCCCTTCCTGGTTGAAGTATCCCCCGGAGAAGTAAAAGGTGGTTTTATCATTACCGCCACTCAGGGAAAATTCATCTTTCTGCAACATCGTCCTGCGGTATAACACATCCTGCCAATCGGTGCCGGGGCCGAGTACGGTGGGATCGGCGAATTGCGGTTCCGAGCCGGTGCCGCCGGCGCTGGCCATCGCGTTTCTGAATGCCGCGTATTGCTGCAGGTTCATGACGCTGATGTGGCGGGGCTTGTCCTGCAAGGTGAGCAGGCTGCTGACCGATATTTTTGTCTTTCCTGCCGATCCGTGTTTGGTAGTGATCATGATTACTCCGTTGGCGCCTGCCGCACCAAAGATGGCAGTAGCCGATGGTCCCTGTAGTATATTAATGGTGGCGATGTCATCCGGGTTGATGGAAGACAAGACATTGGAGAATCCGGTAGGATGGTTATTGGGATCATCAGCGGGGTTGGCGGTCGTGATCTGCACACCGTCTATTACGTAGAGCGGTTGCGCATTTTGGGTGAGCGTTCCCAATCCGCGAATGATCACCGAGGGTGCCGCGCCGGGCTGACCGCTGTTAGAGGTAACCTCTACATTGGCGGCCCTTCCCTGCAGCGCCTGATCAAAAGTGGTATTGATGGTTCTGTTGATCTCAGCATTGGTAACGGTTACCTGAGCGCTGCTCAGATCACGTTTTTTCATCTCACCATATCCCACCACTACCAACTGGTCCAGCTCACTGAAATTCTTTTTTAGCTGGATCATGAGCGCCTGGTCACCGGTGAAGATACGCGTTTGGGTATAATAGCCGACGGAAGAGAAATCGAGCGTGTCCCCCGGGACGGCGCGTATCACGAACCGGCCCTCATCATTGGTAACGGTGCCTATAATGGTCCCGCGCACCCTGACGGTGACCCCAGGCAGGGGTGTGCCGTCTTCCGCGCTCCTTACATTGCCCGAGAGGTCTGTTGTCTGGGCCCGCAGGCCTGGTGTGAAATTAAAGACGAGTAAGGCGAGGACCAGCCATAATTTCCAGGCCTCCCGGAAATTAAAACCAGCGTGATGGCTACTCACCCCGGTTTTCTTTTTGTACTTCTTTTTCATAATTTAAGGTTTTAATTGACGAGAATGCCAGCAGTGTATTGCCTGCTGCTGTTAGTTTTGTTGAATGATCAATGGACCGACCCGCTCATGTTCCTTTTCTTTCCTGTATAGTGTGTCTGCGTTCGGGAGATCTTTATAAAATCAAAATCATGTAAATACCCTGAAATAATCATTTCATCTTCACCGTCGTTTTTTTACCATTGTAAGGAATGGTTTCATCCGCAGCGGAGAAAAAATCCAATGCTTCCGGTTTTTCAGGGCCAATCCATTTGATCCTGAATACCCTGTGTTGCAGCATGCCCTGGAAGTTTCCTTTTCTTTTTCCGATCGTTAAAGTTTTATTTTGGTCGTTATAAGAGAGCGGGATGATCGTGTAGTCCCCCTTCTCATAGTTGTAATTCACCCCTTCATCTTCATATAAATTGAACTGTCCGTCTTTCCCCTGATAGACATACAGGGTAATGGTGTCGGCCGGCTCTTGACCGGTATATTGCAAGGCAGGACCAAAGGGAAGGATGGCGCCCGCTTTTACAAAGACCGGCATGTGGGCATAAGGCGCGTCGGCTGAGATGGTCTGCCCGCCCTGAAAATATTTTCCGTTGTAAAGATTGTACCAGCCGGCAGGAGAGGGCAGATAAACTGGTCTTGTTCTTGCCTTGTACGTATAAACGGGATTGATCAGCAGATCAGGGCCGAACAGGTATTCATCGGTGAGGTTCCTGGCCACGCTATCGGATTCAAAATCCATGACCAGTCCGCGCATGATGGTATAATCCTTCAGGTAAGTCTCCCCCGCCAGCGAATAGATATAAGGCATTAAGCGGTAACGGAGCCTGTCATAATAAAGCATGGACTGATAAGCGTCACTGTTTTCCGGTGCTACGTTGAATATTTCCCGGTAAGGTGCCTGCCCATGGGCGCGGAACAAGGGACAGAACGCGCCAAATTGGTACCACCGGGTCATTTGCTCACGCCATTCGGCCAGGTCACGGGCATCGGGATGCTGGTACCGGCTTTCGGTCGCAAAACCACCGATGTCCATTGTCCAGTATGGGATGCCCGATATGGAAAAGCTGATACCTGTCGCGATCTGATTTTTCATGTCCTGCCAGGTAGCGCCTATGTCACCGCTCCAGGTGGAGGCAGCATAACGCTGGCTGCCGGCAAAGGCGGAGCGGGTAAGAATAAATACACGCTGGTGAGGCTTTGCCTTGCGCTGCCCGGTATAAAAAGCCCTGGCGTTCTCCAGGGGATAGGCGTTGAAAGTTTCCGCGGAGGGCCCCAGTGCGGTTGGATCCATCAACTGTTTTTTTTCTTTGAGGGTCGTATTGGATAAAATATCCGGTTCGGTGGCGTCCAGCCACCAGGCGTCTACGCCAAGGCTGAATAATTTGCGGTTGACCAGGTCCCAGAAGGCCCCCCGTGCATCCGGGTTGAAGGCGTCATAGAATGTGGAGACGTATCCCACCCAGTCTTTTTGGCTGTCCACCACATTCTTTTTATAAAGCCATCCCTTGTCCCAGAATTTTTTAAAAGGTTTACTCCCCACATAAAATTTGGGCCACACCGATAGCATAAAGTGTGTGTGATAGAAATCGTGCAGGCTATCTATCATGCCTTTCGGGTCAGGATAGCGGGTGCTGTCAAATTCCTGGCTGCCCCACTGGTCCTTTTTCCAATAAAACCAGTCCTGCACAATGTTATCCAGCGGGATTTTCCTTTGGCGAAACTCCCTCACGATGTCAAGTATTTCTTTTGCGGAATCATAGTGTTCACGGCTTTGCCAGAACCCATAGGCCCATAAGGGCATGATGGGTGCCTTGCCGGTGAGGGCCCGGTATCCGCTGATCACGCTGTCTATGTTTTTTCCCGCGATAAAATAATAGTCTACAGAAGGACCCATTTCAGAGGCCAGGGAGATCTTGTCTTTTTCGCTTGCCGGGAGCGGTTTTTTCCACTTCAAAGAAATAAAGGATTGGTCCCCGTCGGGAATCCATTTTACCCGGATCGAATATCTTTTATTTCTTTCCATGGGAACCTCCACCAGCGTTTCGGCGGGATTCCAGCACTGCCGCCATTTGTCCGCCAATAGTTTTCCGTCGATCCATAGTTGGATATATCCCCCCGCGTACAACATGAACCGTTGGGTCCCGGAATAAGGTGAAGCGATGTAACCCTGCCATTCCACGGTGGAGGGTGGGGCAAGCGAAAAACCCGGAGGGAAATTCTTTAGGGTATTCAGGTAAGCGTAGTCGATCTTCTTTTCCTCCCGGATGACCGGATCCGGGTTGCTCCTCAGATCGGGCAGATAGGTGGCCGTCAGGCCACCGGGCTGTTGATTTTTGTTAAACAGTCTTAGGGAGTCCAGTGGCTCGTACGATCCCGGATCACCAAAACGGGTAATGGAATTATTGTCCCACAGGACACCGTAATTGCCGCTGGAAACAAAAAAAGGCACAAAGGCTTCCGAATTGTGTTGTGCCAGCAGGATGTCTTTTCCTCGAAGGTTGGTCAGGCCTAACTGGTTTTCACCGAGTCCGTAGAGTGCGTCGTGATGCAGGTTGTCGAACACCTGGGATATCTTATAGGACGGTACGCCTTCCACCGTATCAGGAACAAAGGTCCTGCCGCCTGCTCGTGCTTCTGTTAACAGTATGCGACCCGTGGTGTCCATAAATTGTATCTGTCCGCTTTTCAGGGCAACGTCCGCCGTAAGCGAGGAAGTGCGCAGCAATACATGATCGCCTTTTTGCTGCAGGGTCCACTGGCCAGGCGGCTGCTTCCTGAGGGAGATCATCAGACTGGGAGGAGCGGAAAATGAATTGGTGGGGGAGGCCGTCACCCGGATGATATGATCATTAATGACTTGCAGACGAAGCAGGTGAGCGCCTTTCTGCCTCTTATTCAGCGTCACCACCACGCCATCGGGTGTTTTCCGATATGGCTGTGTTGAACTGCAACTGTTAACCGACAACAATATTCCGGCCGTTACCACTGTCCATAAACCTTTTAAAAGTAGCTGTTTTGTGCCCATCCGTCTCTCTTTTGGGGTAATCATTAATTTTCCCGTTCCAATAATGTGTTATAGAATTCCCTTTTCCAAATGTAATGCGCTCCGGAGGCGGCGATAGCATGGTTATGTTACCAATTGGGGTACATTTTGTTAAGCGGCGGGTTTCAATTGGGGTGCAGTATGTAAAAAAAGAGGGTACTTTTTGTTAACCGGCCAGCCGGAGCTGTTTGATTTTAAAGTGCTTACAGGCTATTACGCCCTTCCAGGGCGGAGATTTTGGAGCTATGACAGGTTTTGGCCCTGTCCGCAGAAAATTGGAGGTGTTTTGGATAGAAATCCAGAAAAGCCTTATGGATGATTGACCTGTCACAGCATGACGGCATGAAACAGCCAGGTGGTCACCCTGGTTGGTCGATCATCGTCGGAAAGGGCCTTCGTGCATTCCGGTAATCATACAGCAGTCGCATGTATGGACCGGCAGACGATGGGGGGAAAAGGTGCTGGTAAAAGGAAAGGTCGTTAAAGCGTCAAAGTATGATGCGCAGAAAGCTCCGGCTGGTTAATCTTCATATTTCTTAAAAACCGAACTCGCGGTATGCCCGCCAAAACCAAAGGTATTATTGAGCGCGTAGTTTACGGTCATGTTCACCGATTTACCAAGGATAATATGCATGCCCTCCGGGATTTCTTTGTCCAGGACCTCGGTATTGATGGTGGCAGGGACAATATCATGGTTGACCGATAACACGCAAATCACGCTTTCTATAGCGCCCGCACCACCTAATAAATGGCCGGTCATCGATTTGGTAGCGCTGATGGCAACGGGAAGGTCGCCGAATATTTTTTTGATGCCCCGCAGTTCACCGATGTCCCCCTGGGCTGTGGAGGTAGCATGGGCATTAATGTAATTCACTTTATCCGGAGAGATCCCTGCATCCGAGAGTGCCTTCGAAATGCCCAGGGAGGCGCCCAGGCCGTCCGGTGGAGTTCCCGTCAGGTGATAGGCGTCTGCGGCCATGCCGCCTCCGGTTATTTCTGCGTAGATACGGGCGCCGCGTTTTACCGCGTGATCCCGGTCTTCCAGAATCAGCGCACCTGCGCCTTCCCCGACTACAAAACCATCCCTGGTCTCGTCAAAGGGGCGGGAGGCCGTCTCAGGGCTGTCGTTTCTCTTTGACAGCGCCTGGGAAGCGTTAAATCCGCCGATGGAGGCAGAAGTGATGGCGGCTTCCGAGCCACCGGCGATCATGATGTTCGCCTTTCCAAGCCTGATGGTATCAAAGGCGTTGATAATGGCGGTGTTGGAGGAAGCGCAGGCCGATACTGTGGCATAATTGGGACCATGGAGTTTATGGCGTATGGAAATGGCCCCCGCGGCGATATCCACAATCATTTTCGGGATGAAATAGGGGCTGAACCTGGGTGTCCCGTCTCCTTCATAGAACTCCTTCAGCTGTTCCTGGAAGGTACCGATGCCGCCGTTGCCGGAGGCCCAGATCACGCCCACTTCGTAACGCTGCTGTTCTTCCATCCTGGTGAAATCCAACCCGGCGTCCTGTATGGCCTGATCGCTGGCCGCGATCGCATACTGGGTGTACATGTCGTATTTCCGGATTTCTTTTCGTTCGATATAATCCTCTGCATTAAAATCATGCACCTCACAGGCGAAACGGGTTTTGAATTTTGAAGCATCAAATTTCGTAATAGGAGCCGCCCCGCTTTTCCCGGAAACAACGTTTTCCCAAAATTCATTTACTGTATTGCCTAAAGGTGTAATGGCCCCAAGCCCTGTAATGACCACTCTTTTCATATTGCTGCTTTTAAATCCGGATGGTGTCGATAAGGGTTTAATTGCTTTTACCAAATCGGTAATTCCTGCTATTTTGTTAAAAACCTGCTAATATATTAAATCAAACTGAATTAGTTTGTCTTCTGATTGATATAAACGGCGAAATTAGCGGAAATTAATCAAAGGAAGCTTTCCTTTGGCCCTTCTGCTCACCGGGCAAAGAAGATCCGTTTTTCATAGATAGAAAGATTTTGGGGATGATTTGGAGGGGAAAAGTAAGGAAAATCGGCTAAAAGCCATTGGCGAGTATAAAAGCGGAAGGGGCTTAGCCGCAACTTATAAATGGTCTTACCAAACAGGCTGAAATTTTTTTGATCCGGTTATCCCGTTACTTGCCAGAGAACTATGGAAAGAAGTACATATCATTAACTGGAGGCCTGTGCTGACGGACTAAGGTCTAAGGGATGGTATGCGTTCATCTTAGCGGAATTACGCCAGTAATTCGACCTGTCGTCGGTGGAACTGACCGGACTTGATATGGTTAATTACCATAACCGGATAGACGGCCTTCACAGGGCTGCAACTGTTTTATCAAGAATTAGCAGAAAGCATGAGTCAGGAAAACTTGGTGATCACCGCAAAACGATATAACCAGGCACCCACGATACAACGTTTAGGTTCTATATTGGATGAAATATCAGATCAGAAAGTATCGGCATTGTTGTTAGCCTATCTGAAAACGGTTAAACATTGTCCGGTATTAATACGGTCTCAAAAGGAAAAGCCGGACACAATGGCTGCGGGTAATGCTGTTGAATGCTGGTCATCTCCTACCAAAAAAAGATACGGTTCCCTTTTTTCCGTATACAGGTTGGGTCAGTTATCTGACATTACACATTGGAACGGGGTTTGATAACAATAAGGTACTGGGGGCTGACCGTCCACAGTTATTTTGGATTATAAACTACTTTATTGACTACTTAAATTATTTCCCATGCGTACTCTTTTGGTTGCAATTGCGGTTATTCTTATTATTGCCTGGGTAATAGGCTTCTTGATTTACCACATTGCCAGCGGGCTTATACATATTCTCCTGGTAGTGGCCGTGATCGCAATTTTGATCAGGCTTATCAAAGGGAAAGGCATCTAGAACGCTGCCCGGATCGCCTGCATCCGGCTTCGTCACATAGCACCCCTTAGATATCTGAACGGTCTTTAGCCGGCGACATGCCGGAACTTTGGAGACATATGCTGTATCGCGAGTGGTTGAAGATACGGTATCTTGATACTGATACAGAAGACGCTGCCTGACAATGCTTTTCAGAAGAACCCTTTGTTCCGGCTAATCAGCGGGTCTTTTTTGTTTTTCTTCCTTCTGGTTTTTAGCTTGATGGGCGTACTCAGAAGGCAACATGCCGAATGCTTCCTTGAAGTATTTGGTGAAGTATTTGGGGTTGTTGAACCCCACCTCATAGGCAGTTTGTGCCACAGTCATTTTTGCCTCCTGCAAAAGCTGTGCCGCCCGCTTCATGCGTAATGCACGAATAAAGGCCACAGGTGACTTGCCTGTTATCGTCATTATTTTTTTATACAGCGTTACCCGGCTGACGTACAACGCATGACTGAGCTGCTCCACTGAAAATCCGGGATTGGCCATGTTTTTTTCTACCACTGCGATGGCATCCTGGATGAATTTTTCATCTGCGTGAACTACATCCACCTCATGCGGATCCAGGGGGATTTTTGGAGGTTCGGCTTTATGTTGTTGCTTTTTCTCCGCCAGCAGGTTATAAATTCGCGCCAGCAGGATCTCAAAATTGAATGGTTTGGCAATATAGTCGTTGACGCCTGTTTCATATCCCTCCAGCTGCTGTTCGTCCGATGCGCGGGCGGTAAGCAATATCAGTGGTATTTGTGCAGTTCGCGGATCTCTTTTGAGTTTTCTGGACAATTCAATGCCATTCATCTCAGGCATCATGATGTCGCTGACAATCAGGTCCGGCTTTAAGGAAATGGTCTTTTCCCAACCTTCTTTTCCATTCGAGGCCTCCGACACGTTAAAATAGACCGAGAAGTTATCCTTTAAATAAAAGCGAAAATCCTCGTTGTCATCTATCAGTAAAATAGAGGGTTTTCTTCCATGGTGTTTTGGGGTAACCCTGCTGGCCGGTGCCATGTTGAGGGGAGCCGGGGTAAAAATCTCCGGCATATTGCCTGGCCGGGTCCCGGCGGCGACCTCACTGAGCGCTACGGGTAATAATACCGTGAAACAACTCCCTTTACCGGGTTCACTCCATACGCTGATAGTCCCCTTATGCAACCGGACGAACTCGCGTGTGATGGAGAGTCCAATGCCGCTGCCGGGATTAACGACAGAGGGGGGCATCTGATGCTGAAAGAAGCGTTCAAATATGCGTTGTTGCTTCTCCGGCGGAATACCAATGCCGTTATCCTGAATCCGGATCCGTAAATACGAAGATAGGGCGTTTGCCTCCGCTTCTGCGGGTTGAATGTCCAGATACAAGGTGATGGTTCCCTTTTCAGGCGTGAACTTAAATGCGTTGGATAGCAGGTTAAACAGGATGCGTTCCAGCTTGTCCTTGTCGAAGTGCGCGGTTAAGGACTCAAGAGCGGTTTCCAGTGTGAATCGAATATCCTTTTTCTCGGCGATATCGGTAAAGGAACAAACGATCTCCTTGATGAAACTGATGATCTCTCCATGCACAGGGTTTAACTTTATTTCCTGTACTTCCATTTTACGAAAATCCAGCAACTGGTTCACAAGGTGCAGTAAACGCCTGGCATTTCTTTGAATGAGTTGTAATTGATCCTTATGGCTCACATCGCCCGTTTGCTTCAGGATCCTTTCAATGGGAGTCAGGATGAGCGTGAGCGGTGTTCTGAATTCATGGCTGATGTTGGTAAAGAAGCGTATTTTCATCATATCCAGCTCATGCATCCGCTGCGCTTCATGTCGTTGATGTTCCATGCGAAAATTCATTCTTGCGCGGTATAAGAGGATACTCCTGGCCAGGTACAGGATGCCAATGATCAGTAATGCATATATAAAGTAGGCCCAGTTTGTTCGCCAGAAGGGCGGGAGGACATGGATCTGCAGAGAGGCACCCTGCTTTCCCCAAATGCCATCATTGTTGGAAGCCATTACATTAAAAATGTAGGTTCCGGGATCCAGATTCGTGTAGGTGGCCTTATGCATGCCGCCACCCGAGGTGATCCAGTTTTCGCTGAAGCCTTCCAGCTTATAGCGGTATTTGTTTTTACCTGAATGGCTATATCCCAGGGCGGCGAATACAAGGGAGAAATCGTTGGCACCATAAGGCAGTGTGACGGATTTTACCTCATTGATGGCCTTTGGTAAGATGATATGCTTCCCGATGGTCTCGCCGATCTTCACACTTTTGTTAAATATCTGCAGGTCGGTAAACACAACAGGGGGTACCGTTTTGTTTAATACGATATGGGTGGCATCAAACATATTAAATCCATTAGCGCCACCGAAAAGGAGCTGCCCTTCCCTGGTTTTGAAAGCCGATTTTTCATTGAATTCTCTGCCCTGCAGGCCATCGGATTCATCATAATTTTTAAACAGCAAGGTGTCTTTGTGATGCTTCACGGCAATGCTAAGACATGACAGGCCATTGGGTGTGCTCATCCAAAGACGGTGCTCGTTATCTTCAAGGATGGTCAGGACCGTATTGTCCGGAAGTCCGTCCGCCATCATAAAGTTGCGGAATTTACCGGTGGCCGGATCAAAACGGCTCAATCCTTCGCGTGTGGCGATCCATATCCATCCGCGGCTGTCCTGGGATATTGCGTTGATATTATCATTACAGAGGCTGCCCGGATCGCCCGGATGGTGGTCATAAAGACGAACCCATCCCGCCTGGGTATTCAGGACTTCCACACCGCCGGCCGTGCCCAGCCATAATTGACCGGATTTGTCCTCGGTGATGGCCATCACGTAAGAAGTGCCTGCGACGTCCGGATAGCCACTCCTGTAATGGACGAACTTTTGATGCTGCCGGTCAAAAAGATCCAGTCCCCCGCCCATGGTTCCAATCCAGATATTGCCCTTTGTATCTTCGAATATATCCCATACTTTATCATTGCTCAGGCTGCTGCTGTCTCCGGCCTGGTGGCGATAATGGGTGAATGTCTTGCCGTCGAAGCAGTCCAGACCACCCGTGTAGGTGCCTATCCAGAGTTTGCCCTGCCTGTCAAGACACAGTCCTACGATCACATTGTTGCAGAGGCTGTTTGGGTTTGCCGGATCATGTAAGTACTGGCGGAAGGTGTTGTTGCTCCGGTCAAAATAGATCAGGCCGCCACCATTCGTTCCGATCCAAAGGTTCTCACGTTTATCTTCCACAAAGCGATCTACGTCTTCATATGGCAGACAGCTAAAAGTGCCGGCCTTGCCGACAGGAAGATTCGGATCATGACTGTAAAGGGGAAAGCGGTTGAATATTTCGTTGTAATAACATACTCCTTTTTTATAGGTACCCACCCAGATGACCCCCGTATTATCTTTGTATAAAGCATAGATACTGTTTTGCGCGAGGCTTTTGGGATCCTCCGGATTGTGCATCAGGTACCGAATGGAAAAATCTTTTTTATTGATAAGGTTGATGCCACCGTGGTCCGTGCCGATCCATATGGTGCCATTGCTGTCCTCGGTGATCGCATAAATGATATCATTGTTCAGGTGATAAGGCCTGGAATCTTTTGAAAGATGCAGGAACCGGTGGGTGAGCGTATTAAAATAATAGACTCCTTCCGCGTCACCGGAAATATAGATCCAGAGATCATGCTGGCTATCAATGAATATCTTATAATTTTGGCTGGTGCCATCATATATCCTGAAAAGGGAATCATTGCGATAAGTGACCCTGCGCGTCCCCACGTCTAATTTTTCCAGGATGCCATTTGTTTGCATCACCCAGAGACCACCCGAGGAATCCAGCGACAGGGCCGATACATCATTATTTGACAGTGTCAGTTTATTTTGCTCCTGATGCCGCAAAGGCGTCGATTGATGCGATCGGGGATCATACTGGTAGATGCCATCCCCCGCATAAACAAACCAATAATCGTCAGTTTTATCCCGGAGGATCCCTGTGACCATGCCCTCGGGCAGGCCTAATGATTTTAAGTAGCGCTGGTAATGACGATCGAAGGTCTCGGTGGCGGCGTCGTAAATGTTGCTCCCGTTACGCGTGTTTATCCATAATTTGCCGCCCGGAAGTTCAAAGATGCCGGTGATATAATTGTCGCTTAACGACAGGGTATCCTGCAGGTCACGACGGAATGTCTTAAAGCCGTATCCATCATAACGGTTGAGTCCGGAAAGGGTGCCGAACCATAAAAAGCCCTGACGGTCTTTCAGGATGCAGTTTACCTGGTTGTGCGAAAGTCCGTTGCTGATATCCACATGCGTGAACTGTAATTGTCCCGGTTGGGAAAATCCCTGCAAGCAAAAAAACAGCCACGCGGATAAAAGTAAAATAAATCTATAGGCGATACGCATTTAAAATCCTTTAAATAGTTTGGGCATCTCCCAAAACTTGCTAAAAATACGATTTTTGAGGTTAATTTCCTTACTTCCTGCGGTGACAAATCCTGTCCAATCTTACAGAGAATATATGAGCGTTGACTTTTAACTTCTTTTATATTGCCTGGTGATAAATAGCGTCGTGCAGAAAAAGGACCGTTCATCTTGATAATTACTCACAGAAAAGGGGAAGGTGGGTTACCTATGCTACCTGGCAAAAAGATTTAACCGGTTGTCTCCTCTGGCATCTGTTGCTATAATATGACTTGAATCCCGGATATCGAGGCATATTCAATTTTCATAAGTGATTTTTTTCCCAGTGCGCCGCCCGTCATTTCGAACGCACAAAACGGATCTGGTCAAAACAACCGGGCATCACTTGAAATGCTGTCGTTTTCGAGGCCATTGGGATGAAATGGCGTTCACATGAAAGTCTATCCGGGCAAGGCCCGGGTTCTGGATGCGGATATGTTCCAGCCAGGCAGCCGTAAATACTTCTTTATCAGTTCTCCGTTCTGCTATAAAAACGGTGCAAAAGTGCTGATTGGCAATGTAAACATTGCAGCACTGAATTGATTCTTACAAGGCTGAGGGCATGGTGACCATGCCAATAGGATCAAACGGTGTACCTTGTTAATATTTTTTTCTCGTGTGGTAAAAGCTTTCAGGGGGACCCAGATAGCTGGATTTCTCTCCCCCACAATCAACGACCAGTTTCTGCAATACCACACCCGTGTCCACCATCCAGAACTTCAGGACATGGGGGCCCGGTGCGTCCACCTGCAATGCGGTGCTTATGATCTTTATGTTATCACTCACTGATCTTCCCCAATCCTGCCTGGAAGTATCTGCGTTCATATTGACGATCCGGGGTGGGTTGTCGTCGATGGAAATGGCATAGCGCATTCCACCGGTATGGTGGAAGTCCAGCGTAGGGGATAAGTATGTATTTACATGGATTGTTCCACTATCAAAGAGATACATCCGGTATTCCAGCCGCGGGCTGGTTCCGCCGGGAGCGGTATGCTTTGCCGTGACGGGAAAAGGGGTCATCCCGGACAAGGTGCGTCCCAGGCCGGGTATGAGCTGCCAATGTACTCCTTTTGAATTCACCGCCCGGCTATAGTGTGCGGCCTCCATGGAGACATATCCGTTGCCCTCCACGAAGCCCTCAAACTGGTCTGGTTTGGGCAATAAGGGGTTGTGGATAGGCGCCTGTATGGTCACTGATTTGTTACCAGGGCCGGTGATGGTGATGGAAGATACGTGATCCCCCTTTGGGGCAATCTTCCAGTTAACGGTTGCCCAAATTCGCTTCCCGGTTTTAATTTCCCCTTTTGTCGCTGAAAAACTAAGCCATGGAGCGCTTGACCGGATGGTATAATCAAATGGCTTGCTGCCACGGTTGAAAATATCGATATAATCCTTCTGTTGCTGGTATGGATCAAAGGCAGGTAAAACGGCTGCCGTGTCTGAGTGCGGCCACCAGGCACCGGAACCTGCTATGGACACACCCATACCACCGACTTTTGGCAGGCGGATGCGCTTTACTTCCGGCATATGGTTGTATCTGGGTTGCTGCCAATAAGTATAACCGATATGTGTCTGGTCCATGAAGTGATCCCATTTACCATTTTCCAGTTTCTTATTATAATAACGGGATAACAGAGAGTCCTTTAAGAACATGGCCCGCGCACTGTCGGCCAGCTCATTTGTGATAGCGCGTCCCTGCTTCGCGTACAGCCTGTTTTTTGCCACTGTGACATCGAGATCATTGAGATTGGCGCAGGCCGCGACCGGATAAAAGACCAGCTGGTAAAAAGCAGATCTGTATGAGAGGGGCAGTTCCCGATATACCTTTTTGGCCTTCATTGTCAGTTTGTTATATGTATCGACCACGCGGTCTGCTTCCTGGTAATGATCGAGGCTGTATGTATCAGGGGATAACAGCTCGGGCTTTCTACGGCTATTATACCGGGTATATTTATCCAGGATATCGGCGATCTCACGGGCGTTTGCGCTTCCGAATTGCTCCGCCGCCCATCTCAGGGGATAGCTGGCCTGCCGCTGCTGGCCCCAGCGGTTGGCATCATAAGCATAATCAAGGAAAAAGCTGATAGGGTACTCCATCGGCTTGAGGTCCCCCACATTCACCACCCACAATTGCCTGGCGTGATAGGCGTATGCCTCGTGCATCTGCTCATATACCCGGGATATCTGATTGGTGTTAAGCCACTTGTAATTTCTCGGTCCACCTACATAATCGAAATGATAATAAATACCAAAGCCGCCCTTGCGTATAGTGTCCTTTAATGGGGGCAGCCGGCGGATATTCCCCCAGTTGTCATCGGAATACAGCAATGTAACATCATCCGGTACGCGCATGCCCTGGTCATAATATTGCTGTACCTCTTTGTACAGGGCCCAGTCCTGCGGGGTTTCAGCGGCGGGTTTTCCGGTGACTGCTGTGATGATCTTTCGTTGATCCCGGATGATCTTTTCCAAAAGAGCGATATTGGTCCCGGCACTCATAGGCTTGTCGCCGTTGCCCCGCATACCGATGGTGACGATACTTTCCCGGTGGTCCATTCTTCGGATGCCTTTTTCCCAGAAAGCGCGCAGGGAATCCGCATTGGTTTGATAATTCCAGGGACCATGGCCAAAGTCGCGCCATTCCTTGCGGGAGCGCATCATGGGCTCATTGTGAGCGGTGCCCATGACAATGCCGTATTTATTGGCCAGAATAGGGTTGAGGGTGTCATCCACATCAAAAGAACTGCCCCACATCGCCGGCCACAGATAGTTGGCCCGCAGACGCAACAGCAGCTTAAAAACCCTTACATAAAACTTATGGTTGAACCCGCCGTATTTCTCATGCACCCAGCCGGAAAGGGCGGGCGCTTCATCGTTCAGGAAGATACCCCTGTATTTGACCGCAGGTGGGCCATAATAATAGATGCCTTTTTTTACAAACACTTCCTTTTTTTTCTTTACAGGCACGTCTGCCCACCAGTACCATGGCGATACACCCATTTGTTTAGATAACGTGAACACCCCATAGGCTGTACCCCTGCGGTCACTGCCGATGATCAGGAGTGCCTTTGTGATGCCACCGGTAGGATGATCAAGGACTTGCAATCGGTAGGCTTCCCATTTGTCTTTCAGGTTACGTGTATGCAATTTTTTATCGGCGGACAATTGCCTGATACCGGCCGAATGGTCCAGGGAGCCGATGATGATTACATTTCCGGTAGCGGAGGAAAGTGAGTGGATGATTTTAGGGATTTTCCCCGTTACACGGCCAATGTCCTGTTGCAGCATCTCCGCGGCTTTACGCACTAAAAAAAGGTCGCCACTGTCCACATAAATAGCCGCGGTACTGCTGGTTGCCGCAACAGGAAATGCACCAGGTTCGCTTCTCGTAGTGATGAACTGCTGGCCATGTGCTGCTGCCAAAGGCAAAAAATACAGAAGCGTCAGTAATACGGATTGCTTTTTCATCAGAAAGGTATTTTAAATTTTCTATGCCACCGGCATGCAGAACATTTTTCATCGTCCTGCTGTTGTTTTGGTTCAGGAGTGCCGCAAAAGAATACGGATATCGGAAGTTGGTTTATAAAAAATAATGCCAGGCAAATCTTTTTGTCGAATTTAAGCTGCCCTCACCACGTGGATGTGGTGAGTCGATATGTAAAAGGTGCGTCGTGCATTAATGATCCTGTCCGGTAAGCATTGCGAACGATCAGCATCAGGGCCTCGAACCGCTCCGTGAGTCTGAATGCGGGTGGCAAAACCATTACCTGAGAAGCAGCAATCGGGTAAGGGGTCAGATGATAGTGCTTTATAGTCTTATTATATTGGCGGTCAGCTTATCCGGCCGGTCACCTAAATGCCACGGTAATCCCTGTCCGGAGTCGCCGTTCCTTCAGGTGTATATCCTGCAGGTGATGTTTGGCTGTTCCTGCAAAGCCGGCTGCGGGCAGTTGAATTCGTTGCTGCTTACACTTTTTCGTTTAGGGGTGCAGGTACATCTTCAGGCGATATTTTTCGTTTTTTCCATAGTTTTTCAATCTCCTCCAGTGTCTTTCCTTTTGTTTCCGGAACCATCTTCCATACAAAGAACGCGGACAGAACACCCATGATGCCATAGATCCAGTAGGAGAATCCATGATGGAACTGATCGGTCAGCCAGGTATTGTCATTCATCATCGGAAAGGTGAGCGATACGATCCAGTTGGCGATCCATTGTGCCGCGACGGCGATGGAAAGAGCGCCCCGGATGCTGTTGGGAAATATTTCCGAAAGCAACACCCAGCAAACCGGACCCCAGCTCATGGCGAAGGCTGCCGTATAGATAAGCATAAAGATCAGCGCCGCTATGCTGAGGTAATTAAAATAAAAGGCAAATCCCAGCGCGAACATGCTGACCGCCATCCCGATGGAGCCTATGATCATCAATGGCTTCCGGCCGAAGTGATCCACCGTCAGAATGGCCACGATGGTAAAGATCAGGTTGACTGCGCCTACGATGATGGTTAGGAGTAAAGAGGCATTTGTGGAACTCCCCATGTTGCGGAAGATGTTGCTGGCGTAATACAGTACCACATTGATGCCCACGAACTGCTGAAATACTGAAAGCAGGATGCCGATGAAGATAACCAGGAAACCATAGGATAACCAGGGGGCATGTTTTTCATGCAGGGTGGCTTTGATTTCTTCCAGCACTCCGGATGCCTGCCCTTCCCCGGCGATCTTTTTCAATACTTTTAAGGCTTGCTGCTCTTTGCCTTTCATCGCCAGGTAACGGGGTGTTTCGGGGACAAAGAACAACAGGATAAAGAACAGTGCCGCCGGAATGGTGCCGGAGAAAAACATCCAGCGCCAGCCTTCGGTGATCAGCCATTGTTCATCACCCTGCCTGGAAATGAAGTAATTGACAAAGTAGATCACCAGCATTCCGAAGATGATGGCGAATTGGTTGAACGACACCAGTTTGCCGCGGACCTTCGCGGGCGCGATCTCGGCGATATACATCGGGGAGATCATGGAAGCGATGCCGACGCCGATCCCTCCGATAATGCGATAGATTACAAAGGAGTATACATCCAGCGTGCCAAAAATATTAAAGGTCTCCGGATGCCAGGCGCCGATGGCAGAGATGAAGAAGGCTATGGCGGCGATCATCAGCCCGTTTTTCCTGCCTATTGATTTTGAAACAAAGCCCGCCGCCGCGCCGCCGATCACGCAACCGATCAAGGCGCTGGCAATGACAAAGCCTTTGATGGCATTGGCCGTATCCTGCAGAGCAGCCGCCTGATAAGAGACAGATTTTCCCAGGAAAGTGGCGGACCAAAAGGCCAGCAGTGCAAGGACGATGATACTGATGATGACACCTTTACGCAACAGGAGCAACCGGATGATCTGCCCGCAGATAACGAGAAACACGATGAACAGCACCACCACCAACAATATCCTGTACTCCGAGATCATGGAGACAGCATACCCATGGTAGGCCGGATCGGTTATTTTGGTGATGTAGAATGCCACCAATGATTTTTCCGCGCCGTTGACAACGGCGGTATCATAACCAAACAACAATCCGCCGAGCGCGGCCACTAATGTCAGCAGGGTAATATAACCCGGCTTGGCTTTGTTAAAGCTGGAACCTGTTGATGCAGAAGAGGTATCTATGAAGGCCATGGTTGTATGATTGCAGTTGAAAATAAACGGGAATGGAAACGCTCCGATTCCCGTTTGTCCCCCGGAAGATTATATAAATTTATTGACGATCAATTCATAGCGTTCCTGCTGTCCGCTGATCTGGGCGGGTTCTCCTTTTTGGATCGCATGGCTCCTCAGATCCTCCAGGGACAGTTTGCCCTGCTCAAAGGCTTTCCCTTCTGCGCCATCGAAGGAAGCATAGCGTTCCTGGCGCATCTTCTGATAGGTGCCATCCTGAAGGATTTTCTCAGCGATAAGCAGTGCTCTTGCGAAAGCGTCCATCCCACTAATGTGCGCATAAAACAGGTCGGCGGGATCGGTGGAATTCCTTCTCCTTTTGGCATCGAAGTTAACGCCTCCACCCTGAAAACCATTGGCCTCCAAAATCACCAGCATCGCTTCGACGAGCTCACCGATGTTGGTGGGAAACTGGTCGGTATCCCAGCCGTTCTGATAATCTCCCCGGTTGGCATCGATGCTGCCCAGCAGTCCCGCGTTCGCGGCTACCTGCAATTCATGGGTGAAGGTATGGCCGGCAAGCGTGGCGTGGTTGACCTCAATGTTCAATTTAAAGTCATCCATTAAGTCATACTCACGCAGAAAACCGATGACCGTGGCGGCATCGTAATCATATTGGTGCTTGGTGGGTTCACAGGGCTTGGGTTCAATAAAGAAGGTCCCTTTAAAGCCCTGGCTTCTCGCGTAATCCTTTGCTTTGTGCAGGAACATGGCCAGGTGCTGCTGTTCCCTTTTCATATTGGTGTTGAGCAGGGTCATGTAGCCTTCACGGCCGCCCCAGAACACATAGTTTTTTCCGCCAAGGGCAATGGTGGCGTCAAGGGCGGCCTTGACCTGTGCAGCGGCGTGGGTCAGTACCTGAAAATCAGGGTTGGTGGCGGCCCCGTTCATGTAACGTTTGTTGGTAAATAAATTGGCAGTCCCCCACAACAATTGAACTCCGCTTTGCTCTTGTTTTTGTTTGGCATAGTCCACTACCTGTTGCAGCCGTCGGTCGTTTTCCTGTATGTCATCGCCGTAATCCACCAGATCCATGTCATGGAAGCAATAGTATTCCAGTCCCATTTTAGTGATAAATTCAAAAGCAGCATCCATTTTATCTCTGGCCCTATCCACGGGATCTGTTTTTTTATTCCAGGGAAAGCTGTGAGTAGGTTCGCCGAATGGATCGGCTCCGGTGTTGCAGAAAGAATGCCAGTATGCACAGGCGAAGGGTAGTTGTTCTTTCATGGGTTTACCTGCCACGACTTTGTTTTCATCATACCAGCGAAAAGCTAACAGATTGTCCGTTTCAGGCCCTTCATATTTTATTTGCCCGATCCCTTTAAAAAATTCCTCTTTTCCTTTTAAGATTGCCATATTGATTATTTTATATTGTGATGATAAAAAGTGCGTGCTAAATATACAAATTAAATTAGTTTGCTTTTGTAGTTCCCTTGTTTTTGAAATAGTCAAGTGCCATTAAATACATCGGTTTGGGCCGGTAATGCCCGTCAAACAGGGTAGGGCTGTCTGTATGGTGGGATCCCTTGACAATCCAGCTGTCCTTTTTTCCCACATTCCAGAAGGTGATGCCAAAGCGCTGTCCGGCCGGAACATACTTAAAATAAGCACTGAGCACCTGACGACATTTGCGTCCCTGGCGCTTCAGCAGCTGTTTTGTGATGACGAAATCAGGATCATTAGAAGGGTTTAGCTTGATATCGAGTTCCGAGATACGGACCAGCAGCCCTGTGGAAGCGAGCTGGCGGAAGGCATTATCGATGCCTTCGGCAGGCGTGTTTATACTCATGTGCAGTTGTGTTCCGACACCGTCTATAGGAACCCCCTGCTTCTTTAATCTTTCCACCAGGTTTACTACAGCGTTCAGCTTTGCCGGATCCGTTTCCAGGTTGTAGTCATTGTAGAAGAGCTTTGCCTTCGGGTCGGCGGCATGCGCATAGCGGAATGCCCTTGCAATGTAACCCGCTTTCAGGTATTGGCCCCAGTAGAAATAATCCCTTCTTTCCCTCCCGTTTATCCTGAGTTTTCCTGAACTGTTTATGGCCTCATTGACCACGTCCCAGGCATGGATGCTATTTCTATAACGGCTGATGGTGGTGGTGATGTATTTCTTCAAAAAATGTTCAATAGCCGTTGAATCTCCTTTCAGAGAAGCCATAAAAGGGGAATTGTTCTGGTACCAGCACAAGGTATGGCCATATATATTTAATCCTTTGGCCCGGCAGGTATTGACCAGGATGTCGGCCTTCCGGTAATCAAAACTACCGTCCGGCCTGACAATGGCGCCGTTTTTAAGGGCGTATTCGAAAGTCACATGATCAAAATCGGTGGATACAACGTTCTGGTATGCCTGGTTGTGAAGCATCGGTTCGTAGCCTATGGCTACCCCGACGGGCACCGGCGCATAAGCTTTCAGAGACATACTATCCACAGACTGGCAGTGTCCGGATATGCAGGGTGTCAGTAGCCACCCGGTAATGAAGATGTAAAAAATGATTCCCACTATATTTTTCATGGTTCCTTTTATTGTCGCTTTTAATAAACCATAAAGGGGCCTTGCATTTCCTTTATGAGGTGATTTATGAGCTGGATAACTTTTCTTATGATAGCCGGTTTTCTGCCATTGCACCCGTATGGATCGATCCATAGCTTAAAATATATAAATCTTATTTTTTTTCGCTTTTATTTTTCTACGTCTTTTTCGCCATGCTGATCAACCGTTCAATTTCACGTTCTTATTCATTTGATGTTGCATTTATTCCAGTGGGCACTGTGGCAATTCAGCACTCCGGGGATTGGCAATTCCACGTTTACGATCGTGGCAGACCGGCTCATTTGGAAATAGTTTTTTTTCTGCTTTCGGGTGGTGTACACCATTTTGTCTGTTGTTTGTATTGTAATATAGCTTAAATCTTCTCCATCGGGATGGGTTTCTTTCCTGTCAGCTGATAAATGGACCCGGGATGGCTTTTCTTTAGTACGAAGAATGGCCGTTTTTA
>DASULB010000431.1:0-11693 GCA_036278455.1 Chitinophagaceae bacterium | reverse complement strand
GCAGCCACTGCCCTGTTATTTGCTGGCAGTTGCAGGAATGGTAAACTTTCCCCGGATACCGAAAACAGCACAACCGGTGAGGTACCCCCGCCGCCAGCCGCTCCAAGGGCCGTCCCAGGCACCGGCGCCACAGACACCAGTAAGGTCTACACCTCTGTCGAAAGAATGCCCTCTTTTCCGGGCGGAGAGCCGGCCCTGATGAAATATCTCCACGATCATATCCATTATCCCCGTGTTGCCCGGGAAAACGGCATACAAGGGACCGTCGTTGTCCAATTCATTGTCGGCAGAGATGGTGAGTTACATAGCATTACCACCTTGGGGACAAAGAAAGGCGGTGGTTTGGAACAAGAGGCCGAGCGCGTAGTAAAAAGCATGCCCCGATGGGAACCAGGGAGTGAGAAAGGGATCATAGTAAACGTTCAATATAGTTTGCCTGTCCGCTTCGTGCTGCAATAACCACGCTGCAATAATTCCCGGTTGGCACATGGCCTGCCGGGGATTAATACCTGCTCATGACCTTCTGGCCACTTGTACGGCGCCATCATCCGGATATTGACGTACAAATGAACAACCGGTTATTCCGCATCGATCTAGGAAGTATTTGTCATTTACTTCAGAGGTGGAGGGATTGTTTTATCTGTCGTGTTGACCGTTACAATTCAACAGTTTCGCTGCCTGGCGAATCAATGGCTCCTAAAACGATATCCATTTCTAAGCGGGTGTTGGATCTTTGGAGGAAGCAGTGCCTGGTCAGTTAGATATTCTGCTCTTTCAGCGTTTTTGTAATTATTTTCCGTTAATACAAACATCTCGAGATTGCATTTACAGGTATTAAATCTAACCCATACGGCTTTAAGGCTTTGCGTAACGCAGCAATAGAAGCGTGATGTATGTCGCTGACTTTGAGATCCAAGTCAACGTTCCCTGAATAATGCGTTTCATTTACAATGATAGGCCTTAAGGGCATATTGGGTATCTGTGTAATCAAAACTGCTTTAATTATTCTTGCCATCGGCTCATTTTGAAGAGTATGGGTTAGCAATTGCTTATTATATTTTATTTCAGGCTTACCTCCAATTGCTTGTAGAATACATTGTTTTTTAAGGTATCTGTTAATGCCCAACGGTTCACGACCCTCCTTTCTTTACGTCCGTTTAATCCAAGATATCCATTTAGATTCCGTAACATTATTTTTTAAAGCTTTGGAATTGGTGTGCGGAGCGCAATTATTTCATAGCAATAGACATTCCTTTTATACCATGAATCAAATGGTATCGAATCACTATGTATATAACGGGATGGATTTCCCACATTCCCAATACCATTAATCGCAAAATTACACAATGCAAGGATACTGGCATTGATCACATCAAATCTGATTGCATTGCTATCCCTCGTATCCCATATGACTTCTACTCCATTGATACATTTACCGAAAGTGCCTCTAAAAAGCAATCTATCGCCACCATTGCCATCCACTAATAATGGTTTATTGGGTGTAAAATCCATACCACTCTGCTTTATTGGTAACTGCAGGAGTTCTGAATCGATTAACCTTTATATTATTTGCATTTACATAATAAGCGGACGTAATGGGCTGTATTTTGCCGTTTTTATCAATCCATGTTTCATGGGGAACAGTCCGGTGTGGGAAATAGCTACTTAGCAGGCTGTCGGCTATAATAAAAGGCAATGAACTAAGCCTGCCTGTGGGATTTTTCGCCAAAAGGTTCTTACTATGTCTGGCCTTTCATAATCAACAACCATTATCTGTACCTTATTTCCAGATTGCTTTTGTAATGAGTCTAGTTTAGGCAATGCTTCTACACAAGATCCACACCAGGTTGAAAAAAATCGAAAATGACGGCTTATGAAGATGGCAAACATCCGTTCAAAACCGTATTTTTTAAGGATTTAACTACGTGGTTCAACGTACGTTTTATACGTACAGGAAATAGCATATGCACTTCTTATAACCTATGGAGTGGGTAGCTTCTACCACATAGTACATTCATAACTGCGTGCTATGATTTCCGATTTTAAAAAAGAATACGTAACTTACCAACGCTTTTTACCTATATAACTCCCAATCCTTTGCCTATGAAAACTACGACAAGCACTTCCTATGTGCATTTAGAACTTTCTGGCAAGCTACTGATTGCCACCTTCAAGAAAGGAATCCGCATTGACCTGGGTATCGCCAGAAAAATCGTCGATTGCCGGAAACGGTTTACAAAAAACCGAACCTACCCGGTACTGATCCTGAATAAGGGCGTGATCAGCATGACCCGGGAAGCCAGAGAGTACTTCTCATCCGATGAAGGAACAGCCGGCCTGCGTGCTTCCGCGCTTGTACTTCGCACTTCGTTTGGCGCCATGATGGGCAATATCTTCATTAAGGTTAATAAACCGCGCATGCCGGTAAAGATCTTTGCCACGGAAAAAGGAGCGTCAAAATGGCTTGAACAATATGTAGCCTAATTCTCCCGTCATCCTGGATGATCGTTCGAAGCCCGCCAGCCTGCCAGGCATGTCTTCCGGCAATATTTCTGACCGCGTAAATACGCACAGCTGTCAAACAGGAGGGCACAGAGACTACCCTTAACACCGCCAAAGCCGGAGGTGGTTGGCATTTCAATTTTGACTGCCCGAAGTTTTGGGGTAAGGGACAAGGGCCAGAATAATATGGAATGTGCCGGGATAAGGGATCCGGGAATCGCGAAGGGCGGCACAGTGAAGTTGTAATATGGCTTGCAGGTATGCCCACAGGCATGTTTGCCATTGCAATAACAAAAAAAATCCCCGGATGGCATATGACTACCCGGAGATCCTTACCTGCAGAAAATATACTATCGTTTATTTGATGTGAAAGGTTTTTTGTACTTCACCAAAATCGTGGAGATTTACGTTCGGATGCAGGGCCAGTTGTTGCGCATTGATCAGTAAAACCTTCGCATATATATCCCCTGAGGGCGGATTAATTTTACCCTGGTCGATCGCGTGCATGTCAACGGTTACAGCGCCGGTGGAATGGATGGCGCCATAAGAGATCCCATCAAACTCTTCAGGCACTGCCTCGTAAATATTATCTACAAAAGAAAGATAAACGATCACCGCGCCATGGTCGAAAACGGTATTCGTTAACGCAGGCACATCAATGGTATATGAATAACTGAGGCCGTCATCCTGGGTGGTCCAGTCCGAGGGCTTGATATCAATTACCTGCGAATGCGCTTCATGCACAGGTGTCGAGTCTTTACTGCAGCTGCTTAACCCGGCTACGGCGATCAATAAAATGAGTGCTGGCTTTTTCATAGTAGTTTTTTTTTAAATCTTAAAAATATCCCTATTCCCTTATTGAAAACAAATTCCCTGCCATTGGTCGCGCCCGGATCCGGCGAGCTGTATTTTATGATAAATGGGAGGCATAGCGGGTGGACCGTTTCCAACCGGTTGCTGACGGCGCCTTTAGGACCAAGCGGCAACAGGGAAGATAGAACCTTATTAATAGCGAAATTCCCCATATTCACTTCTAATGACCACCGCCTTTTCACCTTCTTCCACCCTGCCGACAATACGCGCCTCTACACCAAAGCTTTCCGCGATCTCTATCACTGGAGCGGCAACCGCTTGAGGAAGATACAGTTCAAGGCGGTGTCCCATGTTAAATACCTGGTACATTTCCTTCCAACCGGCGCCCGACATTTCCCTGATGAGCGCGAATAAAGGCGGCAGGGGAAAAAGGTTATCCTTGACCACCCGCATATCCCCAATAAAATGGGATATTTTGGTTTGGCCCCCGCCGCTGCAATGGATCATGCCGTGGATCTGTTCCCGGTAGAGGTCCAGCACCTTTTTGATGACCGGTCCGTAGGTGCGTGTCGGGGAAAGCAGGAGCCTGCCTATGGTCAGGCTTCCATGTCCGGGGATGTCAGTGACGTCGGTCAGTTTCTTTTTACCGGTATAGATCACTTCTTCCGGGAGACCGGTATCGTAGCTTTCGGGGTAGGATTCCGCTATTGATCTATCCAGTACATCATGGCGGGCCGAAGTAAGTCCGTTGCTGCCCATACCGCCGTTGTACTGGTCTTCGTAAACTGCCTTGCCGAAGGAAGCCAGTCCTACGATAACGTCTCCCGGCCTGATATTTTTATTATCGATGACTTCGTCGCGTCTCATCCGGCAGGTGACGGTGGAGTCAACGATAATGGTCCGTACAATGTCACCGGTATCGGCCGTTTCCCCACCGGTGGAATAAATGCTGATACCGTAATCCCGCATCTCCCCGAGAATTTCTTCGGTACCGTTAATGATGGCCGCGATGACTTCCCCCGGAATGAGTCTTTTATTGCGCCCTATGGAAGAGGACAGCAGGATATTTTGCGTGGCGCCCACGCACAGAAGGTCATCGGTATTCATCACGATGGCGTCCCGGGCAATGCCCTTCCATACACTCAGATCGCCTGTTTCCTTCCAATAGGCATAGGCCAGCGAAGATTTGGTACCGGCACCGTCGGCATGCATGATGTTGCAATAAGCCGGATCATTCCCCAGTATATCGGGAAGGATCTTGCAGAATGCATCCGGGAAAAGCCCTTTATCCAGGTGCCTGATCGCCTGGTGTACCTCTTCCTTGGAGGCGGAGACACCCCTTTTTTCGTATAATGAATCGCTCAATACGTGGCCATTTTGATTGGTGATGGATGTCGGCAAAATTATTCGTTTATCGTTAGGATGCAAAATGTTGTTATTCCCGTCAAGCCCGATACCGGGGAGGCGACCGTTTTGGCAGGTAAATCAGCCGATTCCGGCCATCCCTACCACCTTTCAGAGCGGATAGGACGGCGTGGCACCCGCATAAAAGGCCTTCCTGCTATTTTAGCGGCGAGCTGACCCGGGACGCCGCTTTTTTCGCTCATTGACTAAAGATTTTGCCACGTTGCCTTAAAAAGAGGCCAACAAAGGGACATAAGCGGGTATTTTTACCGGATATCCATAAATTATCCTCATGAAAAAGATCACCGGTTTAATGTATGTATGCGTTCTTCTCTTTTTCCTCCCTTCGCTCATTAGCTGCCATAAAGAAGGTGTTCTGGGCCCCCAGGGCGTTCCGGGTGACACCGGTGCACAGGGACCCGCCGGACAACCGGGAAAGGACGGCGCGAACGGAAAGGATGGCACCACCATTTTGACCGGGAACAACACGCCCGCCAGTACCCTGGGAGCAGCAGGGGATTTCTTTCTCGATACCTCCACGGTGATGCTCTACGGCCCCAAAACCGATGAGGGATGGGGAGGTGGCGTATCGCTAAAAGGCACACCGGGAACCCAGATATTACATGGCGATGGAACACCCACCGCCTCCGTCGGTAAAACGGGGGATTTTTATCTGGATGAAACCAACATTAAATTATTCGGGCCGAAAAGCGATGCCGGATGGGGTGCCGGTTTCTCGTTAAAAGGAGAGCAGGGACCGCAAGGGGCCCAGGGAGCACAGGGAGCACAGGGAGAGCCCGGAGAACAAGGGCCGGCTGGTGCAGATGGCAGTGACGGTGCCGACGGCAATGTGAATGTGGAGGCTTTTACGTTTTCCACGGGGCTTCAATGGCAGGTTTACGGAGATGGGAAAGGGAATTCCTCCTACCAGATTACTAAACAACTGACTGCACTGGACAGTGCTATATTGCTTAAAGGAGCTATTATGGTATATGTGCAGTTGTCAGATGATTTCTGGTACCAGGCGCCTTTCTGGGCGTTGGGGATTAATTATTACTTCAATTTCTCCAAGGGGGTGTTCACCCTTTATTCACCTCTTTCCAATACGGGCAGCCCTGAGACCGTCGAAAAGATCAAGGTGATCATCATTCCGGGAACCAGCCTACAGGCGGTTGACAAAGGATCCAGAATTACCTTTGGGGACTACCTGAAAGCGGTGCGGGTGTTGCATCAATGAGGACCAATCCCTTCCAAAGGGAGCGGGCCCTGGCTGCTGCAAGCGCTATAGAGACAACTTATCCTTTCTATAAGGTTCATTGGCCCTGAAGCTGCCAAGCCTGCCAATGGCAGGGTTGGTATGGAGAACCGCGTCCCTTGAAACAGCGGCAGGGCAACCCTATAGCCCAGGGGAATAGCGAAAAATCCATTGCAATACGTCAAAGCTATTTTAAATATGGTCAGCGCAATTATTCTTCACCATGAAAGACTACACCTCTTTCCAAGTATTGCGATACTGATCACTTCACGTCAAGGGTTCCTATTCGGCTATGCTTTTCCCATAGATCTCTACATCACCGATCCTTGCAGTATTATCCTTCCCGGCATTTAATATGGTCAGGCGCACATACCTGGCTTTTACCGGTGCAAAATTGATGTCTGTAACATTGTCAATGTTATTGTCTTGAAAGTCGACAGTCTTCCAGGTCTTCTTATTTGAACTCACCTCCAATTTGAATGATTTGGCATTGAGCGCCGGATCCATGCCATCAGATCCGGCATGGCGAATGACATAACGGTCAATAAGGTAGGTTTGTTTGAAATCAAACCCGATCCACTTTGCACCAGTCCCGGATGATATCCACTTGTACTTCCCTGAAGGGGTTCCGTCGGCCGCATAAGCTGCCTTTGTTGACGTGCTGCTGGACGTAATCTTCATGTCGGGGCAGAGTGTCAGGTTGAAGTCCAGATGATGGTCCTCGTTATAGAGCGAAAAAAAATGATCTCCCCTGCATATAATAATATTGCCGGGTGAAAGTTCTTCCAGCTTTTCTTTAAGACGTACGATGTCCTTAGGACCCATTTTCCAGGAAACGCCTTGTGCAGCAAGAAAAAGTGGCTTCGATCCGTTAAAAGATTTGACAGACTGCTCCCACGTGTCATAGATTGCGTTAATGTCACCGGCATAACCCGGCCGGTTCGGAATAAAGGCCAGCCTGCCTTCCGTGACAACTGTTTTAAGAGGCAAACCCCGCCCCCAGTCTTCCAGCGTAGCACCATACAGGTACCGGCAATTGGTCGCATAGGCATCCATCTGTTGTTCATTGACATTATCCCAGATAGTGATGACACGGAGCCCCGATTTTGCAATATATTGCTGAGTAAATTTTGTATAGGCATCTATCACGGCTTGCTGGGTATCCAGGTTCCATTTTTTATTCAACGCATCATAGATCAATGCGTAGCCAAGTCCGGAAGGACCTGATGCAAAGAAATCATTGGGGGTAGCGGTGGCATAATAATAATTGAGCAGCCCGGGCCCGAGGTCCACCAATGCAGGGCTTATCGTCCAGTTGATCGGTATGATTCCCCTGCTTTTGTCGTCCCACAACTTTGACAAGGCATGCTGGCAATATTGCGCGTTATCGCCATCACTGAGAAAAACGGCGATATAGATCTTATTCCCGAGCCTGGGCATCTTTGGCACTTCCGGAAGCGCTATCAAATGAGACATCCCCCCATAGACACTCGCGTTCTCGTAAAAATCTGAAGCCACGGTCGGAATCCCGTATGAGGTTCCCAGACCTACCCCGGATCTCTCCTCCGGCCACCACCCAAGAATAATTCCCTGCCCGGCCTTCATACCGGCCAGAAATTCTTTCAACACTTGTTTCTCTTCTTTTTTTCTGGGGTCAAGCCATACAAAAGCCGCCCCGGCGGCGATGCCGATATCACGAATCTTTGCCGTAATGGAAGGTCTTAAACTGACCAGCAGTCTTTTGGTGCAATCTTTCCAATAATGGTCATAGAGGTATTGATAAATTTCGGCTGTTGCTGTATATGGAAGTTTTGTCAAATCCTCCAGTACAGGAAGATGGATACCTTCCTTAGCCAATTCATGATAGTCTGAAGGAGTAACGGGCAGGGCACTTTCAATGCCGCTGATCGTAGTGGCCAGGTTTAAGTATGCAGCATTTTTATCGATACTATAAAGCACAACACCCTTTATTTCACGCCTGTATTTTTTTAACAATGCCCATTTAAGGCCACTTGGATACTCGTCGATTTTAAGATGAAGATTTTCCGGCCACTTGTTTTTCCCTTCACCCGCCTTGTCATACAGAAAAATACGTGGCTTTATTTTATTCACCAGCCCCTGCAAGGCAACAAAAACCAATCTCTCTGAAGGTGACAGGTTACCTTTAACCAGATCAAACCCGTCAAGTGTATCTGAAACACTGGCGAATTGGGGAAGGGCCTGCCCTTGCGGCCAGGATATACCTGTTCCTGATTTTGTATATTGTATCCATGCAACATGGTTATTCTTATGCTGGCCATCTGCCGGCAGGCACATCAATATAAATGCAAATGATATGCTCAATATGTACAGGTAGTTGTTAAATAGCTTTTTCATATCCCGATTAAATGCTAAACATAATATATTTTCTGCTTATACTGATCTATTTGCAGTGCCTATTCCCTATTTTGGGTCTGTCATGACCGCCGTGTGAGCCGTAGCTACACACCTCCCGGCGATTGAAGTATAACCGGTTAATACCGCGATATCTTCGCAACAACGGTCTAAGTGAGAGCTGCCTTTATTTTGCATTGATCATGATTCTTCCTTCTGACAACGTTCCCGAAGCCATACCCCGGCTGTTCTGGCGTAAGTGCCAAAGCCGGTGCGGAAGCCCGGCGTGACACTCACGCTGCCAGTTAGGAGCTGCATGTACCGAAGTCAAAACCCTAAACCCGGCTTCTTCCCTTTGTCTCCGGTAGGAGGGCTCTATTTCGTCGTAGGGTCCCGACGGGTTATGAAATGATAAGCTTGTACAAACTTTCCCCACATGAGAAACGGTATTGCAGAAACGCATACTCATCCAGGCATTCTATACAAAGCCTCCCCGGTTTCCATCTCAATCTTACCAAAAAATTCTTTGGTTACTTCATAAAATAAGGAGGCTCCTGTTGAATACAAAAGGCCGATGATACTAATACAACCTGCCATCAAAAAGCAAGCGGCAGCCTTCCTATTCTTCCTGGGGGGCACCGTGTTGTCCTGCCGGGCAACCTCAACAGCTGGCAAAAAGCAGCCAGCACTATTCCGGCATGCAGGATGTGACTATTTTATACAAATGTAACAATATCCGGTCACCGAAGCACCGGCCGGGGGGATTCAGCTCCGCGCGGATTATCGTTTCCTTTAACATACGCACAATTACTTCAGCACCTTCTTCTAAAAGGCCCAAGCCTTTCCCTCTCTTCAAAGCGGATGATGCTGCTTCATCTTTATGCTACAGACGTTACCCGCCCTCAGCACTGCAATGCACCATCTTCCATCATCTCCCAGCCTCTGCCTCATACAACATGACAACATGGGTTGACAATGGTGAAAGAACATCGCATGCGCGCACCCCTGCCATAAAAAGCGCATCCTGATCCGGGTGTTTTAGTAGCCCGGATTCTGCTTCAGGTTATGATTGGCAGAGATCTGCTGTGCCGGGATCGGAAAGATGCGCAGATGGCCATCTGATGCATCCTGCTTTTTATCCGGTTTTCTGGCAGCGCTAAAATAAGATTTCCCACTGGCCACCTCGTAACGGATAAGGTCCTGTCTTCTGCTCATCTCCCATGCCAACTCCCGCCCCCTTTCGGCAAGGAGATTATCCAGCGTCAGATCACTCATCGTCCAGTCATGACTCTTATTACCACTATAGGCACGTTCCCTCACCTGGTTCACCAGGTCCAGCGCATCTGCGGCGTTGACTCCCAAACGTAATTCGCATTCCGCCTTCATAAGCAGGATATCGGCATAGCGGAATAATACCATGTCATTGCTTTGGTTGCCAGCGGTTCCTGCCTCAGGAAAATATTTGATATTCCTGACACCAGCCAACCTGAAATCACTGGCGGGATCGGATATGGTCTCTACATGAGGGGTCAATACCAGTGACAATCCTGTACCAATGTCTGTTAGTTTTAAGGATGCATCGGCGGCGTGGTACAATACGTTTTTATCCGGTGGATAGGTATAGGGCGTACTGTATTGCTGCCCGATCAGCCACTGTCCGGAACGCTGATCCAGATAGGTCCTGTAAACATTCCCGCCTTTGGTCGTATAAACCGAAGTGGTATCGAACAAATCGTAAAAGACAGCTCCTGCACAATACCCGTTCCAGGTACCCCCTGATAGCTGGAAGTTAATCTGGTTCTGGTAATGCAGGGTTTGGTTCTCCCAGTTGTTGCCTCCAATATTGATCTTATCAAAGGGAACCACGAAGATATTTTCCACGGAGCCTTCGTTATTCACTGAAAAATTGTCAAAATATTCAGGAGACAAGCTGTAGTCTCCCGAAGCGATGACGGAATCACAGGCCTTCATACAATCCTGCCACCGCGGCTGGCCCGTATATACCTGGGCATTCAAATATAACTTTGCCAGCAGCGAAAAAGCCATCCATTTGGTGACCTTTCCATAGGTGGACGCGTTCACGGTGGTATTCAGCAGGTCGATATTATCCTTAACTTCTTTTTCTATAAAATTAAAAGCCTCTTTCCGGGAGCTGTTGGTGACGGAATCCGGGTTGGTGTTAAAACTGGTGACCAGCGGAATATTACCATAGAGGTCCATCGCCAGGTAATAAAAATAAGCGCGCAGGGTTTTCAGCTCCGCTTCTATGTTTCCGATGTTATCTGGTTTTTGCTTCAGGTTATCCAGGGAATTAAGCGCAAAGTTGACCCTTCCTACACCGTTGTAGATGTCATTCCAGGCATCATTGATGGTAGTGGTGGTGGGTGTCCAGGTATGCAGCCACAAGGCCTGCCACTTACCCCCGTCATACCAGTCGCCTCCTCTGGTGGGGATGATCTGTTCGTCTGAGGTGACCTCCTGCAGGCTAAAAACATTGCCGTCCGGAATGGCGGTGAGCGCCTGATAACCGGGCGCGACGCCCGCGGCTATCTGTTCGGGCGTTTTCCAGAAATCCGCCTGTGGCACTACGCTGTACACATGCTGGTCGAGGTTGGTGCAGGATGCCGCTATGACGATCAACAGCAGGGCACCGGCGCTTTTATATAAATCTCTTGTTTTCATATATTGTGGGATTATAAAGAACAATTCGTTGATCGGATTAAATTGATCGGATTAAATTAATCGGATTAAAAGGAAACATTGAGGCCGAAGGAAAAAGAACGGCTTCTCGGATAGTAGCCATCACTTCCGTAATTGGCATCGATATAGGACTCATTGCTGTCCGTCACCCTGATCTCAGGATCCAGGCCCCGGTAAGGTGTGATGACGAAAAGATTATTTCCCGCGACATACACCTGCAGGCTTTTCAGGGCGTTGATCTTATTGAAAGTGTAAGACAGGGAAAAATTATCCAGTCGCAGGTAAGAGGCCTTTTCCAGCCACAGGTCCGAGGCGACGGGGGCGTCTTTGATGCCGTTGCTTATCGCTTCTTTGGTTACATTGTTCCCCGGTAAACGGGTGATGTTATCGATGATCATCCGTGTATTATCAAATATCTTCTGCCCTACCAGGCCCCTCAGGAAAAAACTGAGTCCCCAGTTCTTATAACTGAAAGCGCTGCTGATACCGTAATTAAATTTGGGTGCCGGATCAATATAATGGTACATGGAGGTGTTCAGGCTTCCCTGCGTAACTTTATTTCCCTTGCCATCGGCAAATAACTGTTCACCCTTGTCATTCACTCCCAGATAATGCGGCAAGAAAAAGATGTAAGGAGAATAGCCCA
>DASULB010000430.1:0-17594 GCA_036278455.1 Chitinophagaceae bacterium | reverse complement strand
ATGCCGTTCATTACCTGAGCCTGTTCGTCCACCGCTTCAAAGGAAAGTTTTATGTGAAGGATGCCTTGTTCAAATTGAGTTGGGCCTATTATTTGCAGGGGAATATCAGCCAGGCGGAAAAATACCGCAAATTGGTGGCGTCCAGGGGCAATGATGAAGTGGATGCCGATAAGGTTGCCCTACGGGAAGCTAAAAAGGGAACATGGCCGGATACGACCATCCTGAGAGCGCGTATGTTGATGAACGGCGGTTTTTTCCAGGAAGCCCTGGAGACCATTACCCGTAAAAAGGTGGAAGATTACAATAAGCTCATTGATAAAATCGAATACGCGTATTTTCTGGCACGTATATATGATGAACTGGGTAAGGATGATCAGGCCATAGCGCTTTATGACGCCACCATAAAGGGTGGCTCCGACAGGCCGGAATATTACGCCGCAAGGGCCGCATTGCAGATTGCTTTCATCTATGAGAAAAGAAAAGATACCACCAACGCGCTGAAGTATTTCCGCCAGTGCCTCAACATGAATGAGCAGGAGTATAAAACCACGCTGGACCAAAGGGCAAAAGCCGGGATCAACAGGCTTACCATCCGCTGAAAACCGCGTGGAAAGGGTGACAACCCTCTCAGGTAACCGGCCCCCGGATTTCATCATGACAGGACGCGGTCAGGAGCTACCCATGGGCGGCTTTGACATAGGGTCAGGAAAGGACATAATACCTTAAAAATATATAATTAAATATATATTTGAATAATTATTTAGTTATGAACCTATATCTTTGTCATCTGCCAGTGACAGATGAAGGGTTACATCATTCCTGTTCATTTTAATATGCCTATCCTGAGAAAAACATTGAATATTGTCCTGCTGACCGGTGTATTCTTTTTTAAAGGCTATACCGGTATGGCACAGGATATTCATTTATCCCAGTTTTATGAAACGCCTTTGCTAAGGAACCCGGCTTTGGCGGGGATCTTTACGGGAGATTACCGCATCGAGGCTGTTTACCGGAACCAATGGAGCAGCATTACCATCCCGTATCAGACAACCGCCGTCAGTGGTGAGGCCAAATTCCCGATCGGTCAGAACAATGATTACATCACCGGCGGACTCCAATTGACCTATGATGTAGCCGGGACCTCCCATTTTCAAACCACCCAGATGCTGCCCACCATCAACTATCACAAATCATTAAGTGATGAACGCAACATGTACCTGTCCATCGGCTTTATGGGCGGTTTTACGCAACGCCAGTTTAATCCCGCCATGCTTACTTTCGACAACCAGTACAATAACGGCGCGTTCGATCCTTCGGCCTCCAGCGGGGAAAACTTCTCGAAATTCGGATTTACCTATCCCGATCTGGCCACCGGTATCAGCTTTAGCAGTACCATCGCCGAAAACATCAATTGGTTCATAGGGGCCTCCTATTACCATTTCAACCGGCCGAAAGTGTCCTTCTTCGGCGACAAGACTATCGAGCTGAGTCCGAAATGGGAGTATAACGCGGGGCTGTCAGCTCCCCTGGGTGACTATGCCAAGCTGATCCTGGAATACAACCCGCTGAAACAGGGCATTTATTCAGAAGTGATGGCCGGTGGCCTGCTGGGATACAGGATCCAGCTCGGCAGTGGCGCCACGGACCAAACCAACATGATCTACGGGGGACTCTTTGTCCGCTGGAACGACGCCGTCGTTCCGGTGCTCAAGCTGGAGTTGGATAGATATGAGATCGGGTTCAGCTATGACGTCAATGTATCCAAACTAAGCAAAGCCAGCCAGAGCTTCGGCGGTTTTGAAATATCGCTCTCCTATAAGGGATTTTTTAACCACAACAGCTCTGCGGATAAACTCCGCTGTCCCAGGTTCTGATATAAATCGCACCTTGCCCGGGCGGGCTTTATCAGGAGATCTCACCGGTGCCGGCAGCGAAAGGGATCAGGTTCACTCCTCCTTCGGACCCCAATCGTGAGTATCGCCTCGCCGCTTCTTTAAAAATCGTCAGCATTACAGCTCAAAAAGAAATTTCAAAAAACGCCTAGCCCCGGATCTTGCAGCGGACGCTCCCGGACATTTAGTCGCAACGTGCGTAATGGAATGTTTGAGGCCATTGCCCGAGGAAACGGGCCCCTTCCTTTCCCTTTTCCCCCGATCTATGAACGTATAGGGATGAACGGTAAGCAAATCCCTTCTTTTCGGTAAAACCGTCCTCCGGTAAGGAGAAAATTTGTTAAATTTTTAATAAAAGCGCCCCTTACGGAAATGTGGCGCATGTTTTGCTTTACCTTTGTATCAGATAAAGGCAAAAAAAAAAGAGTAGAAAATATTGGAAAAATTCTAAAAATGTGTTATATTTGAGTTGAGTATGTACAGAAAAGTTACAATACTATTTTTTATTTTAGCCGTTAGTGCAACGTTTGCATGGGGACAGGCCATGTATCCTCACGGTCAGCATGACCCCACCACCCCACAGGACCCCGTCCAAAAAGAAAAAGTACTGAAGGTTTATCCCAATCCCGCCACTACGCAAATCAGCTTCGAAATTCAGGGTAATAACGATGGGTCTTACGAAATTATTGTATATAATTTTTTAGGCAAGCGCCTCAATGATATAAAAGACATTACCAACAACCGCTATACGCTTCCCCTGGACAAATTCTACAGCGGCATTTACATTTACCAGCTCCGGGATAAAAAAGGTAACTTGGTTGAATCAGGCAAGTTTAACGTCATCCGTCAATAATATCCCTCAGCATACCACCGGCTCTTCCCGGAACACGATCCCCGTTCTTCTTTGTGAGTCTTAATGTCGACATTCCCGTCCCCTTCCCTATTATCGTCCTCTTCAATCGTACGACTGAAATCAGAAGCACCCCTTTTTGCAGGCAACCATCGGTTTTAATCATCATCTCCTGCATCGCTAACCTGCGGTGATTGCAGCCTTCGCGGATGACTCAAACCCCGGCATGAAATGCCTTAGCGCGACCATTTTGGCAACCATACCCTATTGTGATACCCATTTGATATAACAAAGCGCCTGTCGGGTTTCAGCCAGGCGCTTTATCCACAATCATCATTCACCAAATCAGGTTCCATTGGGTGCTTAGATGCGGTTATGCCGGGGTACTCCCTGATTTGACATTCTTTCTGAAAATGGTATCGGGGTGGTAGGTCAGTACGGCTGCTGCCGAAACAATAAAAGCGAGAATAGCGGTAACCAGCAAAAGATACCCGCCGAGTATGTAAAATCCATCGTTCCCCGTCCATCCACTAATGGCTAAGGCCAGGGCCCCCAGCCAGAAAAGCAATAAAAACAACATCCGGGTGGTGTCACCAGTTCTGAAGGAAGCAATCCACAGATAACAAAAGAACACGGCCCATACCAATCCCCACCAGCCTATATACGCGGAAGGCACCCCTCCTGTAAAAAAGCCGCCACTCCCATTGTGCAGACTGAAAAATAAGCCTGCCGTAGCCAGAAAGACTATGGCGTCAAGTACCCGTCTTCCATAGGCCAGTGATAAAATGCCCATGATTACCAGCAATACGCTGCCTACCCCGTAAAGCGTACTGGTATCGATACCGATGTTAGCCACGGGTTTAAACCAACCCGCCAATAGCATTCCGGTCATCCACCAACTAATGGCTATGCACATATAGCCTACTGTGGATATCGCAACCGACTTGTCTGTTGAAGCCATGGCGATTTGTTCGTTAACGCTTGTTCTGTCATTCATGATTAACCTCCCATTTTTTTGTGAGTAATAAAACGACTTGAAGCGTGCCTATTGAAAGATCACGGACTTATTTTAAAGCTTGCCACGCCGGATGCATGGAGGTTCATAGGATACCCGTCATTTTCTGATAACAAATCTATCCGTCAGGGGAGACTGGAAGGACGATAAAGAATAGCAGGCTTCAAAGGCACTTGTCACCTGCGGGTATGAGGAGGTTTTCTACCGACAACCCGCAACCTCTATTACAAAACGTGTGTAGTTTTGTTTAGAGTATTCATCCGTGCGGTTCTGCAAGGGCCGCGGATAAAATCTTCCGCGCTCAAAAACTCGAAATGATTGTGTCATTTTGTCGGGGTTTTTATTTGGCAAAATAATTGACCTACTAACGGAAAGTGGGCCATAAATGGTAAATTTGCAACTTTATGGATTTCTCCTGAAAACGCTGTGAAAAAGAATAAACGGAAATTATAAATCACCCCTAAAACAAATAACGGTGCAAAACGACGAACAGGAAAACAGCATGGATGAGTCCTCCGGGGAGGAGGAAAACATAGAAAATTTCCAGGATATCAATATGGACCAGGAAGGGGAAGGGCAAGAGGAAAATGAGGGGACCGGGCCAGCGTCCGGCGACCTGAAAGCCGATAAACTGGAAAAGGAACTGAGCGAGCAAAGGGATAAATACCTCCGGTTGGTGGCTGAATTTGACAATTACCGCAAACGGATTTCCCGTGAACGGGTGGAACTGATGCAAACTGCCAACAAGGACGTCATTGTTTCCTTGCTGGATATACTGGATGACTGCGACAGGGCAAGCGAACAAATGGAAAATACCGATGACACCGACATCATAAAAGAAGGCGCTTTGCTCATTTTCGGCAAGCTTAAAAACCAGTTACAGGCACGCGGACTAAAAGAGATGATAACCCTGCATGAGGATTTCGACCCTGAGTTGCATGATGCCATTGCCGAAGTACCGGCCCCTTCCGAGGACCTGAAGGGAAAAGTGATCGATAATATCCAAAAGGGTTATTACCTGAAAGACAAACTCATCCGGCATGCAAAAGTCATTGTAGGGAAGTAATTGTAACACAAGTAACAAGCAAATATATGCTTCCAAAGGAAGCACCGGAAAATGTGCTAAACTTCATTTTCCTATGAGACAAAGAGCATTAAGCTCATTCGATATGGCAAAACGAGATTTTTACGAAATATTAGGCGTTTCCAAAAGCGCGTCCCAGGATGAAATTAAAAAAGCATACCGCAAGGTGGCCATGCAATTTCATCCCGACCGCAACCCGGGAAACAAAGAGGCCGAAGAGAAATTTAAGGAAGCTGCGGAAGCTTATGAGGCGCTCAGCGACCCTGATAAACGCGCACAATACGACCGTTTCGGGCATGCTGGCATGCGGGGTTCGGGTGGCTTTGGCGGGAATGGCATGCGGATGGAAGATATTTTCACCAATTTCGGGGACATTTTCGGAGATGACATTTTCGGAAGTTTCTTTGGGGGTGGCGGCCGTTCACAGCAACGGCATGGCCAAGGTGTCAGGGGATCAAATCTCCGGGTTAAGATCCGCCTCAATTATGCAGAGATCGCAGGCGGTGTAAACAAAAAAATAAGGGTAAAAAAATATACGCCCTGTTCGGTCTGCGGGGGCAGCGGCGCAAAAGACAAAAGTGCCTTTCAAACCTGTAGCACCTGTGGCGGATCGGGCCAGGTACGCAAAATGACCCAGACCTTTCTGGGACAGATGCAAACCGTCACAACCTGCCCCACCTGCAATGGCGAGGGGACCATGATCACTTCAAAATGCGGCAATTGTCACGGATCCGGAAGGGAATATGGAGAAGAGACCGTTTCCATTGACATACCCGCCGGTGTTCAACAGGGTATGCAACTCAGCGTACACGGGAAAGGCAATACCGGCGAACGCGGCGGTTCTCCGGGAGACCTCATCGTTCTGATAGAGGAAGAAGCGCACGCGGAACTGCAGCGCGACGGACTGAATGTGGCCTATGACCTTTATATCTCCATCACCGACGCAGTATTCGGCAAACAAATCGAGGTGCCCACCATTGACGGGCATGCCAAAATAAAAATCCCACCCGGCACACAAAGCGGCAAGATCTTCCGGTTACGCGGCAAAGGTTTTCCCGCCGTTCAAAGTTATGAAAAGGGGGATCAGCTCATTCATGTGAACGTTTGGACGCCGCAAAACCTCAGTGCGGACGAAAAGATCGTGTTTGAAAAATTACGGGATTCCGAGAACATTAAACCCAATCCCGGAAAGTCGGAGAAAAGCTTTTTTGACAAAGTGCGGGATGCTTTCAGCTAACGCCTGTCCCGGACAACCCAACAAAAGCCAGACAGCTTCCTTTGGTTTGGGCTTGCCTCCTCTGTAATTGTTGCCGGTAGCCTATTGGGCAGCACACTTGTTCCCTCATACACTGAAAATACCGGTCTGTCATCCGCTCGTCCTATGGGACCCGAAATCAGTCTCTGCTGTTTCTTTCACATACTCACTTGCCGGAATCTGTGAAGGATGCAGCCAAAGTGCGACACTTATTTTGAACGGCTTCACCTATCCGTATACTGGTTAAACTTAACGTGAAATGGAGGTCGCCACCGATGCTCCTGCCAATCCACGTGACGGCCTCTTGCTTTTTCCAACGCGCTGCAGCACTTTCTGACAGCCTCAAATGACAAGCCCGGAAAAACTTGGTTTTTCCGGGCTTCGTCTTGATTCCACGCTACTTATTTACTTACTATTTCTTGGTGGTAGCTGTTTCCAGCCTGGCTTTTCTTTCGGCAGCCTTCGCTTCTTCAGCCGTCACCAGCTTATTTTTCCGGTCAAAATCCACCAGTATCGGTGATGCTACGAAAATGGAGGAATAGGTACCGGTAACCACACCGATCAACATGGCAAACGCGAAGCCGCGGGTGGAGGCTCCCCCAAAGATAAACAGGATCAACAGGGTAATGAACACGGCCACCGATGTCATGATCGTACGGCTCAGGGTATCGTTAATGGCCTTATTGATCACGGTGTTCCTGTCCACCCCTTTCAGCTCACGGAAATATTCCCGGATACGGTCAAAGACGATTACCGTATCGTTCATGGAGTATCCGACGACGGTCAATACCGCCGCGATAAAGTCCTGGTTTATCTCCATCGGGAACGGAACGATATTTTTAAAGAATGAAAATACCGCGATGATCACCAGCACATCATGTATGAGCGATACAATGGTCCCCACCGAATACTGCCATCTGCGGAAACGCAGCAGGATGTACAGGAAGATGGCCAGTATAGCGAAGATCACCGCCTTTACGGCCCCCTTCTTCAAATCCTGTGAAATGGTGGGAAGTACCGTTTGAGAGCCCATCTTATACCGTTTGTCAAAATTGGAAAATGTGGTGCCCTGGGGCAAATAATCATGCAACCCCGTAAACAGCTTTTCTTCCACCAATGAATCGATGTTCCTACCGGTTTGATGGATCAGGTAAGCAGTGGTGATGTTTACTTGGTTGGCCACATCCACCGTTTTTACGATGGGGTAATCCCCGAAAACCGGTTTCAGGGTGTTGCGGAGGTCTTGCGTATTGACCGGCTTATCAAAACGTACCGTATAACTTCGTCCCCCCGAGAACTCGACCCCTTCGTTAAACCCATGAAGGAACGCACCTACACCGAAGATCACGACGAAACTGGAAATGACATAAGTATATTTTCTGGCTTTAACAAAGTCAAATTGCGCATGCCTGAAGATACGCTTTGACAGCGGCGTAAAGTAGGTGAAATGCCTGTTCTTCTTGGTCCAGAAATCCTCTATCATCCTGGATATCAACAGCCCGCAGAACATAGACAGGAGCAAGCCCAATATCTGGGTAGTAGCAAAGCCCTTGACCGGCCCCAATCCAAAATAAAACAGGATGACGGCCGTCAACAAGGTGGTAATATGGCCATCAAGCACCGGGGCATAGGAATGCTTATAGCCATCGGAAATGGCGAGGTTATAGCCCTTGCCCCGGACCAGTTCCTCCTTAATACGCTCAAAGACGATCACGTTTGAATCCACCGCCATACCAATCGCCAGGATCAAACCGGCGATACCCGGCATGGTAAGCGTAGCCCCCAGCGCAGCCAACACCCCGACGGTGAAAAGCAGGTTCAGAATCAGCGCGATGTTGGCGACCCAGCCGGCGGTATTGTAATATACCAGCATCATGATAAAGATGAGGATGAAGGAGATCACAAAGGAACGTACACCCGCGATAACGGATTCGTGACCGAGCGTAGGACCGATCACCTGCTCCTGTACGATATGCGCCGGTGCCGGCAATTTACCTGTTTTCAGGATATTGGCCAGATCCTGCGCTTCCTGGATCGTAAAATGCCCTGTAATGGAAGATCGTCCTCCTGAAATTTCTTCGCTGGGAGACGGCGCGGAATAAACCACATTGTCCAGGACAATGGCAATGGGTTTATGCACGTTGGCCGCGGTCATTTTAGCCCAGACCTTGGCACCCACGTTATCCATGGTCATACTGATCTCAGGCTGGCCGTTCTGGTCCATATCCTGGCTGGCGTCCACCACATGCTCCCCACCAAGTCTCGGCTCCTCGCTGCCCGGTACCATCTTGATCGCGTATACATCCAGGCTATTGCTGGCCTGGCCTGTTTGCGGATCCTTCTTTTCCTTTCCATAAAGGAACTTCAAATTCCTGGGTAACACATTTTTTACAGCGGGGATCTGAAGGTAACGGTTAAAGATGGCGGTATCGGCAATGGAAACCGAACCGATGGCCCCATACTCCTGGGGTTGTTTCAGGATGTTTTCAAGGGGGTTTTTATTGGCAAGGCTGTTCAGGCCGCCTGTGGTGTCCTGCCCTTCATTCTTTTTATTGACCAGATTCGCCAACTGGCCCAGGCTGGAGGTATCGGTTGCTGCCTGGGTTCCGGCCGCTTGTTTTGCGGTGTCTGCTGCAGGCACCTTTTTTTTGCCCGATGATTTGCCGGCCGCCAGGTAAGCTGCGATCGCCTTGTCCATCGGTTGCATGACGCTGGTGACAAAATCCTGGTCCGGCTGAAAAGTTGCCCAAAATTCGAGTTTGGCCGTTGCCTGCAGGTATTGACGCACCCTTTCCGGGTTATGAACACCTGCCAGTGCCACGCTGATGATGCCCTTGTCTGGATCAAGGTTGATCTCCGGGGAGGCGACACCAAATTTATCAATACGTTGTTGCAGGATGTTATAAGTACGCTTGATCGCCTTCTTTGATTCATCACGGATCACGCTCAGCACCTGAGCATCAGTGGAATTGTAGGTGATATCCTTTTCATAGGCGTTGGCGAATAAGGGCCCGAGCCGCTCGTTGGCTGGTTTCACGCTGTTCCAGGCCTGCCCGAACAGGGTAATATAGTCTGCTGCACTGTTGGCTTTTTTCTTGGTGGCCAGATCAAGGGCCTTATTAAGCGCAGGGTCATGCGAATTATTAGCCATGGACCGGATAAGCCCTTCCAGGGACACCTCCATCACCACATTCATACCGCCCTGCAGATCCAGCCCCAGGTTCAGCTCCTGGCTTTTGGCCTCCGGCAGCGTATATTTCTTGATCAGCGTGTTATAGACCACTTCGTTGGAAGTGCTGTCCTCAATAAACTGCACCCTGACACGGGTCAGGGAATCCAGGTGATCCTGATAGAACACCTGTTTTTCCTTATCGTTGGGATAAAGTTGCTCCGGGGATTTATAATTCTGTTGTATCCAGCTGTTTGCCTGTGCGTCAATCGTTTTTTCCGCATGGTGGACCACAAAGGTAAAAGACAACTGATAGAGTGATATCAGGATCAGCACGACGGTAAAAAACTTAACCAGTCCCTTAAGTTGCATACTATATATTAATTTGTAATCATGTTTCCAATAAGGGGGCAAAGATAAAATATAATTCCATAAAACTGCATGCCTTTAGTTTGTTTTCCAATAAATACCGGGGCCTTGACACAAGCGCTTCTACGACAAAACCCCGACCTGATGGCCGGGGCTCTGTCGCTAACCTAAAAAACCTATTATGAAACAAACCTCTCTGTCAAACGCTTAATTAACAATACCTGACTTCACGTCATTGAGGGCATAATTAAACATGCCGGTGTGTCCCGGGTAAAACCCCTGCAGTAATATATTATTACCTTGTTTTTCAAGGGCTTTCTGAAGGTCCTGAACCGTTTTGACCGGATAATTACCTGCCTTGACAATGACAAAACCTTCTTCCATGTCCGTTTGGGACTTGATGAGACCGCTACCGATGTCACTTACTAGGACGCCGCCGTCTATCCCCAGTTTTTCCTTGGCGATCTTTGGCGGTATGGTCTGCAATTTAGCACCCAGCTCGTCCATTACCGTTGTTTTTACAATATCCGTCGTGCCGTTTTTATTTTTCAGGACAAGGTCTACCTTGTAGGATTTCCCGTCCCGTATATAAGTCACTGTCACTTTGTCACCGGGCCGGTGGCCGGCGATGGCGCCCAGCAGATCAGCCTCGGAATTGATCTGTTCACCGCCGAGGCTTGTGATCACGTCCCCCTTCTGGATGCCTGCGCCTGCGGCGGCACCGTCAGAGACCACACCAATGACCGGGAAACCCGGTATTGCATCGCTGTTGGGAGAAAACGAGATATTCATGGCACCCGGCTGCTTATTCGGTAAATACACGCCGAGAAAAGCCCTTTGTACGGTGCCGTATTTCAGGATGTCATTGACCACTTTGCGGACAATGTTGGATGGAATGGCGTAGGCATACCCCGCAAAGGAACCCGTCGGGGTGGCGATCGCCGAGTTGATACCGATCAGCTTTCCCTGGGTATCGACCAGCGGTCCCCCGGAATTGCCGGGATTGACGGCCGCGTCGGTCTGCAAATAAGAGTCTATCGGGTTGGTACCTTCGTCATTTATACCCAGGTTACGGGATTTAGCACTGATGATACCGGCAGTCACCGTTGTTTTCAAATTCAGCGGATATCCGCAAGCCAGCACCCATTGGCCGATCTTAACGGCATTGGAATTACCAAAAACAATGTAAGGCAGGTCCTTGGCGTTAATTTTCAGCACCGCCAGGTCTGTATTGGGGTCAGTACCCACTACCTTGGCCGTGTAACTTTTGGCGTTGTTCAGGGTAACGATGATCTGGGAAGCGCCATCAATCACATGGTTATTGGTGACGATGTAGCCATCATCGGAAATGATCACCCCGGAGCCTGATGCCAGTTTGCCTGGGGTCATGTAACGACCACCGCCCCAGAAGCTGTAAAAGGGATCATTTGATTGTACCACCTTGCCCGGCACCTTGGTATTGATATGCACCGTCACCGGTATGACGATACCGGCAGCGCCCGTAAAATTGTCAGGAACACCGGTGGCGGCGTTGCTGTCATAACTGGTGTAGTGTAGTTTTACAGGATTATCCCGAAGATAGACGTCGGGGTTATGCGGAAAGAATTCGTTGTAAGCGAACAGGCAGCCAAATGCGGTAACAGCGCTTATCAGGACTACCGCGGCGATGCTTTTAAAACTTTTTATTTTCATAGCGGGTTAATTTTAATACAATTAATAAAGGAATCCATCATTTCCGCGTGAGGCGATACAAAAGTAACGCCTAACTGCCTCAAGGGTTAACTTTCACCTGTTACTTTAACAATAATTTAAGCGAATGGTTAAAGCTCTCTTAAAACGCCTAAACGCCCCTCCATCCCCATTTACAGGCCGTCAGGATCCATCGGTCTATCTCACAAACCTCCGAGAAACCGCATGGTGTCCACCCCATCCGCATAATCATTGAGTGCCGGTTCCTGGGCTGATCCAAAAGGAAAATATCCATGCCCCATGGTGCACTGGATATCCTCATTGCCCTGAATAAAACCCGTCACATCCTTGTTGTTTTTGTAGGTCTCGTAATGCAATACGCCGATTGGGGAAAACACCGAAGTCTCCTCCAGCAATACCATAAGTTCATCGGTCATGTAAGGCTTCCCGTTCAACAGCGTAATGGACAGGTTATAATCGAAATTATTCCGGTAACGGTGATCGTCCTTTAGAAAACCATAGCGCCCAAACGCTGCCAACAGCGGTGCAAAATCATAGGCCGGCGGCACATAAAGTTTCGTCACGTTACGGCAACCCAGCCCGAAATACAAAAACACATCATCGCTGAGCCTTTCGAGTTCTTCGGTGCTTTCGGTTCCATCCAGTACCGCAACGGAAGTGCGGTTTCTGCGAATGATATGGGGATACTTCTCAAAATAATAATGAAAATAACGGGAAGCGTTGCCACTGCCCGTGGCGATATAGGCATCACATCCTTTCAGCATTTCCCGGACCTGGATGTGACCCTCCAAAGCAGGTGCCCAGCCTGTCAGTTTGTCAATAAAATGCTTCATCAACACTTCGTCCTTAGAGGAAAGCTTTAAAGACAGGTCGTGTCCGGACAGAAATGCGCAGAGAAAATCATGGAACCCTACAGCGGGGATATTCCCGGCCATCACAATGCCAATGTTCTTCGCGGGCTTCGCCTCACGCAGTTCCGGATAGCCACCCACCCAGCTTTGCAGTTTATCATCCTGCAGGTACTGGCGGGCAATCCCGCTGATCGCTCTGTCGATAAATTCCGGGATGAACCAGCCGTTCTTCTGCGATGCGCCCATCTTGACAGCGCTCCATTCCGCGCTTTCCGATGAGAGGTAATCACCGAGCCGGACCATCAACCCGATTCTCTCCTGCAATGTTAAAATCATACCCAAAAATTAGACTATTATATGAAGATGTAGTATTTTTGTTTGCAAAATTATTGTTTCGTTTTTAAATCGACATTAAATCATGGCAATTAAGATAACCGATGAATGTATTAACTGTGGAGCCTGTGAACCGGAATGCCCGAACAACGCCATTTATGAAGGCGGCGTGGAGTGGGCCATTACAGATGGCACCACCGTGAAAGGCGAATTTACCCTCATGGATGGCACACAAGTAGACGCGGATCAAAGAATGGCCCCTGTCAGTACCGATATTTATTATATCACCCCGAATAAATGCACAGAATGTCAGGGCTTTCATGAAGAGCCGCAATGCGCAGCCGTTTGCCCGGTAGATTGCTGCATCCCGGATGAAATGTACGTGGAAACCGTAGAGGAGCTGCTGGCAAAGAAAGATAAATTGCATGTATAAAGATAAATTGCATGTATCGTATAACTTTTGTATAATATAGCTTGCTGAAAGATCGGAGCCCTGTCTTTACAGACCGGGCTTTTATTTTAGCAGCGCGGTCATTCACCGGTGGCAGTAATCTTAAGCTGATTCACCTTTCAGACTTCTTTAACCCATGAAAAAGAACATTGCCTTAGTAGCGGGTGGTTATTCGGGGGAATACGTGGTCTCCATACAAAGTGCAGCCGTCATCGAGGCGCATCTCGACAGGGACAGGTACCAGGTTTATAAGATATCCATTACCCGGAAAGGATGGTTTCACACCGACGGCACCGGGGAACACATCGCCGTGGACAAGAATGACTTCTCCCTGACACTGAAAGGCGAAAAGATCAGTTTTGACGCGGTCTTTATCGGCATTCACGGTACCCCTGGTGAAGACGGTAAACTGCAGAGCTATTTTGACATGCTCCGGATACCTTACACCAGCTGCGGCGCCGTCACCTCCGCCATCACTTTCAATAAAAGTTATTGCAATAAAATCGTAGCGGCGCTGAATGTGGTGGCGGTAGCCCGTTCCATGCATCTTTTCCGGGAACAGCCTTTTAGTGAAGAGGGGATCGCCGGATCTTTGCGGTTCCCGGTTTTTGTAAAACCAGCAGAAGGCGGTTCAAGCCTGGGTGTATCCAAGGTAATGACACCGTCCCAGGGCCTGGGGGAAGCCATCGAAAGGGCCTTCCGGGAAGACAGCCAGGTACTCGTCGAGGAATTCGTTGCAGGGCGGGAACTCACCTGCGGCCTGTTTTTATCCGGGGGGAAAGTGACGGCGCTTCCGGTGACCGAGATTCTCAGCAGCAAGGAGTTCTTCGATTTTGAAGCGAAATATACCTCGGGCGTCTCCAGGGAGATCACCCCCGCCGAAATAGCCGAATCTATGACTACCCTTGTGCAGACAACTTCAAAAAAGCTATATTGCGCCCTGAATTGCCGGGGCATTGTCCGGATGGATTTCATCCTGGAGGCCAATACCGATAAATTATATTTCCTGGAGGCCAACACCATGCCCGGTCAATCTGAAAACAGCATCGTTCCCCAGCAGGTAAAAGCCGCGGGGATGACTTTGCAGGATTTTTACGGCATACTTATTGAAGACTGCCTGAAATAATTTAAAAAATCAGATACCGTGTTTAAATGGCTGACACATCGTTCTTTTGGGGCTAATTTACTGGGCGCCATCGCCCTGTTTATCCTTCTTGGGATTGTTTTTTTCTCATCGCTCAGTTTTATCACCCGGCATGGCAAAACCGTCAAGGTACCAGAGGTGACGGGGAAGTCCATGACTGCAGCCAGAGCAATGCTTACCTCCCGGCATTTTAAAGTCATCGTCCAGGATTCCGCCTATATCGATTCCCTGCCAGCCTTCACCGTGGTCCGCCAGGCACCGGATCCGGCCAGCATCGTCAAAGTAAACCGTACAGTCTACCTGACATTAAACAAAGCCTCCGCCCCCCTGACAGCCATGCCTGACCTGGGCGGTTATTCTTTCCGCAGCGCTGAAATGACGCTGGAAAGCCAACGGCTGCAGCTTGGTGACACCGTTTACAAGCCCGATATCGCCAAAAACGCGGTATTGGACCAGTTATACAGGGGCAAGTCCATCAAGCCGGGTGAAATGATCCCGGAGGGAAGCAAGATCACCCTTGTGCTGGGTGATGGCATTGGCAATGTGGCCAACCCGGTGCCCAATTTGGTCGGGCTCACCTACCAGCAATCACTGGACCTGCTCAGTGGAAGCGCCCTGAACGTCGGCGTCGTGCTGACAAACGGTGCGCTCACGGACACCATGAACGCTTATGTTTACAAGCAAAGCCCACCTCAATTCGCGCCCGACGGACAACCTAATTACATCCGCGCCGGCGAAAGTATCGACATGTGGCTTTCCCAGATCAATCCAAATGATACCCTGAATGCCACCGGCACTACCCCCCCACCGGCACCGGCCAGGTAAAAAAGGGCCGTCACGGTTGGTACAAAATGCTTATTTTTGCAGGCATTGTGATGCCCAATAGGGTTATCACTACATCACTTAACAAAAGATATTAGTAATGGAATTCATAAGCGCTGAAGAATTGAAGGCATATTTTGATCAGGGGAAGGCTGTCAATCTGGTGGACGTGCGTGAACCTCACGAACATGAGGAGTTTAATATCGGCGGCACTTTGATCCCCGTGGGAAGGTTTCAGGTGTTGGATGTCGATGAACTGGAACCCCTGAAAGATGAGCAGATCGTCCTGTACTGCCGCAGCGGGAGCCGCAGTGGCCAGGCGGCGATGATGCTGGAAAACATGGGTTTCAGCAACGTGAAGAACCTCCAGGGTGGAATGCTCAGGTGGCAGGAGCTTTATGGTGACGAAGCCTGATCACTGCTCAAAAAAACAAATGCTGGTTCCGGCCCACTTCCTGTTTGCATGATATCGTCCCCCCGGCATGGTCCCCTTGCTCAGCCGGCAAAGATTCTGTACCAGGGTGGGAGTTTCCGCTCCATCTTTCCAGAAAAACATCAGGCTGATCCCACATTTGGCCGGCCCTTCCGGCGTTTGAATGGCGGAGGCATAATCTACTTTCCGCTGCAGGATCCAGTCTTGCGGATTTTTTAGTTTCTCAATAACTGTCTTCTTCACATCCAACAGCACCCCCTGGCCGGCATGTGAGAACAATGGCTTAAGCACATAATTTTCCATGTCCGCGGGCAACACGGCCAGCTTGTTCAGATAATAGGCAGGCGGCACATACTTAGAGCTTAGCAGCGGTAAAGTATATTTTCCGACCCGGTAAAACCAGTTAGGGTGTGGCGCCCACTGTACATCCATCCGATGGGTAAGGTCCAGGGATTTGCCGAGTGTTCTTTTCCGGGCCAACAGATCATCAAAATTAAGCCGGTTATAGATTCGCCTGACACGCGTTTTCTTTCCTTGTCTGTAATAAAATAGTTTTCGTCCTTCTCTTTGCAGCTCAGTGATGCCAACTGACGCGATGCCGAGTTCATCTTTTGTCAGATAAAAATCAATTCTTGTTTTTTGTTGATCCGGCCTCACATCCAGCAGGATAACCTCACCGGGATCATGATCTCCTACAATGATCTCCCTGAGCAACACCTTGTATTTCGGATCATCATACCCGCTTAGGTAATGACTAAAATCGTCAGGTATATGAAAATGATGGCGATAACCCTTTGCCAGGCGCTGCTGGAATACATTGATGCCCGGGCACCCTTGCAATTCCACCAGTTGAGGAATGAGTCCTCCTTTGCCATCGGTGCTTATCGCAAAATCAAACACCATGAATTCAGGATGATCCGTTTCACCCGGCACCTCCAGTCTCTTTGGAACGGCGCCGTCGGTGTGTTTCTTAAAATCAGGCTGTTGGATCACCCGGAGGATATCACTGCAGGCCTCGGTTAACTGGTGAAGAAAGGTCGTCGGAATAAACACAGGCGTTTCCGCTATCCTGAATGCGATGGCACCTGGATGTCCCTCATCCAAATCCCTCAAAAAGGCCTGGTATTTTTCGGTGGAAAATGCTTCATTATATTGCTTACGGATTGAAGAAATCATATGGTCAAAAATTCTTTCAGGTATAAAGAAAGGATAAAGATGTAAAGATTCAGGGGAATATCAAAAATGTTATTCTGTATAGGCTAAATTACGTAAATTTATACATTCGCTTCTGCAGCTTCGTGGCGGATCACCAATAACAATAATCCGGTAATACAAGGCTTTCTAATCGAAAGCAGTTTGGATGGAAAGAAGTTTGACCGGTCAATAAGTAGACAAAGATATTCCCGTGTAGCCTATAGGTTTATCCGGATTTGATGCGGTTATTTTTGAAACAGAGGGATGCAAAACAGAGGTGATTATTTGAAGCGGGTATCGCGGAAAGGTAGTCACCGCCAAAAAAGGCAGCATTCATCTTTCAGAAGAGGTTTACATCCCACCCACACTTCGTGATGAACCGGTTTTATTCTTCAATTTATAAAAATTACCATGGTATTGTTTTGCATTACAAAGTTGACTAAGCGCGGTGAGATACGGAGCGGAGGACGAATTATAAATCAAAAGAATATGTCAATAAATCAACTTATAAGACGGCATTTTATTATATGCACTTTTTTAGTCATTGCCTGTATCGTTATTCACCCATTCAAACTGCCGGCCCAGGATCATTTCTCTGCTCATAGCCTTTATCTTGATTCTATAAAGATAGAAAGTCTTCCTTCTGTTCCTTTTTTACCCGATCCCTTAATGACCAGTGAAGGAAGAAATAACATTCCTGTTACGACCATTTCCCAATGGCAACAAAAAGACACCTGGATAAAGGCTCAATACCAATATTGGATATCCGGCTCCATTCCCCCGCCCCCAAAGATTTTTCACGCCGAAGTTTTATCTCAAACAATTAATGAAGACAGCGTAAAGTTAGAAACAATCGCATTATCATTTGGGCCGGGGGACAGCGCGAAAATGACGGTAGCGTTAATGATCCCACCTATTACAGGTAAGGCTCCTGTGTTTATGACACAATGGAATCACAGGGCCTGGGCACAGGTGGCCGTAAGAAGGGGCTATATCGGATGTGTCTATGCCGGAGCGGATTC
>DASULB010000429.1:0-2791 GCA_036278455.1 Chitinophagaceae bacterium | reverse complement strand
GCAAGCCGGACAATGCGGCGGAACTTTTTGCCTGTCCGGACGTGGATGGCGCTTTGATCGGCGGCGCATCGCTCAAGGCGGACAGCTTTGTCGCCATCACAAAAAGTCTGTAAGGCGGGGAAGCCGGAGCAAACACCGGCGGCGTTGGTCCCCATTGGCTGATTTTTAGTTTACCAGTAAATCCTCATGGCATTGGTTCATAAAAATATCACCATTCAAGGAAAGGTACAGGGAGTTTATTTCCGGGCTTCTGCCAAACACATCGCAGATCAGTCCGGTGTGAAGGGAATCGTCCAAAACAAACCCGGCGGAGCGGTATATGCCGAGGCGGAAGGGGAAGCGGACGCGGTCGAAAAATTTATCAGCTGGTGCAACACCGGGCCTGCCGCGGCTAAAGTATTTTCCGTAGAGGTGACCGACGGTCTCTTGAAGGGGTATGAAGATTTTAACGTGATCAGGTAATGACCAGGGGGATCACCGGGGATAACTGACTGAAAGATCAAGCCACGCAGTACCTGAGCACTCGTTCAGGTGAGGCGTGGCTCTTTTGTGATGCCGGACCTTCAATGGCATATCTCACTGATAAAACTTCGGCCCGCTACCCGCAATGCTGGTCACCATGCTTTGATCCAGGGCAGCCTTGGGCAAGATCACCGTAATGGTATTGATGGCGAAATAGGGCACCGAGACATACACGTATCCGCCAAAGGGTCCGCTGTCCGTTCCCCACGAGTTCTTGACGATAAAGAATTCCTTTCCCTTTTTATCTTTACTGATACCCGTTATCTGCATCAGGTGATCATCTTCTGTGATCAGCGCGTCGAATAGTTTTTGCCGGTATCCCTGGTCATAGCCGTGTTCGGTCCTGTCCGGATCGATGGTGTCACCAGCCGGCTTACTATCGAGTGCCAGGGCGTATCCCTGCCCGGACTGCCAGCCGGCGTTGCTGACATCGGTATCCCACATGACGGTATAACCCTTTTTCACCGCGCCGCTTACCAGGGTGATCAATTCTTTTAATGGTACATTGTAATAATAGCCATTGGCATAATTATCCGGAATATCAATAATGAACGAGGTGTTGAAAGGATGGTGGGTAAAGGAGGTAAGCCCGAGGTAATCGTCCGGGTTAAAATGCATGACCTGCTCGGCAAACTGGCGGGGTGTATAAGTCTTTCCTTTAAAACCAAAGGTCGCAGGTACCTTGCCCATGTACCGGTCCAAAATGGCCTTGTAACCGGTGAGCCAATGCTCCGGCAACGGGGGATGCTTTAACAGGGAATCAAGGTATGATTTCAGCGTGTTGAATAACACGGTATGATCATACTGCCCCGTACCCTTCACAAGGCCTGTATAAGCGCTTTCAGGCATAGCACCATATTCTCCGATGGCGCGGATCACATCATGGCCAAGGCCGCCCTGTCCGAATTGAGCATGACCCTGACGCATCAGGTAATTCTTTGCCTTTTCAATATACATTTTGCGCACGGTGAACATCTCCGAAAGGTTATAATTTCCAAGGCCTTTGCGCATATCCTCGGATTCCACCAGCGAGGTGGTGGAGAAGCTCCAGCAGGTTCCCGTTCGGGCCTGGTCCTTGACGGAAGTAGCCTTATTCTCTTTCAATACGGTCATCACCGGATTCCGCTGGGCGGCGGCTTCCAGGCTACCCAGACCTATCAACAAAATACAAAGGTATATTCCTTTACGCATCGTTCTATTTTTAAGCTAAAGTAATCTTTTAATCAATCTCAAGAATCTTCAACGATGCCGGAAGCATTCCAGGATAAAGGACTAAAAAATAAATTTACTCTGTATGGGATGACGTAACGACCGTTTAAAAGAAAAACTGTCTTGTGGCTGCGCTTACTACGGCCGGATGACCAAAAGATAAAAACGGGTATCTTTTTAGAGTTGAAATGGTGTGGCGGATGATCGAACAGGTGACTGTAATTTTCGAGAAAGAAGAATAAACCACTTAACAACCTGCTATGAACATCTGTAAAGCCGGTAAGACGGATCGGGAATCCGTTATGAGCATCATCGGAATTTCCGGGGATGGCTCATAACCTTGCCATAACACCAGACGCAAAAAAATGCACGTCCTGCCTGGTCTGATCTATGCCGATCCGTGCAAGACCCTCCTTCCGCCAGGGAAATAAGCCCGCGCTCACAGCACGGTCTTGCCCGAAGTTTTGTTCGTCTTGTTATTCGTTGCCTTGTTCGTGATGATTGAAGTCTGTATATGATCCCCCTTCTTTTTGATCTCCAGATCGGTATGATCCCCGATGATGCGGCGGTACTTATCGAAGTATTGCGGATCTTGCTTTTTACCGTTGACATAAAGGCCCTTGTCATTGATGCGGATCTTGTAGTTCTTCTTATTGTCAACCAGCCCGTCTTGCCGGAGCATGCTGACGATCTGAGCCGGATCCACTGTGTGACGGCTGCCACTATAAACCATGGCGCCGTTGTTTAAGGCAGACAGTTGACCATTGATCTTCGACAAGGCGATCTGACTTTTCACCTGGCTCATGACAGAATCCATTTTCAGACGGTCGACCGCGACAGTAACCCTGATGCTGTCCATATGTTGTTTCCATGCATCGCTGTTGAACTGTTCCTTAATTTTCTCCTGTATCGCTTTTTGCTTGTCTTTCCACTCGGCACTGTTAAAGTACTGGCCCACTTTTTTCCCATACGCCTGGATATCCTGCTGGTATTTCTTCCATTCGGGGCTGTTATAATACTGTGCTATTTTGGAGGAATATTGCTGTATGTCTTTTTGATA
>DASULB010000428.1:0-4316 GCA_036278455.1 Chitinophagaceae bacterium | reverse complement strand
GACATTAAGCGTGATTACCGGCTTGCCATCCAGGGTAGCATAGCTCTCACGTTCTGCAAAAGTATCCTTTACGCCGGCGATATCCTTCAGATATACCTGGCCGCCCGAAGGAGACCTGATGATCAGGTTGGCGATCTGATTGGTATTGGCAAACTCCTGTTTTACCTCCAGGTCACGTTGCTGTCCGTTCATCTTGACCGTTCCGCCGGATATGGTATGGTTTTCATTCGCTACGGCACTTTGAATATTGGCAAAGGATATTTTGGCGGCAGCCATCTTGTTCATGTCCACGTTGATCTGCACTTCACGATCCGGTGCACCGATCTCGTCAATGCGGTTCACTTCGGGAAGCGCCTCCAGTTGATCCTGCAGGTCATCAGCATACTTCTTTAATTTCTTCAGATCATAATTACCGGAAATATTCACGTACAGGATCGGCATATCCGATATGTTCACGTCCATCACGTTTGGCGGCGTGGGCAAATCCTTTGGAAAATCTGTGGATGCCTTGGCCTTATCGACCGCATCCTTTACTTCCTGCTTGGCGACCTCAATATTGATGTCGGTGTTAAATTCCACTTTGACCATGGAGAAATCCTGGAAAGAATTGCTCGTGATCCGCTTGAGTCCCTTCAGTGACTTACACTGCTTTTCAATTTCCTTGGACACCAGCTTCTCCATATTCTCAGGGGAGGTGCCCGGATAAGTGGTTGTCACATAGATGGTCGGAATGGTGATGTCGGGAAACTGCTCTTTAGGCAGGGTATTATAGGCAAGCAGTCCGGCCAGGGTGATCAATATGGTCACGATATACACCGTGGTACGATTGTTAATCGCCCAGCTGGATGGCTTAAATTCTTTGAAAACGTCTTTCATGACAATTTGTTATTCAGGATCATTAATGATTGTTCAATTGAACAGCGCTTACTGCACCTGTAAGCTGTCCCCCTCGTTCATATTTTCAAATCCGGCCGTAATAAGCTGATCCCCGGCCTTCAATCCTGATGACACTTCCGCATAGCCTCCATAATTATGGCTGATGGTCACATGCACCTGCTTGGCCTTATTGTGATCGCTTATATAAACATAGTCGCCCTTGGCGTCATGTTGTATCACGTTGATCGGCACCTTGATGGCGTTTTTGTCCTGATGGCTGATCACGCGGATCACCGCCAGCATATTGGGATGATAGACTGACTTATGCGGCAACCGGATATTCACGGTGAACGCGCGGCTCACCTCGTCCACGACTTTACTTACGTAGGTAAGCCTGGTGTGCAGCGTATCCTGTAAATCGGGGAACACCACCTCGACCGCATCGCCTGTATTCACATGGGAGATATTGGTTTCACCAATCTGCCCGGTCACTTTCAGGTCCGTCATGTTCACCACACGAAAAGTCGGCACGCCCGGTGAAACGGCCTGCCCGATCTTGGCGATCACATCGTCGACCACGCCTGTGATCGGCGACTTTATCTCATACATCGAGAGTTGCGATTGCTGCACCTCGATTTGCTTCTGCACATTCTCATAATTATTCTTGGCGGTGAGCAGTTGTACCTTGGTCCCTATATTCTGATCCCAAAGATTTTGCTGCCGGTCATAGATGTTCTTGGTATAAGCCAATTGGTTCCGCAATTGCGCGATTTGCTGACCTACTACTTTGCTGTCCAGCTTTGCCAGCGTTTGCCCTGCCGAAACATGCTGTCCGGTATGGACATAAAGGGCTGTAATGACGGCCGGCACCTCTGCGGTAACGGTTACGTTTTTCTCCGCATCCACGCTGCCCTGCACTTCAATATAATCCGTAAATACGGTAGGCTCCAGCGTGCTGACAGCCACTGCCACCGTTTTTGTGTTGGTTCCCGAGGTACTGTCTACCGCAGCCTCTAACCGGGCGATCTGCGTATTAAGCTTATCCCGTTCGCCTTTCAGCTTGTTCAGTTGCTGCTGTTTGGTAGGAGCCGTGGAGTTACAAGCTCCCAGAAGGACAATAAGGCTTATGATGGTAATGCGTTTCATATCAATCTTAATTTGTGCGGTTTAAAACTTTTATAATTTTCCTATGGCTTTTTGGTAATCTATCTTGGCGATAATGGCGTCATACAAGGCGCTGAAATAATTGGTCTGCGCTTCTTTCAGGTCGCTTTCCGCGTTGATCACTTCAATATTGCTGCCCACGCCCGCTTCGTATTTCTTTTTAGAGGCATCATACACGTCTTCAGCCAGTTTCATGTTACCTTCCTGGGATGCCAGGTTGATGATATCATTTCGAAGGGAGGTTTTGGATTGCGCCCTTTGCAGATCGATGGTCTGTTTGAGCCCCTCCAGCTGTACCTCATTCTTGTCCACTGCCAGCTTCGCCTCCTGCACCCTGTACTTTCGCTGGAAGCCGTCAAAAATGGGAACATTCACGGTAAGCCCTACGATCCAGGTACTGAACCATGGCTGGTGCTGGTCGAAAAAGTCGAAATGGCTCCTGCCTGCGTTTTTACCATAATTCATAAAGGCAGATACGGTAGGCAGATAAGCCATCCGGTATCTTTTCAGATCATATTCGTTCGCCTTCTTTTGCGTTTGCAAAAGAGAATATTCGATTCTTTGGTCATATTGAAACCCTGTTGAATCCCGCAACACGCCAACAAGATCGGCTGTACTCAGTGAATCAGTGGGTGTCAGCAGTTCATTGAGCGGCATGCCCATCTGGAACTTCAGCAGCTGATCGCCCACTGCCAGAAGGTTGATCAATTTGACTTTAGTTGTTTTCAGGTTGTTGAGTTGCACCTGTATGCGGTTAATGTCCAGTTTCTCCGCAAAACCATTATCATACATTACCTTGGTATCATGAAGTAGTTTACTGATGCGGGCGATATTGGTATTGGCCAGATCCATTTGCTTTTTGCTGATCAGCAAATTGTAATAAGCTTTGGATACTGCCTCCCGCACATCCCGCTTGCTTTGCTGGAGACTTTTGCGGGATAGTTCCTCTACGGTTTTTTTTGCCTGCAGCGCCACCAGCACACTACCGTCAAAAAGGGTTTGTGTGATGGAAATGGTTCCGCTGGCGCTGTATTTGGTACCAAATGCCACTGGAAACAAGCCGGATTCCGGTATTTTGGTATCCTGGGGCAGTACCTTCTCTTTGATGAGGACACCGTAAACCGCCGGCGAGATAAAGTCGGGGATAAACTGGGTTGGGATTTGGGGCAGATACTGCAGATCTCCCTGGGCTGATACCTGCGGCAACGCCAGCCCGGTGATCTCCTTGTTCTTGGCGAGGGTGCTTTGCACATCGATCTCAGCGCTCCGGATCTGTGTCTGATGCCTGATGGCGTAGTCTATGCATTGTTGCAAAGAAAACTGGTGTTTTTCCTGCGCACTCCCCATTTGAGAGACCAGCGCCAGTAATAATACGAAAGGGATTGTTCTTTGGATAAGGGTCATCATTGCATTAATCTTTTTTATTCAAAATCTTTTCGCGGTATTCCATCATTAGTTTATATCCTTTCTCGGTGGCTATTCCAAATATAAAGTGCTCCAGGAGTTCTTTTTGCACGCGGCTCATTTCAAAATGATCCTTGGGAAACATACCGGGTTTGAAACACATATTACAGGACTCCACACGGTAGTAGGCCATGATCTCGATATTGGTGTCGGCGCGGTACAGCCCCTCGGCGATTCCCCGCGTAATATTTTTGCGCATAGCCTCCAATACAAAGCCATACATATGCTCATGATAGATCCTGTATCCTTCCGGATGATATTTCTGAAGATCCATGAGGACAATGGGGTTCATATTGCGAAATATGCCGTTGAGAAACTGTATCATCAACATATTGGCCTCGATGGCATCACCTGACCTTGCTGTCATGGCCAAAAACTGGTCCTGTATCTGACTGATGCGCTGCCGGATGATTTCCGTCACCAGCTCGTTCTTACCCGTAAAGTGCTCGTAAATCGTTTTTTTTGAAATGCCCAGTTGCAAGGCAATTTCATCCAGCGTGATGGCCCGTACACCATATTGCCGGAACAGGTTGAAACCCGCCTCCGCAATTCGCGCTCCCAATTCATTCTTTTTCACTAGTGGATCCATGAGGGATTTGTTAAATAATAGTACCTTTTTACAAACGACCACAAAACTATGGAAACTTTTTTGATGCCAAAAGTTTCCTCGGTATTTTCCGGGAAAATATCGGTAAATGGCGGAAAAATGTCGGTAAAGCTTTTGGAGGTCCCGGTCGAAAGCGTCTGCAACGGCTGTAACCGTCCTGAAAACAGGAAAAGGATACCACCATCGCCGGAAGGAGACCGGAGGC
>DASULB010000427.1:0-14235 GCA_036278455.1 Chitinophagaceae bacterium | reverse complement strand
GGACAATGCCACCGGCAACTTTGTCAAGGTGGTGCAGCGCCTGCCGGTGCGCATCAAATTTGACAGCCTTACCGAGGAGTGGCAGCGGAAGCTCAGCCCCGGGCTGAGCGTGAGCGTGCAGGTAAGGGTAAAAAAGTGAGGATGAAAGCGTATGGGAAGAAGTGATAAAGGAGAGAAGAACGGTTTTTTTATAAGCTATTTGATCACGCGTGCGCAGGTGCGGGCGCGCATCTGACCGGATATTTAAATTGCAGATAATTCCATGGCTGAAGTAGGCATCAGAAAATGGATCATTACGTTCACGCTGGTATTTTCCACCCTGATGGAACTGCTGGACGTGACGGTGGTAAACGTGGCCATGCCCCATATGATGGGCAACCTGGGGGCCAGCTTCGATGATATAGGCTGGGTGATCACCGCGTACGCGGTGGCCATCATCATGGTCCTGCCGATCTCGGGGTGGCTGGGACAGCGGTTTGGCCGGAAGAACTATTATCTCGCCTCCATTGTCATGTTCACCATCGCCTCCTTCTTTTGCGGTCATGCCCATACGATGGGCGAACTGATCCTTTTCCGTTTTATACAAGGCCTGGCAGGTGGCGGTATGTCGCCCACCGCGCAGGCCATCCTGATAGAGACATGGCCTTCGGAGGATCTGGGCATGGCCATGGCGATGTTTGGCATGGGCGCTGTCCTGGGTCCGCTGATCGGTCCGGTACTGGGCGGCTACATCACCGATCATTTTTCCTGGCGCTGGGTGTTTTACATCAACATCCCCATGAGCGTGCTGGCCATCTTTTTTATTACCACTTTCATCCGGCATACCCCCCGCGAACGGGGAAAGCCGGTGGACTGGTGGGGACTGCTGCTGCTGGCGATTTCCGTGGCCAGCCTGCAAATTGTTTTGGAGCGCGGCGAAAAGGAGGACTGGTTCGCTACCAACTACATCATCGTGTTGACCTTTGTAGCTGTCATTGGCACCCTGGTCTTCATCTGGCGGGAGCTGAGCGTGGAGCATCCGGTGGTCAACCTGCGCATCCTCCGGCACCGGAGCTTTACCCTGGGGATCTTCACCACGTTGCTTTTCGGGCTGGGGATGTTCGGCTCGGTCTTCGTATATCCGTTGATGTTCCAAAATCTGCTGGGCTTTACCGCCGAGCAGACGGGCATCGTGACGATCCCGAGCGCTTTTGTCACCATTCTGATGATGCCGCTGATCGGCACGCTGATGAAAAAGAAAATGCCGACGCAGATACTGGGCTGCGTGGGGATCATTCTTTTCATTATCTTCTGCATGATGATGGAACACACCACCCTGGCTTATGGGATGGGCAGCTTTTTCTGGCCGCTTGTGGTCCGGGGGCTCGCGCTCAGCATGCTCTTTGTTCCCATTACGACGTTGGCTGTACAGGACCTGCGCGGACCGGAGATCGGACAAGGAACGGGCATGAATACCATGATGCGGCAATTGGGCGGATCTTTTGGCGTGGCCCTGATCACCACCTTCGTTGACCGGCGTATCGCATACCATCGCAATATCCTGGCAGCCAACATCAATCCGTATAACAACAGTTTTCTGGAGCGTTTGCGAGGCATTACCCATGCGCTTGCCGGTCAGGGCAAAAACCCTGACCAGGCCCATCAAATGGCTTATGGCGCCGTACAGGGAACGATGATGAGACAGAGCCTGCTGATGTCTTACGCCGATGTGTTCTGGATCGTGGGTGTATTCTTCCTGATATTGATTCCCTTGTTGTTGTTCCAGAAATTCAAGCCCCAGGAGTCGGCCGGCGGAATGATGGCGCATTGACGTGGAGTCACCAGCCGTTCAGGGGGCCTGTTCTACTGCCCGGTGCCGGCCATAGGCGGGGCCGTGTTTCCCAAACCCATTCCCGGCATGCCAGGATAAAAGACAGTAAAAGATTAGTAATTTTGGGAGGGAGAAGGGATGCGAAGTGTGCTTGTACAAAGCTGATCCATAAAACAAACCTTCCTGAAACCTGAATGGAATCGGACAGCCATAATAACGGATGTGATGAGGAGCTTCATTGTACCAACGGATTTTTCTCAGAATGCGGAGCATGCTGCGGCGTATGCCGTTCAGTTGGCCAGGCAACTAAAGGCGCGCATTGTTTTGATGCATGCTTATGAGGCACCCGTGGCCATTTCGGAATATGAGATCAGCACCCTCCATTTTGACACGATGAAGGATCACATTTTTGGAAAGCTGGAAGACAGTAAGCAGGCTTTGCAGCAGCAGTTTGGAAAGGAGGTGCCTATCGACACGGTGGCATTCAGCAATGACCTGATCGGTCATATCAGGGAGTTATATGAAGACCCTGAGGCGCGGCTCGTCGTGATAGGGTTGACCGGCTCAGGAATGGCCCATTTTTTCCTGGGAAGCAATACCCTGAACATCGTCAATGAAGTGGGCCGGATCGTGCTGACGGTTCCGCCTTTCGCCGAATTCCGCCCCATCCGGACAGTGGTATTCGCCTGTGATATGCGTCAGGTGGCGTTGACGGTGCCGGCGGAACGGATCAAACGGATATTGACCTTGCTGGACGCCGAATTACGGATCCTCAATATCCGGAAGCCCGGGACATCCTCCTCTGAAGCGGAAGCGGAAAGAGAGGCGCTTGAAAAAATGCTGGAGGGAATCCCGTTTTCATTCCACACGATGGAGAAAGGAAATATTGTCGCAGGTATCACGGACTTCGCCCGGCAGGAGCGGGCAGATCTGATCGCCATCATTCCCCGTAAACATGATTTTCTGGAAAAACTGCTGCGGCCAAACCATACCAAGGCAATGCTCTTTAAAAGCGGCGTTCCCATCCTGACGCTGCCACCCGAACAATCCACCGGCGGATAATGGCTTTATCATACAGAATTCCCGATCCTGGTGTTCTAGATAAAAGCGAATTCCCATTTTGCATCAAAGGAGACGACTGTCTTGCAGGGTACCTGTCCATCAGGGAAATTTTCATAAATGAAATTTTTCTTTGACAGGTCTTGCCTGATGATTGATTGGTATTCTGTTTGCAAGCAGTTTTTCCACCCTTCCGCTTATTTATCCGTGGAAGGAAAATAATCATTGACAGAGCTGCTAAAGTTGCAATTTTACAGACAGGATACACGAACCGAATGAGATGGCGATACCACATAACCTCTTATTTTAAGCAACAAGTCGCTTTAAAATACCGAAATTACCGCCTCTTTCTGGTGGGACAAAGCATGTCTCTCATCGGCACCTGGATACAGCGTATCGCCATGATATGGCTGGCCTATCAAATGACGAATTCCGCCTTTATCCTGGGATTGATCGGCTTTTGTGAACAGATTCCCATATTCCTGATTGCCCCTTTTGCGGGCGTATATGCCGACCGCTGGGACAAGCATCGTGCGCTGTGCTGGATAGAGTCACTGGCCATGCTGCAGGCCGTAGTGCTGGGGGTGCTGACACTGACACATGTCATCCAGATCTGGCACATCATCGCCTTAAGCCTGCTATTGGGTATGGTCAACGCATTTGAAGTCCCGATGCGGCAGTCTTTTGTGGTGGACATGGTCAACCGGGATAAGGAGGCTTTGGGGAACGCCATTGCGCTAAACTCCACGGTATTCAATCTTTCACGCCTGGTAGGCCCATCCATCGCGGGTGTGCTCATCAGCGTCGCCGGTGAAGGCTGGTGTTTTATGGCCAATGCCTTCAGCTATGGGGTGGTAGTCACTTCCCTGCTGCTGATGATCGTCACCATACAGCCTGTCCTTGTAACGGAAAGCGGCAGGGTACTTCAGAAGTTAAAGGAGGGCATTACCTATGTCAAAGGCCATCGTGTCATGCGTGCCCTGTTGCTGCTCCTGGCGATCGTAAGTTTTTCCAATGCATCTCTCAGGACGCTGGCGCCGGTCTTCGCTAAGAACATCCTGCATGGCAATGCGAACACTTTCGGTTTCCTGATGAGCGCCGCCGGTGTGGGCGCCATCATCGGCGCCTTGTTCCTGACCAACCACCACTCCGGCAAATTGTTAACGCGCATCGTATCTTTTACGGGCATCCTGCTTGGCGCCAGCATGATCTGTTTTGGAGCAAGCAGGTGGTTGTGGCTTTCGCTGATCTTCATGGCCGCCGGCGGTCTGGCCCAGATGATGCACACCGCATCTACCAATACCCTGCTGCAATTGCATACCGATGACGACAAGCGTGGCCGCGTCATGAGTTTTTATACCGTGAGTCTTCAGGGCATGATGCCTTTTGGCAGCCTGGTGGCGGGATCATTGGCCGGGCTGATTGGTGGCGCCTGGTCGATGGTGACCATGGGCGCCATTTGCCTGGGGGGAACGCTTTTTCTCAGGGAAAAGGGTCAAAGAAGAAGCGTTAAAAAGTCGCTGTAACACCCCGACGACGCTTTATATTGTCCGGGCCTCAAACCGGAATAAATATTGAGGACTGATGGCGGGTGGCATGGCGGGAACCGCGGGTGCAATCACTGCTGCTGATTTAAGGTTAGACAGATGAACAGTGTCGTCTGCCATCACAGAATGGGAAGTATGATATGCGATTTACACAGGAATTACATTACGTCGTTACATTTTTCAAAAGATTATGCGGTAATTGCAGGTTGTACGTGAGTGGCCGGAGGCTTTCGGTGGTTGGAACCCGGGTGCAGCGCATCGCCATGATCCGGCAGGTTTACCGGTTAACCGGGCGGGCGTTTTTGCTGGGCATGGCGGGTTTTGTGGGTGTTATAGGCGCCGTCTTGTATATCGGGATATACAAGCCACCTGTGTTTTCCCTTTTGAAACGGTCTAAAACAAAATGGACGGGTGGCTGTTTTAAACGCTAAAACGTCCGTTTTTCTTTTTCTATTTTTTTACCTTATAAAACTTACAGAACATGTCAGAACTAATCAAAAATTTCCTTTCCCTTTCCATCCCCGACGGCACCACCATGCAGGTTTATTCGGTTTATCCCTCGGGTGCCGCTCATATCCCGGGCATCCTTGTTTTCCAGGAGGCCTTTGGCGTCAATCACCATATCCGGGATGTGGCGGACCGTGTCGCGGCCGAGGGTTACTATGTGATCGCGCCCGAGTTATTTCACCGTACAGCGGACAAAGGTTTTGAGGTGAGTTATTCGGATTTTGAAGCAGTGAGGCCGCATATGAAGGAGATCACGACAGCGGGTCTCTCTTCCGACATTACCACCTGCTATAAATTTATGACCCGGCAAAAAGAGGTGGATGCCGAAAGGATCGCTTCCATCGGCTTTTGCTTGGGCGGAAGGGTATCGTTTCTGGCAAATACGATCGTGCCCCTGAAGGCCGCCGCCTGTTTTTACGGCAGCGGCATAGCTGATTATTCGGAGGATACCTTTCAGAAATCCTCCGGTCCCCTGCTGCTTTGCTGGGGTGGCCAGGATCCCCACATCACCAAAGATAAGGTCGATGCGGCGACGGCAAAACTGGATGCCGCCGGGAAGGATTATGTCAACGTCGTTTTTTCCAAAGCCAACCATGCCTTTTTTTGCGACGCGCGGTCAAGTTATCATCCGGCCTCGGCGCATGAAGCATGGGCCCTTGTCAAAGCATTCTGGACGGAACATTTGTAAGTGGACCGGGTCAAAGCGTTAAAAGATCAGGGATTTTTTCTGTGTGCTGAAAGATTTTCAGGGTGTTTGGAACTGCGGCATCACAAAGCTATAAATCGCATAATCCAATTCGCTCCAGGCGCTTTTTTTGGGGAAGCGCCTTCCGGGGTACAGCTTTATTGCAGAAGGAATATCCCTGATCTTTATGCGGATCCTCCGGTGTCCCCGCGTCAGTGCTGCGGGTAGCATAAATTCATCATCCCTCAGCCGCCTGTCGGAAGTTTCTACCTTGTATTGGCGTTTGTCCAGTTCTCCCCCGGGATTAGAGTAGACACAAGTATTGGACCCCGCCAGGTACCAAATGCCCGCGTAAGTCCAGGAGGTGGTTTTGCCGGCGGTATCCTCTGCGGCCACGTATACCCTGGCTTTTTGATTTGGAAAACTGTAATCCAGCGTGCGCCTGAGGAGTACACCGTAGTTGGCGGGGTTAATCTGTACCGTGAACGTGGAAGTTTTCCGCGTATACCGTCCGTTCCTGGTTTGGGCAGGGTATACCTCATGACCTGCCAACTGCCTGTAACCGGGTATCTGATCGGGACGTGTTCCCCAGGGATGGGCAGGAAACGTGTCAATGCCCCATTCATAACGGGAGTGAAGTGTCTGAACAGGGGAGGTTCCGGGCGAGCGGTAGTCATGCTGCCGTTCACTGGCCAGGTTGCCTACATCCAGCGAGTCGGTCTTGAGCAGGGAAGGGGCGGGAAGCCCGTACCAATAGGTGACGGTTTCGTAATGCTCGGTAGAGAGGTTCTCCCCGCCATGTTCCAGCCGGATCACCGCCCGGGAACCAAATGGCATCAGGTCGGCCAGCAGAAACCGGTATCCCGATTCAATCAGGTCTTTATCATTTTTCGCTGATTTTTTGTTGACCGCTCCGCAAGGATGCCCCGCGAAGGGCAGCGTCATGTTTTTTCCTCCCCAGTAGTCTCCTCCCCCTCCCCACTCTTCGGTACCGGTACCATAGCCCTGCGGGGTTTGGCTGTCATCGAAAAAGAACCGGGGATCCCCTTCCAGGGTTCCCAGCACGCCGCGGTGGGAGAAAATAAAGGACGTGCCCACGAAGCTGCCGGACCACTCTTTTTTGCCTTCTGCCCCCCGGGTATCGAGTAAAACCAGATCATGGCCGGGTTCCGGTTCAGGGAAGTCACGGTAGGTGGCGTGGAAATAGCCCACCTGGTTTGCCTGGCCATGGTAGGGCATGTAACGGATCTCGTAATGAATAGCGGTGTCCGCAGAGGTCAGGCCCGCGATTTCGAATCTGGCTGATTTGAAAAAGGGCATCGGGTAATAGCAGGCTAACTGCACACTATTATTGGCATAATCATACCGGATATTCAGGGGCAAACCTTTTACAAGAAACGACCGTTTATCCCGGTTATATAAAGTACCTGCACCAAAGAAAAGGCATAAGGGGGCGTCGATGGAGGGTTGCTTCCTGTCATCCCAGGTCACGATCAGCCGCAACCGTTCCATGGCAATCGCACTCTCTAAAGGTAAGGTGATTTTTAAAGCCCGGATCGTAGCAGGTGCTGTTTTGATATCGGCGAGCAGTGCCTTCCCTTGCGTAGCTTCTGGTAGCACGCCGTTTATTTTTTGTATGTTTTTTGGTGCAATATCCATACCTGCGCTATCGATCAGGTTCAAAACAGCCGGGTCGGGAACCTCCTGATTCCATGAATCAATGGGACGGGAAAGCCTGGCACCACCGGCAAAGAGGTGATAGATGAAATAGCCCGTTCCGTAATGGGTCCTGGAATAGGCGATTTGCAGAGAGCGCTTAAAAGGAATGGGCGTCCAGATCAGGTCCGCTCCCTTGGTGGTGCTCCAGGTCCAGGCCAGGGGCTCGGGAAAAGGCGCGTGTGGAATGAACCGGGTGCGGTCGAATTTTTTGACCGCATCCACCGGATCCGCGGTAGCAGTTTCCCTGACTTCATGATCTTTGCCATCCGTTACAAAATGCCAGGGGCTTCCGTGCCAGTGATTGGCGCGGAAGAAATAAAGTATGCCCTTTCCTGCCACATCCAGCGCGACGTTTTTCTCTTCATTACCCATATAAAGAAAATGGCTGGCATCAGCACCTTCGTTCCCCCCGGAACGATCGTAGGTACTGCGCATATAAGCCCTGTCTCCGATCCTTTGGGTGGGCCACTGGTCCCATTTCAGGTAGGCATCCGCACCTATGGGGATAGTAGGAGGGCTATCGGATGATTGCCCATGGGCGAAGTTGTTTATCCCTGCCACCATGGCAAGGCAACAGAGGGTGATGATGTGAATCCGGTTTCCATTGATATTGACGGTGGGTACATACATGTTTGGTTTGTTTTTATGGCCAGGGACTTATTTTGTGGATATAAGGGTCATCAAACCAGGGCGTCTGCTGAAAACGCTCTCCATGCTGTTTCCGGCGAATCTCATGCCGGCTCCTTAGCCAACGTGGCCTGTTTGCCGGATACCCATACTTTTTCGACCGGTATTTTCCCATAACGCACGTCCAGGGATGGGACGCCGTCTTTTAGCCGGACATTTCCAAACCCGGTTTCAGTGGATAAGAAACTAGTGAAGTCACCTGTTTTCGAATCGATGTACAGCGCTTTATCCACCGCATCGTACCGAACGCCGGTAAGGCCCTGCAACATGCCATAGCTCGACATGGCCCTGGCATACCAGCTGCCGCATTCATACTCATTAAAAGGATTGCGCACACGGCCATCATAGCGGTTACGGCAGGTACGGACGATCTCCAGCCCTTCGGACACTTTGCCCATCAGCATAAGGTGGGCAGCCACCTGATATTCAATACCGGTCCATACCTCGTCGCTGTAAACAAAAGGGAGGTCGAGCTGGCCGCCCTTGGGCCAGGTGCACAGCAGCAGCCCGCCCTCATGCCCCAGCGCGTAGGATGGCCGCTGTGGATTGGCATGATCGCTCAGGTCCGCCTTTAAATTATAACGGTACACCGATAACAGATGGCTTTGGGTCTTGGCGGGGTCCACCGGATCTTCCAGGCCGCACATCGCGGCGATCCAGGCCCCCAGGATACCATCGGACAAACAACCGGTCCCATATTGGTATTTGGGGCCTTCCTTCTGCAACAGCTTCAGCGCTTCCGGGGAGTATTTGCCAACGAATGATTTCGCGCCCACCTTGGCCGGGTTCGCCGCATCCAGGTTTTTGTATTCAATCTTTTGAATGAAATATTCGCCGTTGAACAATTGCTGTTCCAGGTACTGTTTCCCCTTGTTATAAAGTGCTTCATAACGGGAAACAGGCTTCCCCAGGAACTTTCCCATCCTTGTCAATGCGCTTAAGGCGCCCAGGTAAAAGCTGGTGCACATGCCGTCGGGCCCCCAGAATTCGATGTCATATGTATTGTGATGGGGCTCTTCTACAACGCCTTTTTGCCGCGGGTCCCATGTCTCGATGCAATAATCCAGGCTTTTTTTCACCACGGGGTACATTTTTTTCACCCATGTCTCATCACCCGAGATACGCCATTCCCGGTAAACCTTCATGATGCCGCCGAGCTGTCCGTCGGCTGCGGCGTAGAAATCATGTTTCAGCGGGCGGATGGGGAGATCGGCGCGGAACATCTGGTGCCCTTTCGCGCTTTGATCCTCGCAGAACTCCGTGTGGCGGAGGCTCCGCTCCATCGCAGGGAAAAGATGCGGGACGGCCTGGGCGTAATTCCAGACATGGGTGCAGGAGCCGGTGCAACAGCCATCGTTGTCGCCACAGCCTTCATAGGCCCACAGCCTGCCGTCGGCCTGCCGGAGAACAGTGGGCGATTTCAGGATGGTCAGGTTGGCGGCCACGGCCTCCATCACTTCATCCGGCAGGGTGCTGGCATAAAACGTCTTAGAGAACAACGATGAAGCTGCGTGCAGCTTATCATAATTTTCTTTCCAATAGCCGGCCACCTCCGCGATATCCTTGAACCTGCTGCTGTACCAGGGTTTGTAGTGGGGTGTCGCATATACGTCGTCTCCCTGGAGGCCCAGGGCCGCTGGGGAACTGCAACAACCCGAGGCCGGGTCACAGGCCTTTTTCGCTTCCAGTTCTTCGGGTGTAGCGTCCTTCCCGAACCGGAGATCCGAATCAGGAACATACCACGCCATCATCAGGCGGATGGTCTTTTTGGCTCCGGGACGAAGGCTGAAGGGTACATAAAGCGAAGCGCCCGGGGCGCCGTCGGGAACCGGTTCCTGTTGCTTGATTTTTCCTTCCCTGATGGTGTTCCAGGCCATGGTCACGGGATCCCACCAGTCGCCGCGGAACCAGCAGTAATCCACTACGGTCTGATCATCGTCGGTAAAGATGGCGAAATCTGACGCCAGCCATGGTTTTTCCTTTGTGGGCTTTCCCGACAGCACAAAGCCGTTGTTTATTTTCCCTATGCTACCCTCTTGCCCCGGCCGCAGGATGATATTTTTGGTATTATAAGAAAAGACGGCCTCGACGGTGTCTTTGCCGTTGTTCGCAAAGTGATATTCCAGCGCGCCTACCGGCAGGCTTGAATTATCCTGGTCGGTGGGTATGAAGGGACTCCATCCACTGAGGTGCACCTCCAGCGGGATGTCCGTGTCCTTCAGCGCGATGTGACAAAAGGGGAAACGCGCTTTAAATTCGGCGTGGTTAAACCGCGGGAGCCCATAGGTGGCACCCGCATCGCCGTTGCCTGATCCGCGCATACCAAACTTTTTCCAGTCAGGGACGGGACCTTCCAGGACCTTGGCACCGTTTTTTGCCCCTGTTACCGCGATGGCGGCGAACATGGGTGGCTCGTTGAACAGTTCGGGTTTATGGCGTACCGACATGTGAGAGATGGCGCCGGTACCTTCCAGACAGAACATCCCGGCACCCATGCAACCGATCGGGAAACCGACCCGGCTCAGGTAGTCTCCGGTGTAGGTGCCGTTGTAAGCGTGGGCGCCCTGTGGCAGCTTCTTTTCTTTATGATCGTCATGATCTTTGGCCGCATGGTCCGGCAACGGTCCTGCTTCGGCCGGTCTTAGTAAAAAGCCAGGCAGGACTGTAGCGCCCAGTCCGCTGACGGCGGCCTTCTTTAAAAAAGAACGGCGGTTATCTTTATGTTGCATGCTCTTGGATTAAACACCGGAAAGCCAATGCGTGTTTTCCGGTGAAGTGTTTGATGGGGCTGCCCGGGCCCGGCCCCTGGTGATCGGCTGATGGCAGGTTAAAATCGCTATTTAAAGGCATTCCTGATGCTGTCAATTGGAATCCCGAGTATCTGCCGCGCAATGGGATCCAACGATTTTTCATTTCCCGTGAAATGAAAAACGCTTTGGCTGTGCGACAGCGAACCGCCGGCTTTCAATATGGCTGCGGGGGATACGCTTTCCATTTCATAAAAAGGCCCCATCTGCGACCCGTCGGCCAGCGGGCCGTCGTTATAGGAATTTTGTGCGTCTCCGCTGAAAACAGCCTTGACGGTATCCCACTCCTGGTTCAGGTAGCGCGCATCAGGATCCAACTGGCAGGTGACGATGGTCAGTACATGATGCACCGCATCATAGCTCCCCTGCACGCCTTTGGCCCGTTTGGCGGTGAGCCCCAGCTTACCCCTTGATTTTCCGTCTGCCTTGAACAGTAAAATGCTGTCGGTGTATTTGATGCGGTCCGGGGGGATCTCCCCGAAATAGTCAGTGGTGGCGATCTTCGTATGGTCGGATGTCTTGTGAAAGGGTACTACGATGACGGTACTGGGAGATGGGTTGAACATGTCCAGGATCCATATGCAGGGCATCCCTGTCTTTTCTGTCCAGTCGAAATCCCCGGTATTGGTGATGGTATTGTCAGTCCGGTAACCTACCACCGATACCGAATCGTTGCCCGGTAAATGAAGCTGCCCGTCGATGGCGGATTTATTCAGCAGGGAAATTTTCCTTTTTACGGAAATGGAGAGTTCGGCACCCCGGTGATTTTCCAGCCGCATGTCCTTGTGCAGGGTGACGGATGTGGAGTCATCGGTGGAGGCAACCGCCCAGGGCTGAGAATCAAAAGGGGCGGGGGTGTGCCAGTTGTCGAAGGTCATCTTTTTACCGGGCATGAAGAACAGGGAATATTTCCCGCCTTCGGGCCCCAGCCAGAAACGGTTCTCGCCACCGTAGGCGTTCATGTGCGCGTCGAGCGTATCAAAAGAAGGGTAATGCACCCATCCGAAACTCTGGCCATCCAGTCCCTGCGCGGTGGAAGTGAATACTTTCGCCTGGTATTTGGCAGAGACGATCAGCTGGGTCTCCCCGTCCTTATTTTTTAGCACTACGAGACCTGAATCCTGCTTTTGCAGGAAATTCAGGTCGTATCCGAAGGTGCCTTTTGCATAGTGCTGCGCCTGGTTATTTTGGGTGCTCTTCCCGCTGTTGTTGCAGGAAACACTGGCCAGCGCCAGGGCAACTGGCAGCAATAAACGTTGTTTTTTCATCTTATGGTACTTTAAAGTTGTTTTCATGTTTAAGGACAGCATGATTCCCTGCCGGTTAATGGATCTCCAGCTCATCTTTGGTGGGCAGTTTTGGAAACGGCGCATGGGGCTCCTGTTGGTACCAGTAGACCACACTGCTGATGTCGGAATGCTGCCTTAAATAACGTCCTTCGCTGCGCCAGCCCAGGTCCTGGATCGTAACGGTCAGGCTGCTGTTGAACCGGATGGGGTCCAGGATATGCCACCGGTAAAGTCCGAAGCGTTGCATGACATTATAATGCCCGTCGCCGCGGATGACCTGCGGCAGGCCGGTATAGGGATTGCTGAATTCGGTGTATTCTGTCGTTTCTACACCCGCCGCGTTCTTCTTCCTGGTGTCAAAATCATAGGAGCCGCAGAAATAATCCTCTGTTCCGGTACCGTTGATGGTGGGGAATTTGGTATCACCGTCTATGTAGAACTTGATTTCCCCTTCGCCCCACCAGCCGTTGTTGTGGACGCCCCAGGCCAGGTAGGTCCCGACATATTGTCCCTTTCCTTTGATGCCCTGCACCAACGTGTCAAGGCCGCCCCGAGTGGGATCGGCGCGGTGGAACTGCGCGTGGAAATACCCCGCATCCTTGGGAACGTCGGTCAGTGTATAGTCCACCTGGTAATAGAGCGTCATGTCTTTGGTATCGATGTTGGTCATGGTGATCCGGCATCTTTTACGGAAGGGCATGACCCAGTAGCAGTTAAAGGCGCTGCCCGGATTTACACATACCGCCAGGGAATTGACCTGCGCGTATTGACCCCAGCCCATGCAAAAGAAGTCTCCTACCGGCGCTTCCACGGAGGGGGTGGTCTCATCATCCCAGTAAAACCGGATAATGGAATAACGCCAGTTGCCGGTGGGTGTCATCCAGATGTGCTGGATCGCGCCGGGGCCGCTGATGTCCGCCAGGGTGATCGTCTGACCGGCTTTGATGTGGATATAAGGGTTCACCTTCCATCCCTGTCCCAGGTCGCGGGCAGCGCCACGGGCGTTGCCGTTTTCCAGGGTGGCCATTCCACCCTTGCCCGGTTCGCCGGTGGGATTTTCCGGACTGATGGAGCGGGTCTTCGCATCGGAAAGCTTGTAAAGGTTGCCCATATTCATGTTCAGCCCGTTGAATTTTCCGCTTTGCCCGTAGGCCTGAAAGGAGACGGCTATTGCAAGCAATAGGATAAGTTTTCTCATGAGATGTGTTTTTAATTTGGGTTTAGGGATGAACCTCCTGTGCGAAGGCCGGTCTTCCGACCTGTTTTGTGTTTTTGAACTTAATAACTGTAGCTTTTATTTTTTTCTGTAAGTTTCCACTGTATTGACCAGCTTTCCGATATGCTCGATATCGATTTCGGTGACATCGTTTTCCATCAGGGTAAAGTCGTTGTCAGGCACCAGACAGGTCCCCGTCATCAGATAGCTTCCCTGCGGGAAATCGCATCCCCGGTACAGGTAATCGGCCAGTTCTTCCAGGGAACGCTTCATCCGGTCGATTTTTATGGAGTCGGTGAAAACAGCCTTCCCTTTCCGGTAAATGGTCATGGTGATGGCGGTGTCCGGTGGAAGAGGGCTTTCAGGTACATACAGGCAGGGACCCAGCGCTGCGCTGCGCTCATATACCTTGGCTTGCGGCAGGTACAGGGGGTTTTCCCCCTCGATGCTGCGCGAACTCATGTCATTGCCGGCCGTGTATCCCCTGATCTCTCCCCTTGAATTTATAAATAAGGTCAGTTCCGGCTCGGGGACGTTCCACGAGGAGTCCTCCCGTATATAGACAGCCTGCCCATGACCCGCCACGCGGTGGGGGAGCGCCTTGAAAAACAACTCGGGGCGTTCGGCACCGTAGACCTTGTCGTAGAAATCACCGCCGCCGGCGGCTTTGGCCTCCTCCATGCGGGCGTCACGGCTTCGCATATAGGTTACTCCGGCCGCCCACACTTCCTGGCTGCCGATGGGCGGCAATATATATTGCTCCAGGATGCTGTCCACCTGTTTGGGGGACAGCTTGTCAGCGTGTTTGGCGTTCTCGGCGAGGTCGGCGTGCAGCACCTCGGCGTTGACCATCTGGTCCCAGTCGGCCTGAAAAATGAAATGTCCGTTTGCCGTTTGTAAGATAATGCC
>DASULB010000426.1:0-16795 GCA_036278455.1 Chitinophagaceae bacterium | reverse complement strand
CAGCGGCAATGCCGCGCTGCTGCGGAAATCACCCAGCGCTTCCACCAGTGCGGTCCGCCTGTTACCGGTCGCATCCTGAAGGGCGCTCATCAGGGCCTGTTCCGCCGCGGGCGTATGGATGGTCGCCAGCGCCTGCGCCGCGGAATGGACCAGGGAGTCATCCTTTAAAAAAGGCTGTATAAAGGGAACGGCATCATCCTCTCCCATAAGCTGCAGCTGGCGGATCAGAAATTGCTTATCCGCCCGGCGGCTGAGCTTATCCAACGCCTGGCCATAGGCCTGGACACAGCGGCTTCTCAGGGTTTCTTTTCCGGGTTGCATCACATAGCCCGCAAAACCGTTCAGCGCGTACTTGACCGGAGTAGGATCGCCTTGCCCTGCTGACTGCAAGTCGACCGCCATGTTTTGCAACTCACTTTCCCTAAGCGCTCCCATGGCTTCCATGCTCTGGTTGAAGGCCTGCTGATCATGGGCGGGCATATCTGATAAAACAGCCGCCACATCGCTGCTGCTTTGCGCGGTGGCGTTCATCCGGCCGGGTCCGCATACCAAAAGGCCTGATAACAAAATAAGAAGGCAGGATATTTTTCTCATTGATGGTTATTTAAAACAAATCGTTGATGGTTGAATTTAGCGATACACAGGCGTTATAGCGGTATTAGCCCATCACCCAGGGAGCCCGCATGGGTTGATTGGATAAGCGGTTAGCGGCGACATCGTCGATGAATTCGCCTTTGACGGGATCGAACTTCAAGGACCGGCCCAGTTGAACGGCCACCTTGGCCATGTTCACCAGCGTGCAGGACCTGAAGCCGTTCTGTTCGTTCAACGCGAATTTTTTCCGCTCCCTTACAGCCTGGAGGAAATCTGTCACCTGTGGAGCAGGATCATTATATGCCGCCAGCTTTTTTTCCAGATCGGGGATATCGGAACGGAACTTCGGATACAATTTTCCCTTAGGCCCTTCGATGTAGGGGGCATTCGCGTCTTTTCCCTCCCCGTCCAGGATGATCTTGCAGCCATCCTGGTAAGTAAATTCGATCCGCCGCCAGACATTGACGGCGTAAGGATGTTGCTGGGGGGTGTCCACTTCCACGCTGATGGGACTGGTATCGTCCTTTCCCAGGAAATATTGTACAGGATCCATATAGTGCTGCCCCATATCACCCAGTCCGCCTCCGTCGTAATCCCAATAACCGCGGAATTTCTGATGCACGTGCAGCGGATTATAGCCGTGAAAAGGCGCGGGTCCCAGCCAGAAATCGTAATCCAGTTCAGGGGGTACCGGCATCACAGGCAGGTGGGGCTTTCCCGACCACATATCCAGTTTCCAGTTGAAACCGGTAGTCGCCCCGATGGTGACCTTTAAGGGCCAGCCAAGCAGACCGCTTTCCACCAATTTTTTGATGGGCTTTACCGTCGTGCCGAAACCATAGAATTGATCCTTAAACCGGAACCAGGTGTTGAGGCGGAAGATACGCTCGTATTGATCAACCACTTCGACCAGGCGCTTTCCTTCCCCGATGGTACGGGTCATGGGCTTTTCACAAAAAACGTCCTTCCCAGCGCGGGCCGCATCCGCTGCGATGATGCCATGCCAGTGCGGCGGCGTGGCAACATGCACAATGTCCACTTCGGGCAGTTGTATCAGCTCCCTGTAATCGTGAAAGGCCTTTACACCCTTGTCTTTCAAGATATCCAACCCCTGTTGCAGGTGGTTTTTATCCACATCGCAGATGGCCACGACCCGGGTGCCATTGTAAGGAAAATGGTTGCGGCCCATGCCGCCGATGCCGACGACCGCCTTGGTCAGCTGGTCGCTCGGCGGGGTAAAGCCCCTGCCCAGTACAAATCTCGGAACGATGGTGAAAGCCGTAATGGCAAGGGAGGAATTTTTAATAAAATCACGGCGTGAAGTACTCTTTTTTAATTTCATGGAGGAGGTTTTAGGCCTTGAAACAAGTTCTAAAGATATAAAATAGTTTTACGCGTTATATAAAAATCAGCAATTCAAAACAAAAGATTGCCCGGAATCACCAGCCGGGGTTCTGCTTCAGGTTTTGGTTCAGCGATATTTCACTCTCGGGAATAGGCAGCAGATTGTACCGCTGCTGATATCCCTTGGGAAATTTTGTCTCGATCAGGCTTCCGTCAGCAGCGCGCACCTCTACGGGATAAATGTCGGCGCCGATGTTCCAGCGTTTGATATCCGGCCAGTAAGTTCCCTCCAGCGCAAATTCAATGCGGCGCTCATGCCTCAGTGCCTTCCGCGCATCCGCCTGCGAAAGACCCGGAGGCAGGGGAGTTATCTTTACGTCTTCGCGTTCAGTCCTGATCCGGTTGATCAGGGAGATGGCTTCATCTATATCCTGACCAGTCTCAATGAGGGCCTCTGCCTTGGACAGGATCACATCCGCGTACCGCAACACGATATAGTTCAGCGGCGACTGGGTAGGAATGACAGTCATGTTCTCGATCGTATATTTCCGGTACCCGAAACCCACCCGTTGGCCGGTATGGTTCTTTATCTCCACGGGATAAAGCTGTCCCTGGAAATAAGCGCCCGGTCGAAGGATCGTAAAATCCAGACGGGGATCGCGTCCCTTGTAAGGATGGGCAGGATCTACTTTTGAGCCGTCGATCATCTCATAGGCATCCACCAGGTTCTGGGTAGGCGCATCCGAATTCGACCCGCTGATGCCATACTTCAGGTTTTGTGGCTGAAGATAGCGATCGAAGATGCTGCCCTGCCCGTTCTCTCCGGCGATAAACTGCACATCGAAAAGGACCCCCTGGTTATCCTCGTTCTCTACCTGGAACATGCCATGGTAACTGGGATACAGGGAATAAACACCCAGCGAATCAATCCGGGCGATCACTTTCAATACTTCGGGATATTTATCCTGGTACAGGTAGGCCCTCATTTTCATGCCCAACGCGGCCCCCAGGGTGGCCCTGCCTGCCTCGGGAGCGGTAACACCCAGATCGCCGATCGCTATGTCATAGTCGGAAATTGCTTTGCCCCAGGTCTGTTCCAAAGTGGACCGTTTGACCTGCCTCGCCTGCCCGGTGGCAAGCGTGGAGTCGACGATGGGCACGCCGCCATAGGTTTCCGCCAGCAATGAATAGGCGACGCCCCTTAAAAAATGGGCTTCCCCGATATATGTTTTCGAGGCTTCATCATCAAGCTTAACCTTACCGATGTTTTCCAGAAAATAATCCACCCTGGAGATGATCCCGTAGCAGGCTGTCCACCGGCCCGTCACTATTCCGGGCGTTGCCGTGGTCAGCGATCCGTCTCCTATCTGCTGCTCGTAGCCCTCCCAATAGGCCCACTGGTAGGCGTTGGGAGTGCAGGCATCCAGTCCGGGTCCATAACCATATATTGAGTGATCCCGCAGCATGCTGTAAATACCGTTCAGCGCCAGTTTAACGTCATTTTCATCCTGCCAGAAGCTGACGGAGGTGATCCTGTCTTCCGGAAAAACATTTAAATACTTCTCTTTGCAGCCGTTAAAAGCAAGCAATGACAAAGCTATTAAGCTATATAGGAAGATCCTTTTCATATTTTACATTTTTAGAAGTCAACGTTTATTCCAAAGCTCAGGATCCGGGGGATCGGGTAGAAGTTGTCCCCTGAGTTAAAAGTGTTCCTTTCCGGATCAAAACCTTCATAGTCCTTGTTCACGATGGAAAACAGGTTCTGTCCATTCAGGTAAACATAGAGTTTGCTCAGACCCAGGCGTGAGGTGAGCGAAGCGGGAAAGCTGTATCCCAGCTGAACGTTTTCGGCTTTGAGAAATGAAATATCGCTTACCCAGAAAGAAGACTCCTGGTTATTCCAGGTATTATTGACCTTTATGGCCGGAATGTCGGTCTGGGTATTGTCGGGGGTCCAGGCGTTCTTCCACCGTTTGGTGATCGTTCCGCCTGAAATGCCCAGTGGCTGTGTCCAGGCGTTAGAGGTATAGGCGTATACGCCCGCAATCCCTTTCATCAGGATACTGAGGTCAAAACCCTTGTAGGAGAAACCAAGGTTAAATCCATAAGTAAATTTGGGGATGGTATTTCCCAACGCCATCTTGTCCTCAAAGCCGATTTTTCCGTCGCCGTTGACGTCCTCGTACTTGATATCCCCGGCTTTGGGCGAATAGCCGTTCGCATACATGTATTTATCCGCCTCCTCGTCGCTTTTAAAGATCCCTATAGCCTTTAACCCATACAATTCCTTATAGGAATATCCTTCGCGGATGAGATAGAGCTGGTCCGGTGACTTGCCGCCCCTGAATCTGGTCACCTCATTATCCACATAGGTTAGGTTGACACCGAGGCGGTATCCAAACTCCTCACGGCCTGAAGCGCCCCGGGCGTAATTCAGGTTGATCTCCAGCCCTTTGTTGAGCATTTCACCGACATTCTCATAAGGTGCAGTAACGCCACCCATGACCAGCGGAATGGGTAACTGAACAATGATGTTACTGGTTACTTTATGAAAGAGATCCACCGACCCTGTCAGCCGGTCATCCAGGAAACCGAAGTCCAGCCCTACATCCTTGGTGGTGGCGGTCTCCCAGCTGATGACGCCATTGGCGAGCGCCGTCACGGCCGCACCCGGCGCGAGGGCGCCGCCGTAATTGTAGCTCAGCGCATTGCTTTGGTCGATCACCGTCAGATACGGCCAGTACCCGTTGATATTTTCATTGCCCAATTCTCCCCAGGAAGCGCGGACCTTTAAATGCGAGAATACGTCAAGATCCCGGATGAATTTCTCCTGACCCAGCTTCCATGCCGCGGATACACCGGGGAAATAACCCCACCGGTGACCCTCTGCGAAACGGGAAGATGCATCGGCCCGGAAATTCACTTCCAGTAAATATTTATTTGCCAGGGTATAATCCAGGCGTCCGAAATAGGAAAGCATCCGCAATTTATTCAAATTGCCGTTCGCCTGGATACCGCTGGTACCCGCGTCCACCTGCGTCAGGCCCTCCTTGGGCGGATCTGTCCTACGCGCAAAATCGTTTTTTAACACCGTATTTTCCACCTGCATGCCCAGGGTCGCCGAGACCCTGTGTATGTCGCCAAAGGTCCTGTCGAAATCAAGGGTATTGTACCAGGTATTGTAATAGCTGTCATTACCCGTTCTGCTTGCTTCCAGGGTGGTGACATAATCCAGGTTGATCGCCTGTATTCCCGTACTGGTATAACCGTAAAGCAACTGATTATACCGGTCCTCCAGGTTATGGTTATACTGGATGGATAAATTCGTTTTCAGTGACAGGTAATCGGTAAAATCAATTTGCGCGTAGGCGTTCATCTTGAGGAAATTGTTTTCATACCGGGTTTGCCCGTTCGCTGTTTCTATCAACGGGTTTCTGTTGCCGACGATCGGCGCCCCGTTACTGATGGCCTCGGGTGCGCCAAAACTGCCATCCCGGGTATAAGGGGCGGTGAACGGGTAAGCCCCGTTGGCGAATATGTATAATACCCGGCCGATGTCATAAGGCTCCTCGGAAACTTTCCGCATGCCATTGATGCGACCGCCGAGCCTGAACCATTTATTGATCCTGGACTCCAGGTTAAGGGTCAGGCCATAGCGTTTGGAATTTGTATGGAGCATGATGCCCTCCTGGTCCAGGTAATTGAAGGACATGTAATATTTCGTATCTTTCGAGCCGCCCCTGACCGACAGGTTATGATCCGTAACGGCGGCCTTCTTAAATACATAATCGTAAAAATTGGTGTTGGGATATTTGTAGGGATCGCGGTTGTTCTTAAAGCCATTGATCACAGAATCGGGAAACAGCTTGTCCCCTCCCTGGTTGACGAGCGCCTGGTTCCATAAATTCATGTAGGTGACACTGTTATCAATGATATCATATCTTCTTCCCAGGGATTGCACCCCCACATAACTGGCAAGGCTTACCTTTGGCTTTTGATTATAGCTTCCGGATTTAAGGGTGATCAATATCACGCCGTTCGCGGCCCGAGACCCATAGATCGCTGCGCTGGCTGCGTCCTTCAAAACGGAGACACTTGCGATGTCGTTCGGATTCACCTCATTGATGGAACCCTCTACCCCGTCTATCAGGACCAGTGGCGCATTGTTGTTCAACGTTCCCCAGCCTCTGACGCTTAACTGGGCCCCGTCACTACCGGGCTTACCGGAGTTCTGGCTCACCCACAAACCGGTGACCTTACCGCCAAGTGCCTGGGAAGCATTGGTAATCGGACGGTTTGCAAGGACGGAATCAAAGTTCACGGTAGCGATGGAGCCTGTCAGATCGCTTTTCTTTTGCGTCCCGTAACCGACCACCACCACTTCATTCAAACTGCTCGCGGCCTCCTTCAGGGTTATCTCCAGAGTGGTCTGCCCATGCAAGGCGACTTCTTTTTGCTCATATCCCACATAACTAAACACAAGGGTCGCGCTATCGGGGGCCTCCAGGCTAAACGCTCCGTTCGCCTGTGTGGCGGTTCCCCCGCTTCCTCCTTTGACTTTTACAGTCACCCCTATCAATGGCTCCCCTTTGGCGTTTTTCACTGTGCCCGAGACTTTCACCATCGTTCCGCCCCTGGGCATTAGCACGATCAGCCTCCCTTCCAATACTTTATAAGTGAGGTGTGTCCCGGCAAGGGCGTGGCTCATCACCGTGGCAATCCCCGCGTCTTTTACTGAAATGCTTACCTTATTCTTTTGGGGAAGAATATCATCACTGTAAATAAGCTGATAGGTTGTTTGTTGCTGTATGGCCCTGAGCGCATCCTTGACACTCACCCCTTCCACTGAAAGAGTGATCTTTTCTTGTGAGTAAGCGGCTGAGCGGGCTTGCAAAAAACCGCAAATGAGCAACAGGCAGGTTAACTTCATGATCAATAGCGCCCTCGAAAGGCCTCCCGGAAGGCCAGAGGGCTTTCCCAGATGTTTTTTTTTCATACTTTTACATTGTCAAGATGGATAAATATATACCGGTTACCGTAACAGGGATGCCGATCGTGTTTTCCGTCTGGGGAGATGACGCCATCATCTCCCTTTTTTATAAAATAAGTGCGGTTCTCAACTGCTTTTGTTATATCATAGGTCTGTTATTTTCAATCTTCGATATAAATGATATTGCCACTGATGTGAAAATTAAAATGTCTTGACAACTGCATAGCCTTCAAAGTCACTTCGATCGTTTCGGCGTCCACCATCCCTGAAAACCGCAGGTGCTTTAAACGGTCATTGGCAAACCTGAATTCCAGACCGTATTGCGCCTCCAGCCTTCCTGCCAGTATACCAAACGTCTCATTATCAAACCTCAGTTTCCCCTTCGATCCCTTCATCCACGAAGTCTCCGGGATCATACCGGCTTCGCTCCTCACTACGGTTGTAAGGCTATACAGCGAGTCAACACTGATGGCATGCAATCTATCCGGCGCCTCCAGCGGAACAATAATCTTTTCATCGGGTTTCAACATCACACTGTGTCCGCAAAATGAGACCGCGACCTTTCCCCGGATCAGGGTCGTTACCACCGCTTTGTCACTGGGATAGGCCTTTACATTAAAGGCGGTACCCAGCACCTTGATTTTCACCTTGCCCGCATGGATAACAAAGGGCATCTGCTCATTCCCGGTGACGTCAAAAAACGCCTCTCCCTTTAAAGTGACTTCCCGATCCCGCAACCCAAAATCATGCTTGTCATAGGTCAGCCGGGAGTTCTTATTCAGCCATACCTGTGTGCCATCGGGGAGTTCTACAGGTGATCCGGCTTTTTGTGCAACACTGGTATGGCCTGGACTGAAATGCCCTGTCTTGCTTTCTTTCCGTTGTCTTTGGCATACAAAAAACGTCGTCGCCAATAACAACGCCAGGCCTGCGACCGCCAGCCACCGCATCATCACCACCCTTTCTCTTTGCTGAGCACGTTTCCCATGACCGAGGATGCGCTTTTCCACTTCATTCCAGGTCAGCTTATTTTTTTGCCGGTCATCCGGCACGGAGATCAGGGGCATCTTCCACAATCTGTCGGTCATTTCCGCTGAGAAACCGGAAAAAAGATCCTCTTTTAATAATCCCTTTAACTCCGCCAGTTCATCTTCCGATGCTTCTCCACACTGTCTTTTTGCCACCAATATCCATAGCCGGTCGTCTTGCACCTGAGAATGATTTATACGAAAAGTCTTTAAAATAAGTCTTTATTATAAGACGTTCCTGAAGACGCCATACCCCCAAAAAAACAGAAAATATATTTTCAGGATCACACATAAGGGAAAACTACAGGCGTTGGTCACCGGAAGAAGAGCTCGTCTCGGCGGGAAATTGCGCCTGCAACACGGGCGCTATGGAAGCGTTCAGTTTTTTTAAGGCAATGCCCAGTTGATTGTCCACCGTCTTTACCGAAAGGTTCAGCAACCCGGCCACCTCCCTGTATTTCAGCCCATCCTCTTTGACCAGCTTAAAGATCAACCGGCATTTCGGGGGCAAGTTATTAATGGCCTGGTTAATCCTGTCCAGGATCTCCGCTGTCACCATCAGATCTTCGGGTGTCGCCACCAGACGGTACTCGGGCAAACATACCTCCTCCAGGGCCACCACCCGCCGTTTCCGGTGTTTTCGAAGATAATCGACGCTGATGTTGCGCGTGATCACATAGAGGTACCATTTCAGATTATCGATCTCATGCAAACGGTGACGTCTTTCCCATATCCTGATGAATACATCCTGCACGACCTCTTCGGCAAGCTCCCGTGAACATACAATGGCCATGGCAAACTGCAGCAATTTATCTCCCAGCAGGTCATACAGTCCCTTTAAGGCCTGCGTATCATTTTGGGAAATACGAGATCCGATATGTTTAAACGTTGTATTCATAGGTATGGCCAGGGCCGGTCCAGGCGCATCATGCAATACGCTGCCGGTCATCATCATAAAACCATCTTACCGTTAAGGTAACGGGTATTGATGAGACCTCAAAAGAAACTTTCCATCTCAACGGGAGATGACGCCCTGGACCAGTCAAATATTTGGATGGCCGGATAAAGAAATTATTATTTCGTATTTTTCCCTGCCTGATGACAGATAGGTTACTTTTACATCCTGCCAATATAAACTCTGATGAACACCAGTAAGAAACAACCGGCCGATTATATTATCGGCGCCGACATCGGCACTTCCAGCAGCAAGGCGCTGGCCTATTCCCTGAAAGGCGAGATCCTTTGCCAGCATCAGATCACATGTACCACCAAGCATCCCAGACCCTCCTTTAGTGAACAGGACCCAGATGAAATACTCAAAGCCGTTACAGGGGCCATTCATGCGGTTGTAAAAGAAATGAAGGGCCGTAATCCACGCTGTGTTTCTTTCAGCTCCGCCATGCACAGCCTGATGGCTGTGAATGGGAAAGGAGAACCTTTAAGCCCGCTGATCATATGGTCGGATGGGAGAAGCCAGAAGGAGGCAGAAAAATTAAAAGCGCAAAAAGCAGCCACCGCCATTTATACGCATACGGGGACACCGATCCATCCCATGTCACCGCTGTGCAAGCTGCTGTGGTGGAAAGAAGAAAATAGAAAAAGCTTTAAGGAGGCCAGCCGTTTCATCGGCATCAAGGGATACGTCTTTTCACAGTTGTTCGGTGAATACCCGATCGATTATTCCCTTGCTTCCGCCACGGGCCTGTTCGACCATACCGCCTTGCGCTGGTATGATCCTGCGCTTGATCTGATCGGCATCAAAAAGGAACGTCTGGCCGATCCGGTGAGTCCTTTACAGCTCTTTAAAGGATTAAAGAAGGATTACGCAAAACAAATGGGTCTTGAACCCGACACACCCTTTGTCCCCGGTGCAGGTGACGGCTGCCTGGCCAATCTGGGCACCGGCGTCACCATGAAAGGCGAACTGGCCGCCACGATCGGGACCAGCGGGGCGGTACGCCTCTTTATTGATAAACCGATCACTGACAAAAAGCAACGGCTGTTCAACTACCTGTTGCTGGAAAAGGAATTTATTTCCGGCGGCGCCATCAACAACGGGGGCGTGATGCTGGATTGGTTCCGGACCCATTTTATGAAAGAAGGTGGCGGGCAGACGAGTTATGATGATTTTGTGCATGAGGCCATGGGATCCGAAGCGGGAAGCCGCGGGCTTTTATTTTTGCCCTACCTGCTGGGGGAAAGGGCACCCATGTGGGATGCCCGCGCAAGGGGCGCTTTTATAGGAATACATTACAAACATGAAAGAAAACATTTTATGCGGGCGGTGCTGGAAGGCATTTGTTTTTCGTTATTTGACAGCGTGCGGATTCTGGAAACACCCAAAAGACCCATCAGCAATGTGTATGTAAGTGGGGGCTTTACCCGCTCCCCTGCATGGGTCCAGATGCTTACCGATACCTTCAACAAAGAAGTAAAAGTTTCCGGCCGTGGTGATGCTTCTTCGGTAGGCGCCGCGCTGCTGGGCATGCGCGCGCTTGGCATAATATCTTCCTGGGACCAGGCCGACAAGTTCATTCCGGTAACCAAAACCTTTACTCCGCGAGAAAAAGAGGCTGACTTATACCATAGAAATTTTGAAGTTTTCTCACGGATGTATGAAACATTGATGCCTACCATGCATGAAATTGCAGGATGGCAGCATGAGCGGTAAACAATTTCTTCTAAAAAGGGCCGCTTTCCCATGCGGAGACAAAGTCGCCACGCGATCTGCCATTGCCGGTACCGGAGGCAAGCTCCTTTCAAAGAAAGCGGCACGGTGAAATACCGCAGTAAACCTCATGGTAGTGAAGTTGACCTTTATTCGTGCCAAAGTTAATTTGCATTTTTGAGAACCAAATTTCGTAGTTTAGTGCACATCACCTATTCATGAATAGCGGTAGGCAGATACCCATCATAAATTATCAGCTTAGTGTCCTCAACATCTTTCCAAACCATTGTAGATCGCCCGGAGAAAACAAAAAAAATTAAAAAATGAACCCTCTAAAAGGAATCCACCATGTAACCGCCATTACAAGCAACGCGGAAAAGAACTACGCTTTTTTCACCTATGTTTTAGGAATGCGATTGGTGAAAAAAACGGTAAACCAGGATGATATTCAAACTTATCATTTATTCTTTGCCGATGACAAAGGCAATCCCGGAACCGACATGACTTTCTTTGATTTTCCCGGTATCCGGAAAGGAGTGCATGGCACGAACGAGATTTCAAAAGCCTCCTTCCGCGTTCCGGCTGATACGGCATTGGACTATTGGGTAAAACGCTTTGATCGCCTGGAAGTGAAACACACCGGCATCAATGAACAGTTTGGTAAAAAAACACTCTCGTTTTCTGATTTAGACGATCAGCAATATCAACTGATATCAGACGAATTGAATAAGGGAGTGGGCTCAGGCACCGCCTGGCAAAAGGGTCCGGTTCCACTGGAACATGCCATCACCGGTTTAGGTCCTGTTTTTGTCCGGACTGCAGATTTTGATTCCCTGAAAGCAGTGCTGGAAAAAGTTCTTCTGTTTAAAGAGACGGAACAGGAAGAATCCTTTCATTTATTTGAAATGGGCGAAGGTGGCAATGGCGCCTCCGTTATTGTAGAAGTTAATGCAAGTCTCCCGCAGGCCCGCCAAGGCTTTGGCACCATACACCATGCTGCCTTCCGCGTAGCAGATCGTTCCGAATTGAATCAGTGGATTGAGCGGTTAAACAATATTGGCTTGCCTTCATCCGGTTATGTAGATCGTTTCTTTTTCGAATCGCTGTACGCAAGGGTTGCACCACAAATATTGTTTGAGTTTGCCACAGACGGCCCTGGCTTTATGGGTGATGAACCGTATGAAACGCTTGGTGAAAAATTGTCTTTACCGCCCTTCCTGGAACCAAAACGTGCGGAAATAGAAAAATTAGTTCGGCCGATTGATACCGTCAGGAGCACAAAGGAATTCGTTAAAGAATAAGAGGGAAGCCAGATGGCTGAATAATGCTTACGATCATCATCAAAATATACTGCCGGCTATCGCTATAAATCCTGTAGATGTATAGACTAAGGGTATAGACCCCGTCGAGAGCATGTGCCGACAATGAGCCCCGCGGTGTATTCAGGTCTATGCTGCAGAAGATAGTCTATTCAAGCCAAATCAAACCTGTCCGAATTCATCACTTTATTCCATGCGGCTACAAAATCTTTCACAAACTTCTCACGAGCATCGGGACTTGCATATACTTCTGCAATAGCCCTCAGTTCTGAATGAGAGCCGAATACCAGATCTGCACGTGTACCGCTCCATTTTCTTTTGCCGTTGGCACGGTCGAAGCCTTCATAAACTTCTTTGTCTTCGGATACTGCCTTCCACTGGGTACGCATGTCGAGCAGGTTGACGAAAAAATCGTTGGTAAGAAGACCCGGACGCGACGTGAAAACACCATGTTGGCTCCCATCAGAATTAGTGTTCAATACACGCATACCACCGACCAGCACCGTTAACTCAGGAGGCGTAAGGTTGAGCAGGTGAGCTTTATCTATCAGGTATTCTTCAGTAGATACCCGAGATTTTGATTTGCGGTAGTTGCGGAAACCATCAGCAAAGGGTTCCAGATAGCTGAAGGATTCAACATCTGTTGCCTCCTGGGAAGCATCCATACGGCCGGCTGTAAAGGGGACCGTAACCTCATATCCCGCATCTTTCGCTGCTTGTTCAACACCTGCGCAACCGGCCAGCACGATCAAATCTGCCAGTGATATTTTTTTACCGTCTGTTTGGTCACCGTTAAATGCTTGTTGAATGGCCACCAGGATATGCAATACTTTTTGCAACTGTACCGGGTTATTTACCTTCCAGTCTTTTTGAGGAGCCAGACGAATGCGGGCGCCGTTGGCACCCCCGCGTTTATCAGAATAACGGAAGCTGGAAGCTGAAGCCCATGCTGTGGAAACCAACTCCGATACGCTCAATCCGGATTCCAGTACTTTTGCCTTCAGGGCAGCCACGTCGCTTTCATTTATTAATATATGGTCCACTGCAGGAACAGGATCTTGCCAAAGCATCTCTTCTGCCGGCACATCCGGGCCCAGATAACGCGTACGGGGACCCATATCACGATGTGTTAATTTAAACCATGCCCGGGCAAAGGCGTCAGCAAATTCTTCGGGGTTTTCCAAAAAGCGCCTGGATATTTTTTCATAAATCGGGTCTAGCCTTAAAGAAAGATCGGTAGTAAGCATCGTGGGCAAATGCTTTTTCGAACCATCGTGGGCATCAGGTATAATATGATCCGCATTTTTGGCTACCCACTGATGTGCGCCGGCCGGGCTTTTAGAGAGTTCCCACTCAAAGCCAAACAGATTTTCGAAGAAATTATTGCTCCATTCGGTAGGTGTTTTCGTCCATGTTACTTCAAGTCCGCTCGTAATGGTGTCGGCGCCCCTGCCGGAACCATAACTGTTGCTCCAGCCCAGGCCTTGCATTTCCATGTCAGCGGCTTCAGGCTCCTTGCCAACGTGCGTGGCGGGAGCTGCGCCATGGGTTTTACCAAAGCTATGGCCGCCTGCTATCAGCGCAACCGTTTCTTCATCGTTCATTGCCATGCGGCCAAAAGTGACCCGGATGTCCTTTGCCGCGGCAAGGGGATCAGGATTACCGTCGGGACCTTCAGGATTTACGTAAATAAGGCCCATTTGCGAGGCAGCAAGTGGTTCTTCCAGATCGCGGGAGTGAATATCACCGTCCGCATCGTCGTCGGACACCAGTACGGCATGACCCTCTTCCACTCCCTCGGAGCCATGGGCATAACGCAGATCACCACCCAACCACTTATCCTCGGAACCCCAATATGCAGTTTCATCCGCTTCCCATGCATCTTCACGGCCACCCGCAAAACCGAAGGTCTTAAAACCCATCGATTCCATTGCCACGTTACCGGAAAGAATGATTAAATCTGCCCATGAAATTTTACGGCCATATTTTTGTTTGACAGGCCAAAGCAATCTGCGGGCTTTATCAAGGCTCACGTTATCGGGCCAGCTGTTAATCGGGGCAAAACGTTGACGTCCTTCACCGGCGCCACCACGACCATCACCCACGCGATAAGTGCCGGCACTATGCCATGCCATGCGAATAAAAAGGGGGCCATAATGCCCGAAATCTGCCGGCCACCAGTCCTGTGAGTCGTTCATGAGCGCAAGAAGATCTTTTTTCACGGCCTCCAGGTCGAGAGTTTTAAAGGCTTCCGCATAATTGAAGTTCTTATCCATGGGGCTGGACAAAGGTGAATACTGACGCAGGATATCCAGGTTTAACCGGTTAGGCCACCACTCGCTGTTTCGGGTGCCGCCCCCGTCCACATTGTGGTGCATCCTGTCGTGATGAAACGGGCATTTACCGGTATCGTTTGAATTGTTTCCCATTTTTATAGGTTTTATAAGTGAATAACTCCACGGGTGTGTATCTAAGATGATGAAAATTTTGCTAAAACCACATCAATTAATTCTATGTTTTAATAGGGAAAACCTATCTGCCGATCCTATAGCCCCTGTAGGACGGATTTCGGGGGAGGGCTTTGGCTAAACTTTATACTGCTGTTTTTGATATGATTAACTTTGATTTTTGAACAACTTTCTCCATGGTCGATTACATTAGACAATAAAAGAAGAAAGTCGTGAATTGAATAAAAGGAATTACCAGATATAGACATTGACTTAGGATGATTTTCACAAATATAAAAAGGTATTATTGTATTTTGGTTCAATATTCTAAAATATATTGAATCTATATAATAATATCTACTAAAAAGCCTATTTTATTATATAATATCGAAAATTTTACACTTACATATAAATTTTAATTATTCTTAAACATTATATACATATTGGGTGTATTTATAAAATATTGATTATGAATATGATATAGTTTACACAATAAATAATCATTTGCATACATTGCCATTCTGCATACAAACGTCCATTCTTAACACCCTCTTACGTGAAAAATGATCATCTTTGTACGCAATTTGTAGATTCTTATACTGTATATGGACCACGGCAGTAGTGCATATTAATGCAAAAGTTATTTTTAAATCTAGCCTAATTTACAAATCTTACCCCTATGCTACCAGCAGATAACAAGAACGATCTCAAAACAAAAGAAGTGAATCAGCAGGTTATAGCCATTTCTGAAACTACAGACTTCAACAGCAGTTCCGTTTTAAAAGAAATTGAACGCGTAAATCAGGAAATAAAATCTGTAATGGAAGGAGCAATAGTAAATCCAGAGAAATTAGGCTTCAATTTCACAGTATAATTTTTATTTTATCTTGCCCGAACCCAGTTTCTACGTTATTCCATTCTCTGCAAATAATTTAGCAGAAGCGCTTTCCAATCATCTGATGTCTGCAGATCAGGTAAAGCCCAAAAGACATTATCGGTACTTTCTAGAATATTTGGGTTCAAACAGAGATGGTTTAAACGCTCGAACGATTGTCATTGAAAATAGATATATCAGTAAATCATATTTGATAGATTATTCGAGCTATTATTCTACTTGTTTTAGCGATTATGGACGTTTTTGCAAGAGAGTTCATTTCTTCTCCTGCTCCTTTTCTAAAAAGAAGTTTAGCAATTCAGTTGGAAATCTTTCAAGTCAAAGCAAACAACTATGGGATGCCTATTTGGGTTATATAGTAGTCAAACCATTGCCATCTATTCCAATTGGTGCCACCGTACTAAAAACTTATAATCATACAAGCACCAATAAGAGATTTTTTCCCTCACTAAAGAACTATAAGATAAATTTATTTGGGAAGGAACTTCATATAAATTCTCTTGCATTTCAGGAACAGGATTCTGTAGTTGGCGCTTGTGCATCAAGTGCGTTATGGACCGCTTTTCATAAAACATCTGACTTTTTCCAGACACCTCTTCCCTCGCCTAGTGATATAACTAAATCAGCTAAAAATCTTTTTGACTCTTCGGGTAGGACATTTCCTAATAGCGGTTTAGATTATTATCAAATCGGGAATGCCATTGAATCAGTAGGTTTAGTATCGGAATTACGAAATAGCAGCAAGTTTACTGGCATGAAGAATATTAATTACTTGAAGGCCTTCATTTATGCCTACAACAAAATGGGATTACCTGTTTTACTAGGGATTAATTTCGTGGGAATAGGGGCTCATTTAATATGCGTTACTGGTTATAAAATGTCTAACGATATACAGTATCCAAAAACGAGGGAAATGCCTTTGAAAGCTTCAAAAATTGAGAATTTATATGTCCATGATGATCAAATAGGCCCTTTCTCAAAGCTTGGGTTTACTTCTGATGGCAGAATAGAAACAGGTTGGATTACGGCGGACGGTTCACATCAGCCAGCCGAACTAGTTAGTGTAATTATTCCCATACACAATAAAATACGACTAACTTTTGAGAATATTTATATGAAAATACGATGGGTCGATTTTTATTTTTCAAAGCGTCTAGCTTCCGCTGAAATCAATTGGGATATTTATATAGATTCCTCTAATGATTTTAAGAAATCTGTTCACGAATCTCAGCTAATACCTACTTCGTTGAAGTATCGCATACTAATTGATCCATTACCCAAATATATATGGATTGCCAAAGGTTTTTTTAATGGAGAATGTATGATTGAATTGCTCTTTGACGCAACTCAAATTGCTTCTGCTAATTTCTGTTTGAAAATAAATACCTATAACCTGTCCATAAAAAAACTTTTAAGTATTGACCTCTCCATTGATTCAGTGAGAAATTATTTTATTGAAAATGTAGGTTTACCTTTCCTTAAATTATTAACGATGTCCTCGAAATGA